>DATLLV010000063.1:0-33287 GCA_035537655.1 Miltoncostaeaceae bacterium
GGCCCGCGAGGCGGCCGAGCGCGCCGAGGACCGCGCCCGCCTGCTGGCCGACGTGAGCCTGGCCCTCGACGCGCCGGTCGGCCTGAACCAGCGCTTCGACGCCCTGGTGCGGGCGGTGGTGCCGCGGCTGGCCGACTTCTGCACGGTGCGCGTCATCGACGAGCAGGGCCGGTCGCCGCTGGTGGCCTACCGCCACGCCGACCCGGCGAAGCATGACCTCGTCCGGGCCACCTACGCCGGCGACCAGTCGCTGTCCCTGCGCGGCGGCCCGGCGGACATCATCAGCTCGGGCGAGCCGGTGCTGCTCCCCCGGCTCGACGAGCGGAAGTGGGACCCGCCGCCCGGCGACGAGGACTTCGTCGCGCGGCTGCGCGAGCTGGGGCCGGTCTCCTACCTGGGCGTCCCGATGACGGCCCGCGGTCGCGCGATCGGCGCGCTCTCGCTGCTCTGCAGCGAGTCCGGGCGGCACTTCACCGAGGAGCACCGCGACCTGGCCGTCGAGATCGGTCGCCGCGCGGGCCTCGCGCTCGACAACGCGACCCTCTACGAGGGCCAGCGCCACGTCGCCGAGACCCTGCAGGAGGCCCTGCTGCCGTCCGAGCTGCCGCCGCTCGAGGGCGGCGGCCTGGCCCGCCGCTACGTCGCGAGCGACGAGCCCGGCCGGGTCGGCGGCGACTGGTACGACGCCATCCCGGTCGGCGGCCGGCGGGTGCTGCTGTGCGTCGGCGACGTGGTCGGCCGCGGCACCCACGCGGCCGCCGTCATGGGGCAGATGCGGGGGGCGCTCGGCATCTTCGCCGGCGAGGACCCCGAACCGGGGCCGCTGCTCGACCGCCTGGCCGGCTTCGCGGCGGGCGTGCCCGACGCGATGGGCACGACCGCGGCGCTGTGCCTGGTCGACCTCGCCTCGCGCGAGGTGCGCTTCGCCTGCGCGGGCCACCCGCCCCCGCTGGTGATCCCTGGCGACCGGGCCACCGAGGCGCGGTTCCTCTGGGAGGGGCGGTCGCCGCCGCTCGGGCTCGCGACCGACGGCCGCCGGCCCCAGGCGGCACAGACCCTGTCGCCCGGCGACGCGCTGCTGCTCTACACGGACGGGCTCGTGGAGCGCTCGCGCGAGTCGATCGACGCGTCGCTCGAGCGCCTGCGGGCGGCCGCGACGGGGGTACGCCGCCCCTCTGCCGACGCCGTCTGCGACGCGCTGCTGGGGACGCTGGCCGGCCAGCGGTCCGGCGACGACACGGCGCTGCTGGCGTTGCAGCTCGACCAGGCGATGCCGGACCCCCTCGAGGTCGCCGTCCCCGCCCACGCCGCGGAGCTCGTCACGCTGCGGCGGCGGCTCGCCGGCTGGCTGGAGGCGGCCGGCGCCGGCGCGGCGGGCGACGAGGTCGTGCTGGCCGGCAGCGAGGCCGCGGCCAACTGCGTCGAGCACGCCTACCGCGCCCGCACCCCCGGCGAGATCCGCGTGATCGCCCGCGTCGCCCGGGGCGCGGTCGAGCTCGAGGTCGCCGACAGCGGCAGCTGGCGCGCCTCGCCCGCCCCCGGCGACCGCGGCCGCGGCCTGGGGATGATGCGGGCCCTGATGGACGAGGTCGACGTGGACACGGGCGTCGCCGGGACGGTGGTGCGCATGACCCGCCGACTGGGGCTCGGGGCGCGCCGGCCGTCGATGCTGGCGGCGGCGCCCGGCGGCGAGGCCGCCGTCGAGCTCGACCTGGTGCGCGAGGAGCGGAGGGGCGGGGTGTCCGTCCTCGCCCGCCTGCGCGGCGAGGTGGACCACGCGTCCGCCCCGGCCCTGCTGGCGCGGCTGCGGGACGAGGTCGGCGAGGGCGACGAGCTGACGGTGGACCTCCGCGACGTCCCCTTCCTCGACAGCGCCGGCACCCACCTGATCTCCGAGCTGATCGAGCGCGTCGGCGCCGGCCGGGTGCGGCTCGTGGTGCGCCGCGGCTCGATCGCCCACCGGGCGGTCGACCTCGCACGGCTCGCCGCCGCTCCCCGGGTGGAGCTCGAGACCCGACCCTGATGGCGCACGGTCACGCCGACGAGCACGGCCCCGCGCGGCCGGGCGACGCGCGCGCGCTCCGGCTGGTCCTGGGGCTGACCGCGGCCCTCGCGATCGCGGAGCTGGTCGGCGGGCTGGTGACCGGCAGCCTGGCGCTGCTCGCGGACGCCGGCCACATGGTCTCGGACGTCGGGTCGCTGGGGCTCGCGCTCTTCGCGCTCTGGCTCGCGCAGCGCCCGCCGACGGCGCGGATGTCGTTCGGCTTCCGCCGCGCGGAGATCCTGGCCGCGTTCGTCAACGGGGTGGCGCTGGTCGCGATCGCGATCTGGATCTTCGTCGAGGCCGGGCAGCGCTTCTCCGACCCGCCCGACGTCGAGGCCGGCGCGACGCTGGCCATCGCGCTGGCGGGCTTGGCCGTGAACGTGATCGGGCTGGTGATCCTCACCCGCTCCGGCGGACGGAGCCTGAACATGCGGGCCGCAACGCTGCACGTGTTCGCCGACCTGCTCGGGTCGGCCGGGGTGATCGTGGCCGCCGTGGTGATCCTGACCACCGGCTGGCTCTACGCCGACCCGCTGGTCAGCGTGCTCATCGGCGTCCTGATCCTCGCCAGCTCGTGGCGCGTGCTGCGCGAGTCGCTGGGCGTGCTGCTCGAGGCGGCGCCGGAGGGCATCGACGTCGACGAGGTCGGCCGCCGGATGGCCGACGTCGAGGGGGTCTCGGAGGTGCACGACCTGCACATCTGGACGATCACGTCGGGCTTCCCGGCGCTCTCGGCTCACGTGCTGGTGCCGGAGGGCGAGGACTGCCACGCGCGCCGCCGCGAGCTCAGCGAGATGCTGCAGCGGGAGTTCGGCATCGCGCACACGACCCTGCAGGTCGAGCACGGCGAGGGTGGCGGAGCCCCCGTCCGGGTCTCGCTTTCGGAGAAGCGCTCGTCGTAGCATCGCCCGATGCGCCCGCCCGGACCCGCGCGCCTGCTGCTCGCCGCCGCCCTCGCCGGGGCCGCGTGCGCGGCCGCCCCGGCGCTGGCGCAGGCACCGTCGACGGCGTACCAGGTGCTCGCGACCGCCAAGGTGGGCTCCCAGCCCGGGAAGCTGACCGACGGCTACGGCGCGGTCTGGACGCTGAACGGCGACGGCACCGTCAGCCGGGTGGACACGACGACCGGGCAGGTGCGCACGACCAGCGTGGGGCCGAACCCGCGCGACATCCGGGCCGGCTACAACCGCATCTGGGTGCTGCGCTCGACCAAGTCCACGGCGACCGTGGTGCGCCTCAACACGTCCACCGGGGCCAAGACCGGCAGCGCGATCACCATCCCGCTCGGGACCACCACCAGCGTCGGCTCGACGGTCAACGGCGCCAACACCATCGGCATCGGGTCGGGCTTCGTGTGGGTCGCGGGGGTCCGCACCTGGCAGAAGCTCGCGTCCATCGACCCGGACGACGCCACGGTCGTCGTGAAAACGTGGCCGATCCCGCAGGCCTTCACCGCCGCCTCGAGCGCGCTCTGGATGGTGACGCCGAACCAGCAGACGCTGCAGAAGCGCAGCCCGTCCAGCCTCAAGATCCTCAAGAGCTTCGGCGTGGGCGCGGCGACGGGCGGCGTCGCCGGCACGCTGTCGCTGGTGTACGGGGCGAACTCCCTGTGGCTGTCGCAGTCGACCCCGAACGACCTGGGCCAGATCAACAAGATCTCGCCCTCGGCCGGCCTCGTCTCCGGCGCCGTCTCCAAGGGGCTGGACATCGGGCTCAGCTGCACGTCCGCCGGCGCCGGGGCGGTCTGGGCGGCCGTGGCGGCCGACGCGGCCTCGGGCGCGCCCGCCGAGCTGGTGAAGCTGAGCCAGGCCGACCTGTCCGAGGTCGCGCGCGGCACGCTGCCGCCGGGGGCGGCGCCGGGGCCGATCCGCTGCGTCCTAGCCGGCGGCGGGCTCGTCTACGTCACCGACGGCGTCGGGTCGGTCCTCACCGTCCAGCCCTAGCTACCGTCCCGGCGTGAACCGCGAGGTCCCCCGCATCAAGACCGCCCGCCTGGTGCTCCGCCCACCGGCCCGCGAGGATTTCGACCCCTGGGCCGCCTTCATGGCCGACCCCGAGTGCACGCGGTTCCTCGGCGGCACCCAGCCGCGGGCGACCGCCTGGCGCTCCTTCCTCTCGGTGGTAGGGGCCTGGAGCATCCAGGGCTTCGGGATGTTCTCGGTCATCGAGCGCGAGAGCGGCGAGTGGGTGGGGCGGCTCGGCCCCTGGATGCCGGAGGAGTGGCCCGGGCCGGAGGTCGGCTACGCCATCGCCCGCTCGCGCTGGGGCCGCGGCTACGCGACCGAGGGCGCCGCCGCGGCCATCGACTGGGCCTTCGACGCCCTCGGCTGGACCGAGGTCATCCACTGCATCGACCCTGAGAACGCCCCCTCGATCGCCGTGGCCGAGCGGCTCGGGTCGCGCCGGCGCGGGCCGGTGCGGCTGCCGCCGCCGCTCGACGTGACCGTGGACGCCTGGGGCCAGACGCGCGAGGAGTGGCGGGCGCGGCGGCCGGCCACGTGAGCGTCGCGGTCGTCACCTGCGCGGCGGCGCGCGACCTCGACGACGACCTGCCGCCGCTGCTGGCCGCGCTGGGGGGCGCGGGCATCGCGCACGCCCTGCTCGACTGGGACGACCCGGGCGCCGACTGGGGGGCCCACCAGCTGCTGGTGGTGCGGTCGGTCTGGGACTACGTTCACCGGCGGGCCGAATTCCTCGCCTGGGCGGAGGCCGCCGGCGCGGCCGCCCCGCTGGCCAACCCCGCGCCGGTGCTCGCGTGGAGCAGCGACAAGCGCTACCTGGCCGACCTGGCCGCGGCCGGCGTGCCGGTGGCGCCGACGGCGTTCGCCGCCCCCGGCGAGGCGATGGCCTGGCCCGACGGGACGGAGGTGGTGGTGAAGCCCGCCGTCTCGGCCGGCTCCATCGACACCGAGCGCTACCCGGCGCGCAGCCGCGCCGACGCCGCGGCCCACGTCGCGCGCCTGCACGCCGACGGGCGGGTCGCCATGGCCCAGCCGTACCTCGCGAGGGTGGACGCCGCCGGCGAGACGGCGATGGTGTTCCTGGACGGGCGCTTCAGCCACGCGGTGCGAAAGGGGCCGATGCTGCGCGACGAGCGCGAGGTGGTCGGGGGCCTCTTCCTGAAGGAGCAGATCGGGCCGGCGGCGCCGACCGCGGCCGAGGCCGCGGTCGCGCGCGCCGCGATGGCGGCCGTCCCCGCCGACGGCGACCTGCTCTACGGCCGGGTGGACCTGATCCCGGGCGACGACGGCGCGCCGGTGGTGATCGAGCTCGAGCTGCTCGAGCCCTCGCTGTTCCTGGCCCACGTCCCGGGCACCGCCGAGCGGCTGGTCGGCGCGATCGCCCGCCGGCTCACCAGCGCCCCAGGCTGACGAGGTCGCCCGGGGCCGCGCCCAGGCGGGCGGCGGCGCTGCCGCCGTTCACGGCCAGCGCCACCATCCCGTGGCTGTCGACGTGCACCAGCATGCCGCGGCGCGGGACGTCGGCGAACGCCCGGGCCACCGTCACCGGGTGGCGCCGCTCGCCGACGGCGGCGTGGATGCGGTCCCCGCGCGCGAAGCCCGCCCGCTCGAGGTCGGCGGCGCCGGCGAGCAGCTCCACGTTGCCGAAGCGGTCGACCACGGCCACCGTCGCCCGCAGGGCGCCGGGGCCGGCCTCGGCCGGGGGCAGGTCGGGCTGGGCGATGGTGGCCGGGTCGGCCGGCTCGCCCAGGTCGGCGGGCGAGCGCCCGGAGGCGAGCCGGGCGGCCGCGGGCGCCAGCACGTCGCGCCCGTGGAAGGTCGCCGGGGCATCCGCCGGCGGCGGCGGCAGCACCGCGCAGGTCGCGACCCCGAGCGCCCGCGCGGCGGGGCCGAGGAGCCCGTTGTCCGGGCCCACCAGCGCGCCGCCGTCGCGCAGCCCCGCGGCCACCGCCCGCCGCCCGGTCCCGACCGCGGGGTCGACGACGGCCAGCACAACCGCGCCCGGCACCAGCGGCGCGAGGCGCGCCAGCACGACGGCGCCCGCCCGCACGTCGCCCGCCGGCAGGTCGTGGGCGAGGTCGATGCGGTCGGCGCCGGGGCACGCCGCCGCGATCACGGCGTGGAGGGCCCCGACGTGCTCGCTGCCCGGGCCGTAGTCCGTCAGCAGCGCGACGACCGGCCTACGGCCGGCGGGCATCGGCCAGCAGGGCCGCGACCAGGCCCGGGATGGTGTGCTCGCCGGCCTCGGCGTCCACGCGCAGGCCCGCCTCGCGGGCGCTCGCGCTGGTCACCGGGCCGATCGACACGACCCGCGGCCCGTCCTCGTCCAGCCGCGCGCGGTCGCCGTCGCCCAGCAGGCCCGTGAAGGCCCGCACGGTCGAGGACGCCGTGAACGTGAGGTAGTCGGCCCCCAGCGCCTCGGCCACGAGCGCCGGGTCGGCGGCCTCCGGGACGGCCTCGTAGAGCAGCACCTCGTCCACGCGGGCGCCGCGGACGGCGAGCCCGTCGACCAGCTCGGGGCGCGATCCGGCGGCGCGGGCGACCAGGGCGCGGGCGCCATCGAGAGGCCTCCCCGCCAGGGCGTCGAGGATGCCCTCGGCGACGAACCGCTCCGGCACCAGGTCGGCGCGCACCCCCCGGCGGGCCAGGCGCTCGGCCGTGGCCGGGCCGATCGCCACGATCGTCGCGGCCGCCGGCAGGCTGCGGGCGTCGCGGCCGCGCGCCTCCAGGGCGTCGAAGAGGGCGTCCACGCCGTTGACGCTCGTCAGCACCACCAGGTCGTAGTCGCCCAGGGCCGCCAATGCCGACTCGAGCTCGGGGCCGTCCGGCAGGCGCTCGATGCGGATCGCCGGGAGCTCGGTCACCGCCGCCCCGAGGGCGCGCAGGCGCTCGGACAGCTCGCTGGCCTGGGCCCGCGCGCGCGTCACGACGACCCGCCTGCCCGACAGGGGCCGCGCGCCCGCCTCCGCCAGCGCGGGGGCGAGCGCGGCGACGGCGCCGACCACCACGACCGCCGGCGGCCCGAGCGCCGCCGCCTCGACGCGCTCGGCGAGCGTCGCGAGGGTCGCCACGACGCTGCGCTGGCGCGGGGTGGTGCCCCACTGGACCGCGGCCGCGGGCTGGTCGCCCGGCCGCCCGCCGGCCATCAGGGCCGCCGCGATCTCGCCCAGCCGCCCCATGCCCATCAGCACCACCAGCGTCCCGGGCACCGCCGCCAGCGCCGCCCAGTCGGTCTGGTCGGAGGGTTTGGAGGGGTCCTCGTGGCCGGTCACGACCGTGAACGAGGTGGCGACGCCGCGGTGGGTCACCGGGATCCCGGCCGCCGCCGGCGCGGCGATCGCGCTCGTGATGCCGGGGACCACCCGGAACGGCACGCCCGCCGCCGCCAGCGCCTCGGCCTCCTCCCCGCCGCGGCCGAAGACGAACGGGTCGCCGCCCTTCAGGCGCACCACCCGCCGCCCGCGGCGGCCGTGCTCGACCAGGGCGGCGTTGATCTCGATCTGGGTCATGGCGGCGCGGCCGGGCGCCTTGCCCGCGTCGAGCAGCTCGGCGCCGGGGCGGCACAGCCCCAGCAGCGCCTCGGTGCCGAGGCGGTCGTGCACCACCACGTCGGCCCCCTCGAGCGCCTCGCGGCCCGCCGTCGTGATCAGGCCCGGGTCGCCCGGCCCGGCGCCGACCAGGTGGACGATGCCGGTCACGGCGGGCCCGCGCCCAGCGCCTCGGCCGCCCCGCGCCCGGCCTCTTCGGGCTCGGCGGCGGGGCCGCGGTGCCGAATCCGCCGCCAGGTGGGGGAGCCGTCCTCGCCGCCGCCGAAGACGGTCAGCGCGAGCTCGTCGCCGTCCATCTCGCAGAGGGCGCCGAGGGGCCGCATGCAGCCGCCGCCGAACGCCCGCAGGAAGGCGCGCTCGGCCCGCAGGCAGGCGTCCGCGGCCGGGTCGTGAAGCGCCGCGGCCGAGGCCGCCGCCTCGACGTCGTCGGCACGCGCCTCCACGGCGAGGAACCCCTGCCCCGGCGCCGGCGTGCAGACGTCCACCGGCAGCGCGGTGGCGCCCTCCGGCCACAGCCCCAGCCGTCGCAGGCCGGCCGCCGCGAGCACGAGCGCGTCGGCCTCGCCCCGGGCGAGCTTGTCGAGGCGGGTCCCGACGTTGCCGCGGATCGGCACGACGGCCAGGTCGGGCCGGGCGGCCAGCAGCTGGGCGGCGCGGCGCGGGCTGCCCGTGGCGACCCGCGCCCCGGCGGGCAGCGCGTCGAGGCCGCCGGCGGGGCCCACGAGCACGTCGCGGGGATCCTCCCGCGGAGGCACGGCGACGATCGCGAGCCCCTCGGGGAGGTCGCCGGGGAGGTCCTTGGCCGAGTGGACGGCCAGGTGGGCGCGGCCGTCGAGCAGCGCCTCCTCGAGCTCCTTCACGAACAGGCCCCGGTCCGGCGCCGGCGTGCGCTCCTCGGCGCTCCAGCGGTCGCCGGTGGTCGTGAGGGGCAGCAGCTCCGTCTCGTGCCCCGCCGCCCGCAGCCGCGCGGCCACCAGCTCCGTCTGCGCGAGCGCCAGGGGCGAGCGCCGCGTGGCGAGGCTCAGCCGGACGGGGCCTCGAGGTCGAAGAGGTGGCGCAGGCTCTCCACGTGCCGCAAGGCGTCGCCGTCCTCGGCGGCCTCGCGGACGCGCACGGTCGGCTCGTGCAGCAGCTTTCTGACGATGCCCTTGGTGAGGGTCTCGAGCCGCTCGCGGTCGGCCTCCGAGAGCCCCTCCCACTGGGCCTGGATCCGCTCGAGCTCGGCCCGGCGGATCTCCTCGCCGCGGGCGTGCAGGGAGGCGATGGCGGGCGTGGCGGTCAGGCCCCGGCGCCAGGCCGAGAAGCCCTGGACCGCGCCGATCACGAAGCCCTCGGCCCGCTCGGCCTCGAGGCGGCGGCCGTTGAGGTTCGTCTCGACCAGGCGCTCGAGGTCGTCGATGTCGAACAGGGCCACACCCTCGACGTCGGCGGCGGCCGCGTCCACGTCGCGCGGCACGGAGATGTCCACGATCACCATCGGCCGCTCGGCGCGCCCGGCCATGACCGGCGCCAGCTCGTCGCGGCGCAGGATCGCGTGGGGCGCGTCGGTGGACGAGATCACGATGTCGGCGCGGCGCAGCTCCTGGGCGAGCCGGTCGAAGCCGACGCCGCGGCCGCCCACGCGGCCGGCGAGCTCCTTCGCCGTGCCCACGGTGCGGTTGGCGACCACGACCTCGCGCGCGCCGTGGGCCACCAGCGCCCGCGCCGTGGTCTCGGCCATCCGGCCCGCGCCGATCACCAGCACCTGGCGCCCGGGCAGGTCGTCGAGCACCTCCTCGGCCAGCTCGACGGCCACGGCCGACACCGACGCCGAGCCGGCGCCGATGCGGGTCGAGGCGCGCACCTGCTTGCCCACCTCCAGCGCCTGGCGGAAGAGCTGGTTCAGGATCGCGCCGGTCGTGCCCTCCTGGGCGGCGATCTCCCACGCCTGGCGCACCTGGCCCTGGATCTCGCTCTCGCCGACCACCATCGAGTCGAGGCTCGAGGCGACCCGGAAGAGCTGGGTGGCGGCGCGCTCGTCGCGCAGGACGTACCGCGCGCACGCCAGCTCGTCGTCCGAGATGTGGCTGTGGGCGACCAGGGTCGCCGCCAGGAGCTCCTCGGCCGCCGCGTCGGACGCGGCCGCGTAGATCTCGGTGCGGTTGCAGGTGGAGAGGGCCACGGCCTCCGCCACCGCGCCGCCCTCGGCCAGGGCCCGGAGCAGCGAGCGCGTCTCGGCATCCGAGAGGGCCGCCTTCTCGCGCTGGGCCACCCGCGCCGTCTTGTGGGAGAGCCCGAGGACGAGGAGCGTCACGCGGGCACCCCGATGTCCAGGACGCGCGTCGCGAGCTCGCGGGCGCCGGCCTCGTCGCCCTCGGCCAGACGCCGCACGACGTCGGTCTCCATCAGGCGCTCGACCGCGTCGCGGCGGCTCGGCATGTCCGGGTATCGCACCTTCAGCTCGTCGCGGACGTCCCGCAGCAGCTCGACCAGCGCCTCCCACTCGGGGCCGTATGCGTCCTCGAGCTCGCGGCGGATGTGCTTCGCCACCACCGGGCTGGCCCCGCCGGTCGAGATCGCCAGCGCGAGCTCGCCGCGCCGCACGATGGACGGCACGATGAAGTTGCAGAGCGGGGGCACGTCGACCACGTTGCAGAGCAGGTTCCGCGCCTCGGCGTCCTGCCAGACCATCCGGTTGATCGCGTCGAGGTTCGTCGCGGCGATCACCAGGAAGCACCCGTCCAGGTCCTGCTCGGCGTAGCCGCGGGCGCGGTGCTCGGCGACGGCGCCCGAGGCGACCATCGCGGCCAGCGCGTCGGTCATGGCCGGAGTGACCAGCCGCACGACGGCGCCGTGGTCGAGCAGCTTCTCGACCTTCTCGGTCGCGACCGGGCCGCCGCCCACGACCAGGCAGCGGCGCCCCTCGATGTCCACGAACATCGGGTAGAAGACCTTGCCGGGCCCCGGGGGGCGGCTGGGCGCGACGCGGTTCCCGCTCACGGCGTGGCCGCCGGCTCGGGGGCGCGCCGGGCCTCGTCCTCGCGCTCCGCGAGCCGGGCCAGCAGCTCGGCCTCGCGCGCGAGGCGCGCCGTGCGCAGGCCGAGGACGAGGACGTACATCAGGAGCCCGAAGAGCACCACGCCGTACACGGCGACGACGTACTGGGCGCCGGTGCTCACGCGGCGGCCTCCAGGCGCAGCTTGATGCGGCGCAGCGCCTTGTCGGCGCGCCGCTGCAGCAGCTCGACCTGCATGATCGTGAGGAAGACGCCGATCACGGCCAGCTGGCTGACCGCGAACCAGACCAGCATGCTGTCCGGCATGTTCGCGCCGTTCTGGGTGAAGACCACCGGGTGCACGAACGAGCGCGCCACGCGCACCGAATAGAACGACAGCGGCACCGACGCGAAGGCCGCGATCGAGTAGATCGCCGAGTACCGCATGCGCCGCTCGCCCTCGGCCGACGACCGCAGCACGAAGTAGGCGGCGTAGAGCAGCAGCACGATCAGGAACGTCACCAGCCGCGGGTCGGTCCAGACCCACCAGGTGCCCCACGAGGCCTTGGCCCAGATGGAGCCCGTGATCACGACCAGGATCGCGAAGCCGATGCCGATGCCCACGGCGGTCGACGAGACCTCGTCGTCGCGCTCGTCGCGCGAGCGCAGGTAGCGGATGCCGTAGACGCACGCGACCAGGAACGCCAGCAGCGAGCCGATGGCGATCGCCACGTGGAAGTAGAAGATCTTCTGGATGATCCCCTGGTCGGCGTCCTCGGGGGCGACGAAGAAGACCCCGTAGACGGCGAGCGCGGTGAGGGCCGCGGTGGCGCCGGCGGTGGCCGCCAGCCGCCGCCCCGGACGCGCGTCAGTCATCGAAGACGTGATCGTACGTCGCGTAGGCCACAAGCCCGAAGATTACCGCATAGACCGCCAGGAACAGGCTGTAGCCGCGGTACTCAGCCAGGTCGTTCGTCCCCCCTGCGACGGCGTTGACGGCCCCCGCCGCGGCGATCACGACGGGCAGCAGCGAGGGCAGGAACAGCACCGGCAGCAGCAGCTCGCGGGCGCGCGCGAACAGCGCCAGGCACGCGTACAGCGACCCCAGCACCGCGATCCCGAGGTTCGCCAGCAGGCAGGTCACGGCGATCAGCCCGAGGTCGCCGGCGACCGACCCGCGCACGAAGAAGAGCGCCATCAGGGGCACGGCCACGATCTCCACCGCCAGCAGGTAGGCGTAGATCGTGGCGGCCTTCGAGGTCAGCAGCACCAGGCGGGACACCGGCGCCGAGAGGATGCCGTCCAGCACCCGCTGCTCGCGCTCGGGCACCCAGGAGCGCCCGACCCCGAGGACGGCCGTCAGAGAGAGCGTCGCCCAGAGGATCCCGCCCGCGTAGGGCGTCAGGTCGGTGCCGCGCGAGCCGATCGCGAACTGGAAGATCAGCATCGCCAGCACGACGAAGAGCACCATGGCGACCGCGGTGTCGCGGGTGCGCAGCTCCAGGCGCAGGTCCTTCAGCAGCAGGGCCCGCATCTGGCGCGGCCAGCTCGGATCGCCCGCGCTCACGCCACCAGCTCCTCGTAGCGGGCGCGGAAGGTCGCCCCGTCGAGCGCCCCGACGCGCTCCGAGAGCACGGCGCGCCCGGCCCGCAGCACCAGCAGCCGGCCGGCCAGGGCCACGCCGCGCTCGACCTCATGGGTGACGATGACCACCCCGCGGTCGCGGACCGCGTCGGCCAGCACCGCGTCCAGCAGGTGCGCCCCGGCCGCGTCGAGCCCGGCGTACGGCTCGTCGAGAAGCAGCAGGCGCGGCTCGTGCAGCAGCGCCCGCGCCAGGCCCAGGCGCTGGGCCATGCCCCGGCTGAAGGTGCGCACCGGGTCGAACGAGCGCGCCAGCAGGCCCACGCGGTCGAGGGCGTCGTCCACGCGCCGGCGGGCGTCGGGGAGGCCGTAGAGGTCGGCGTAGAGCTCAAGGTTCTGGCGCGCCGTCAGGTCCAGGTAGACCAGCGGGTCGTGGCCCAGGTAGCCGATCTCGGCCCGGGCCCGGCCGGCCCGCTCGGGCAGGCGGTGCCCGCAGACCGCCAGCGCGCCCTGGTCGGGCCGCAGCAGGGTGGCCAGCATCCGCAGCAGCGTGCTCTTGCCGGCCCCGTTCGGCCCCAACACGGCCAGGCACTCGCCGGCCGCCAGCTCCACGTCCACCCGGTCGACCGCCCGCCGCTCGCCGAAGCGCTTCACGAGGCCGGACGCCCGCACGAGCTCGCCGCCCTCTACAGCGTCACCTCGAGCACGGTGAAGACCAGGAACACCACCGCCAGCAGGCCGTTCGACTGGGCGAAGGCCACCGAGACGCGCGTCGTGTCGCGCGGGCCGACGATCGTGTTCTCGTAGGCCAGCACCGCCCCGCACACCGCCACCCCCACCATGTAGACCGCGCCCGCCCCCGCGGCGATGCCGGCGAGGACCAGCAGCGCAAGGGCCAACGCGTGCAGTCCGCGCGTGACCCACAGCGCCCGCGCCGGGCCGAAGCGCGCCGGGATCGAGTGGATGCCGGTCGCGCGGTCGAAGTCCAGGTCCAGGAGCGCGTAGATGATGTCGAAGCCCGCGATCCAGCAGGCCACGGCCAGGCCCAGCAGGATGGGCGCCGTCCCGAGGTCGCCGGTCACCGCCAGCCAGGCCCCGACCGGCGCCAGCCCGATCGTCAGCCCCAGCGCGATGTGGCACATCCAGGTGTAGCGCTTGGCGAAGGGGTAGATCACGAACGCCGCCACCGGGATCGGCCACAGCACCCACGTCTCGCTGGGCAGCTGCGAGACGGCCAGCAGGAGCACGGCCAGGCTGAGTGCGCAGAACCAGCCCACCTGGGTCGCGGTCAGGCGCCCCGACGGGATCTCGCGCTCGGCCGTGCGCGGGTTGCGCGCGTCGATGTCGGCGTCGATCAGCCGGTTCAGCGCCATCGCCAGGCTGCGGGCGCCCACCATCGCGATCGTTATCCACCACAGCACCGCCCCCCGCGGCACCTCCATCCGCGCCAGGACCGCGGCGGCGAACGCGAACGGCAGCGCGAAGATCGTGTGCGAGAAGCGCACGAGGTTGAGCAGGGCGGGCACGAGACCGAGCCCCGCGGCCGGTGCGGCGGCCCTCGAAGAGGTGGTCACGGCGCCGATGTTACCGGGGGGCCGCGCCATCGGCGGCGGGCGTAGGATGAGCGCCATGGGGACGAGCCGGCGGGTGTGGAACGTGGCTCACCGGGGGGCGTCGGCCGAGCGGCCGGAGAACACGCTCCCGGCGTTCGAGCTCGCCATCGAGCAGCGCGCCGACGTGGTCGAGTGCGACGTGCGGGGCACCGCCGACGGCGCCCTGCTGCTGATGCACGACGCGACGGTCGATCGCACCACCTCGGGCTCCGGCGAGCTGCGCGCCATGACCGCGGCCCAGGCGGCCGGCCTCGACGCCGGCGACGGCCAGCGCGTCCCGGCGCTGGCCGACGTGCTGCGGCTCGCGGCGGGACGGGTGCGCGTGAACGTCGACCTGAAGGAGGCGGACATCGTCGACGACGCCGTCGCCCAGGTGCGCGAGGCCGGCGCCGAGGGCAGCGTCACCTACATCTCCTTCCTGCCGGAGGTCTGGCAGCGCCTCGACGAGCTCGCCCCCCAGAGCCCGGTCATCCACCTGGTCGACTCGGCCGCCGCGCTGGCCAGCATCGCCATGGGCGACGCAGGCAGCCAGGGCGTGGGCACGGGCGTCGGCGTGCCGTTCGACATCGTGAACGAGGGCGTCGTCGAGCGCATGCACCGCCACGGCCACGGCGTCTTCGCCTGGACGGTCGACGACGAGGACGAGATGCGGCGCCTGATCGCCTGCGACGTCAACGGCATCGTGACCAACCGCCCGGCGGCGCTGGCCGAGGTGATCCGCGACCTCCAGACCTCGGTGGTGCGCGGCTAGCTCCGGCGCGTGGACAGCGGCGCGGCGGGAGACGGATGATCGGACCGTGGCGCTGGTGGGCCGCTCCGCGGAGATCGCTCGCATCGCCGCCGCGCTCGAGGAGTCGCGGCGCGGCCGCGGCCGCGCGCTGGTCCTGCGCGGCCCCCCGGGCATCGGCAAGACGGCGCTGCTGGAGGAGGGCATCGGGCGGGCCGATGGCTTCCGGGTGCTGCGGGCGCGCTGCCAGGAGACCGAGGCGGGCCTCCCGTTCGCCGCGCTGGCCGACCTGCTGCGGCCGGTGCTCGACCACCTGCCGGCCGTCCCCGCGCCCCAGCAGGCCGCGCTGCGCGCCGCCCTGGCGCTGGGGCCGCCCGCGGCGCCGGACCGCTTCGCCGCGTACGCCGCCGCGCTGAGCCTGCTCGGCGTCGTCGCGACCGACTCGCCCGTGCTCGTCGTCGTCGACGACGCCCAGTGGCTCGATGCGCCCAGCCGTGAGGCCCTGGTCTTCTGCGCCCGCCGCATCGAGGACGAGCCGGTCGCCATGCTCGCGGCCTCGCGCGAGCTCGCGCCCGAGCGGGTCGACGTGCCCGGCCTCACCGAGGTGGAGCTCGGGCCGCTGGAGCCGGCCGACGCGGAGGCGCTGCTGGCGCGGTCGACTCGCGATGCGCCGCTGGCGCCCACCGTGGCGCGCGAGGTGCTCGGGTTGGCCGAGGGCAACCCGCTGGCGCTCGTCGAGCTGCCGGCCGCCATGGGCGCCGACGAGCGCGCCGGCCGCGCGCCGCTGCCGCAACCGCTGCGGGCGGGCGAGGCGATCGCCGGCGCCTATCGCCGGCGCGTCGAGGCCCTGCCCGAGCCGGCGCGCCTGGCCCTGACGGTCGCGGCCGTCAGCGGCGACGGCGCCCTGGGGCCGGTCGTCGCCGCCCTCGCCGACCTGGGTGGCGACCGCGGCGATCTGGTCGCGGCCGAGGCGGCGGGCTTCCTCTCGCTGGGCGACGACGTCCTGACGATGCGCCACCCGGTGCTGCGCTCGGTGGTGCTCGAGCTGACCCCGCCGGCCGAGCGGCGCGCGACCCACCGCGCCCTGGCCGCCAAGCTCGACCCGGAGCGCGACCTGGAGGCGCGGGCCTGGCACCTCGCCGAGGCCGCAGTCGGCCCGGAACCGGCGGTCGCGGCCGCGCTCGAGGCCGCAGCGGCGCGGGCGGCGGCGCGCACCGGGTACGCCGTGGCGGCGCGCCTCTTCGAGCGGGCCGCCGCGTTCGCGGGCGAGCCCGACCGGGCCGGCGCCGACCTGCTGGCCGCTGCCCAGATGTGGTTCGCGGCCGGCGACGCCCCGCGTGCTGCGGCGGTGGTGGAGCGCGTCTGGGCCTCCGGCCCGGAAGGGGCACTGCGCCCGGAGGCGGCCCACCTGTTGGGCTTCCTCACCATGCTCTCGAGCCGGGCCGACGAGGCCTTCACGCTGCTCGTGCGCGAGGCCCGCCGCGCGCGGTCACAGGACCCCAGGAAGGCCGCCCGCATGCTGTGCGACGCGGGCCTCACGCGGGCGATGGCCGGGCGGCCCCGCGACGCGCTGCGCTGCATGCAGGAGGCCCTCTCGTACGTCCTGGCGTTCGACGAGCCCCAGCTCATCGGCTCGCTGGCCAGCGCGCTGACGCTCGAGGGGCGGGCGCGCGAGGCACGGCCGCTGTTCGCGCAGGTCGAGCGGTACCTCGACGACGTGGAGCCGCTCTCGCCGGAGGGCCAGACCGTCGTGCTGTCCCTCACGCCGCGAACGTGGCTCGGGGAGTTCGAGGCCGGCGAGCGCCACCTCGAGCGGTGGGTCGGGCGCGCGCGCGACGCCGGCTGCCTCGCCTACATCGGCTTCCCCCAGGCCTTCGGGGCGGAGCTCGACTTCCGCCGCGGGCGCTGGCGCGACGCGCTCGCGCGGTCCGACGAGGCGGTCCGATCCCTCGAGGAGACCGGGCAGTTCAGCCCGCTGGCCTTCGCCCTCGTGACCCTCGCCCAGGTCGAGGCCGGCATGGGGCGCGAGGCCGACTGCCAGGCCCACGCCGCCCGTGCCATGGCGATCGCCGGCGAGCTGGGGCTCGGGTCGATCCCGGTCTACCGCGCCTACGCGCTCGGCCTGCTGGCCCAGGGGCTGGGGCGCCCGGAGGCGGCGGTCCAGCTGATCGAGCCGATCGTCGCCTTCGCCGACGAGACCGGCCTCCGCGAGCCCGCCACGGTCCTCTGGCAGCCCGAGCTGATCGAGGGCTACCTCCGCGTGGGCCGGGCGCGGGACGCCCGCCGGGCGCTCGGGATCCTCGCCGAGCAGGCGGTCCGCACCGACGGGGCCTGGGCCCGGGCCGTGACCGCGCGCTGCCGCGGGCTGCTCGACGAGGACATCGACCGCCACTTCGGCGAGGCGCTCGGCTTCCACGACCAGACGCCCATGCCCTTCGAGCGGGCCCGCACGCAACTGGCCTACGGCGCCCGCCTGCGCCGCGTGGGGCGCCGATCGGAGGCGCGCGAGCACCTGCGGCGGGCCCTCGCGGCCTTCGACCGGCTGGGCGCGGAGCCCTGGGCACGCCGGGCGCGCGAGGAGATCGCCGCCAGCGGGGCCGGTCTGCCGCCGCGCGACGGCCCGCGCGCCGACGAGCTGTCTCCTCGTGAGCGCCAGACCGCGCTGGCCGTCGCGGAGGGGCTCACGAACCGGGAGGTCGCGGCGCGGCTGTTCGTCTCGGAGAAGACCGTCGAGCGCCACCTCGGCAGCGTCTACCGCAAGCTCGGCCTGCGCTCACGCACCGAGCTCGCGCGACGGATCGCAGAGGGCGGCCCGGCGCCCTAGGAGACGGCGGCCGACCCTGCCTGGGATCCGACCATCAGCATCGTGTCCCAGTAGGCGAGCTCCTGGAGGATCCCCTCCTCGCCGACCCGGAAGATGGACACGCCCACGAAGTCGATGGGCTCCCCCCGCGCCGCCCAGTCGCCGAGGTCGAGCGAGTGCGTGCCGCGCAGGCGCCACTCGGTCCACACTCGGGCGTCGCTGCCTTCGGAGAGCGAGGTGACGTCGACGCGCAGGTCGGGGACGGACTCCATGAACGCCCCGATCCGCCCGGCGATCTCCTCCGGCCCCCTGAAGCGCGGGAAGGGCTCACCGGGGATGTGTGGCGGGGCCAGGATCCGCCACTCCCGCACGCCGTCCGGGGCGAAGCAGTCGCCGCACGCGTCCGGGTCGCGATCGTTCCAGGCGTCGAAGTACCGCGCCACGACGCCGGTGAGGCTCACGGCGACCCGACCCCCCGGCGGACCGGCTCCTGGGCCGGCGCGCCCCACGCCGACTCGAGCCCCGCCACCGTCACGGTCTGCATGAAGCGCTCGCGCGCCGCGGAGAACTCAGCCCAGCCGGGCGGCCCGAGGCGGGTCAACTCGCCCCCCTCGTCCTGCCGGTGTGCCGACGAGTCATCGTCGATCTCACGCATCGTCGGTTCCTTTCCCTATCGGGTTCGGTCGAGAGCGACGGTATGACGGGTCGCGCCGGCCGCGCATGGGGGATTTCCCTCGACCTCGCCCGGCAACCCGCGCTCAGGCGGGGGGCTCGGCCCCGGCGTAGCGCGCGGGGCGGCCCCGCACGAGGCCCCAGAACTGGTCGCCGAGGTCGAAGTGCCACCACTCCTCGGCGTAGGCGGTGAAGCCCTGCTCGCTCATCGTCCAGAAGAGCAGCCGGCGCAGCTCGCGCGCCGGCTGCGCCAGCTCCTCGAGGGCCCGGGCGCCCGCCTCGGGGACGAAGGCGTCGAAGTCGGTGCCGAGGTCCAGCGGGGCGCCGTCGCCGTCGGCCAGCGTGAGGTCGACCGCCCCCCCGGTGAGGTGCGGCGGCGGGGCGGAGGGCGAGCGCGAGGGCGGCGTGACGTAGCGCGCCGCGGCCTCCTCGAGCGCGTCCGCCGGCTGGTCGGGGTGGACCATGGTCAGCTCGGCGAGGTAGCCGTCGTACAGCGCCGCCTGGGTCTCGAGGGAGCGGTAGCCGTCCCAGACCAGCAGGCTCAGGCCATCGGGCAGCGCCCGCGCCACCCGCGCAAGGGCGTCGGCCACCCCCTCGCGCAGGAGCCCGGCGGGCTGGGCGCCGGGCAGCCCCGCCGCGTGGTAGCGCGGGTCGTCGCGCACGCGCCAACCGATGTCGGCCACCGCCACCATTGGCTCGTCGACCGGCTCGATGGGGACCTCACGCCAGCCGGCCGTCGGCGCCAGCGGGGGGATCGGGGTCAGCCGCCGGGCCACTGGGCGGCCTCGACGAACGGGCCGGGGTCCTCGCCCGCGAGGACGGCGATGAAGGGGGCCACGCGGCTCGAGGGGTGCGGCACGGTGGCCGGGTCCTCGTCGGGGTAGGCCCCCGCCCGCATCGCGGTGCGGGTGCCGCCGGGGTTGATCGCCACGCAGCGGATCTCGCGGTCCGCCAGCTCGTCGCGGAGCATGGAGGTGATCCCGTTGAGGGCGAGCTTCGAGATGCCGTAGGCGCCCCAGGTCGGGCGGCCGGCGGCCCCCGAGGTGACGTTCACGACCGCCCCGCCGCGCGACATCGCGGGCAGCACGCGCTGGGTCAGCCGCAGGGTGCCGGTGACGTTGGCCGCCATCACCCGCTCCCACAGGTCGAGCGGGTAGTCCGCCAGCGGCCGGCGGTCGCCCAGCAGGCCGGCGTTGTTCACCAAGCCCTCGACCCGCCCCAGCGCGGCCACGGCCTCGGCCGCGGCCGCCTCGACCGAGGCCCCGTCGCCCAGGTCGAGCTCCAGCCCGTGGGCCTCGGCGCCGCGCGCCGCCAGGCGGCCGAGCAGGCCGTCGAGGTTGGCGCGCCGGGTGGCCGTCACCACCAGCCTGCCGCCCTCGGCCGCCACGGCCTCGGCCACGGCCCGGCCGATCCCGCGCGAGGCGCCAGTGACGATCACGCGCGCGCCGTCGAGCCGCCCGCTCACGGAGCCGGGCTAGTCCTCGATCTGCTGGCGCGAGGGGTTGGGGATCTCGGGCGTGGGCGGCGGGGCCGGCACGACGGCGCTGTCGGGCTGGGTGCCGGCGACCCGGGCGATGTAGGCCGCCACGTTCTCCTTGTCCTGCCCGCTGACCAGGTGCCGCGGCATGGGCTGCTGGGCGATGTCGATCCAGCGCTTCACCACGCCCGCGAACTGGTCCTCGTGCATGCCGACCTGGCGCGAGGCGCGGAAGGCGTCGTCGAGGTTGGGCCCGATCTGCGAGGGCGGCGTGCCGGCGTCGGCGAGCGTGTGGCAGCTGGCGCAGAGGTTCACGAACGTCTGCTTGCCCGCGTCGACGTCCGCGGTGTCGGACGAGCCGCACCCGGCGGCCGCGAGGGCGGCGCCGGCGAGGGCGGCCGCGGCCGCGGCGCGGCCGGCCCGGAGGAGCGTCCGCCGCCTCATAGGACGTAGACGAGGAAGAACAGGATCACCCAGACGACGTCGACGAAGTGCCAGTAGATGCCGGCGGCGGCGAGCGGCGTCGTGGAGATGTAGGTGAAGTCGCGGGCCTTCAGGACGCGGATGAGGGCGAAGGTCAGCAGCGTCAGCCCGATGAGCACATGGAATCCGTGCAGGCCGGTCAGGCAGTAGAAGGTCGAGCCGAAGGCCTTGCTCTGGGGGGTGAAGCCCAGGTGGACGTACTCGTTGATCTGGATGATCAGGAACGTCGCCCCGAGCATGATCGTGACGATCAGCCCGCGCGCGATGGCCTTGTGGTCGCCGTACTTGTGCAGGCGGTGCTCGCCCCACCAGACCGTGAAGCTCGACGAGACCAGGATCGCGGTGTTGAGCCCCGTGATCCCGACCGGCAGCTCGAACGGCTCGCCCGCGTCGTTCAGCGGCGGCCACGAGTCGGCGACGTTGTAGCGGACGAAGAAGTACGCCGTGAAGAACGACGCGAAGAGCATGACCTCCGAGCCGATGAAGAAGACCATCGACAGGAGGCCGGGGCTGAGCTGCGCGGCCCGGGAGGGCGGCGGCGTCGCCTGCGGCGTGACGGTGACGTTGGGCTCCGCGGTGGCCATGGGTCAGCCCCCGGCCGGGGCGGTCGGGGCCTCGACGACGATCCGCTCGACCGGCAGGGAGCCGGCCGCGGCCGTGATGCGGGCCAGGGCCTCGTCGGAGCCGAGCGGGCCGCCCCGGGTCGCGACGACCAGGATGGCCTGGGCGTCGTGGGCCGTGCGGGCGACGCGGGCCGCCTCGGCGGCGTCGCCGTCGAGCACCTCGCCGCGGGCCTGGAAGCCGGCGTCCTGGAGCCGGTCGAGGGCCTCGCGCACCCGCTCGGAGGCGGCGCCGCGCAGCTCCTCGGCCTCGTCGGTCCAGCCCGGGCCCTCGAGGGCCATCGGGTAGAGCAGCACGGTGGCGACCGGGCCGCGGTCGGCCCGCTCGCGCAGGGCGTCGACCAGGCGGCCGTTGCCGATGGCCTCGTCGACGATCACCGCGGTGCGGGTGACGCCGGCGTGCGGCAGCGGCGCGCGGGCCTCGTCGGGGCGCACGACCACGCGGGTGACCCCGAGGCCGGTGGCCTTGCGGAGGCGGTCGACCATGTCGTCGGCCATCCAGCCGGAGCGCCCGGTCGGATAGGTCGCGACCATGAGCTCGTGGACGTCCTCCTCGTCAATGACCCTCCGCGCCGCGGCGAAGGGGTCGCCGGCGACCACGGTGCCGCTCGCGTCGACGCCGGCCTCGGCCAGCACCGAGAGCGTCACCTGTAGCCGCCGGTCGGCCGCGCGCTGGTCGCCGTCGCCCACCGGCACGGCGATCGTGAAGCGCCACAGGCCCTCGTCGGCGCGGTGCCGGATCTCGTCGATGAGCGTCGAGGAGGAGACCGTCTCGTTGGCGATGACCAGGATCGTGCGCTTCTCGGTCTCGGTGAGCTCGCCGCCGATCTCCTCCGGCGCGAAGACCACCGCGTGGCGCGCGCCGGGCACGCCGTACTGGTACGGGCCGCCGACCACCTGGGGGGTCGCCTCGAAGTTGAACAGCGACGGCGGCGAGGAGACCAGCCACTCGAGGGTGCGCCCGCGCCACGGGTTCCAGGGCGCCTTGGGGCCGCGGACCCACGAGTTGATCATGTTGTAGAAGAAGATGATCACGGCGATCGTCATGATCCCCGAGGCCGCGCTGATGAACATGTTCATGTCGGCGAAGCGGTCGTCGTAGGTCGCCACCCGCCGCGGCATCCCCTGCAGGCCGAGCCAGTGCATCGGCATGAAGGTCAGGTTGAAGCCGATGAACAGGAGCCAGAAGCTCCAGCGGCCGAGCGTCTCGTTGTACATCCGGCCCGTCATCTTCGGGAACCAGTGGTAGATGCCCGCGAAGATGGTGAAGACGCTGCCGCCCAGGAACACGTAGTGGATGTGGGCGACGACGAAGTAGGTGTCCGTCACCTGGATGTCGACGGGGATCGTCCCCAGCATCACCCCGGACAGGCCGCCGATCGAGAACGTCACGATGAAGCCCATCGCGAAGAGCATCGGCGTGCGCAGGTGGATCTTCCCCTCCCAGAGGGTGCCGAGCCACGAGAACACCTTGATGCCCGTCGGGATGGCGATGATGATCGTCGTGATCATCATCGGCACGCGCAGCCAGGGGGCCATGCCGCTGACGAACATATGGTGCGCCCAGACGCCGAAGCCGAGCACCGCGATCGCCACCGTCGAGAAGGCGAGGGCGCGGTAGCCGAATATCGGCTTGCGCGCGTGGGTGGCGATCACCTCGCTGACGATCCCGAACCCGGGCAGCATCATGATGTACACGGCCGGGTGCGAGTAGAACCAGAAGACGTGCTGGTACATGATCACGTCGCCGCCGCCGGCCGGGTCGAAGAAGTTCGTCCCCATCACGCGGTCGAACAGCGTCATGAACTGCGAGCCGGCGATGAACGGCGTGCCGAACACGACCAGCGCCGAGGTCGTCGCGTTCGCCCACACGAGCAGGGGCATGCGCCAGACGGTCATGCCCGGCGCGCGCATGGTGAAGATCGTCACCAGGAAGTTGATCGCGGTGAGGATCGAGCTCGCGCCGGCGAACTGGATCCCGACCTCGAAGAGCGTCTGCCCCGTCCCGCCCTGGGTCGCGAGCGGCGTGTAGGCCGTCCACCCCGCTGAGAACGACCCGAACGCCGGGCTGACCGCCAGCATCAGGCCGCCCGGGATCAGCATCCAGATCGACAGGGCGTTCAGGCGTGGGAACGCCATGTCCTTGGCGCCGATCATGATCGGCAGCACGAAGTTCGCCAGGCCGGCGAAGGCCGGGATGACGAAGAGGAAGATCATCAGCGTCGCGTGGACGCTGAAGAGGCCGTTGTAGGTCTCGCCGTCGCCGATCGCCTGGCCCGGCTGGGCGAGCTCGGTCCGCACGAGCTCGGCGAAGATGCCGCCGATCACGAAGAACGTGAAGACGGTGACCAGGTACTGGACCCCGATCACCTTGTGGTCGGTGTTGACCTTGAAGTAGTCGCGCCAGCTCGTGGCGCCGTGCATCGAGTGGTCCTCGGCGTCCACCGTGCGGCCGCGGATCCAGCCCCACCACCAGACGAAGCACCCGATGCCGATCAGGAAGCCGATGGCGCCGAACGACGCGGCGACGGCGTTGTAGACCTGCGGGTCCCAGGTCGGGGTGTTCTGGAAGAAGTTCCGCAGCAGCCAGACGAAGGCGAACGCGAAGAGGATCGAGCCGACCGTCCAGACCGCGGCCCGCTTCCACCAGTACGAGAGCGGCCGCGGGTCGACGTGGTGGACGTGTCCGCCGCCGGGCGCAGAGTGCGTGGGTGCGTGGGTGGCCATGGGTCTCGTCTACCCGGTCACGGGGTGGCGGGCGCCGGGGCCGGTGCGGTCGTGGAGGGGGCGGTGCTCGCGCCGCCGCCCTGCCCCTGGTTCTGCTGCTGCGCCGCCTGCTGCTGGGCCACGTCGGCCTTCGTCTGGGTGACCCACTGCTGGTAGGCGGCCGGCTCCATCACGATCACGCGGGCCCGCATCGTGCCGTGGCCCACGCCGCAGAGCTCCGCGCAGACGACCTGGTACGTGCCGACGCGGGTCGGGTTGAACACCAGCGAGGTGGTGATCCCCGGGACGATGTCCTGCTTGACGCGGAACTCCTTGACGTAGAAGTCGTGGATGACGTCCTTCGAGCGCATCTTGAGCTGGACCTGGCGGCCGGCCGGGACGCGCATGTCTGCCGAGGCGGCGCCCGCCTCGGGGTTGACGAACTGCCACGCGAACTGCTGGGCCGTGACGTCGATCACGAGGCGGTCGTTGGCGAGGGCCTCGTTGTCCGAGAGGACGAGGTAGGCCCAGACGGCCATGATCGCGAGCAGGATCGCGGGGACGACCGTCCAGACGATCTCGAGCTTGGTGTTGCCGTGGATCGGCGGGCCGTCGGTGTCGTCGTCCTCCGACACCCGGAAGCGCCAGCCGCAGTAGACGACCACCACGGTCACCAGGGTGAAGATCGCGATCGAGACGATGCCGACGAACAGGAAGAGCGTGTCGACGCGCTCAGCCTGCTTCGACCCCACCGCGGGGATCCAGTCGATGAAGACCGCCACCAGGACCATCGCGCCGCCGATGATGAGGGTCAGGATCAGCAGCGGTACGGTGTGGCGCGACCTCAGCACGCGCGGAAACTATCAGGTGCTTTCCGGCACGAGAGGGGTGCCGTGAGGGGTCACACGTCCCTCCGCGCGCGACGTTCCGCCCCTCCCGACGAAAGGCGTCGCAATGGACATCCGCGCCCTCCAGAAGCCCCTCAAGGCGGGCTACCGCGAGGACCCCGCGAGCTCCCGCATCACCCTGACCGCGACGGGCGTCCAGGGCGACGCCCCGGTGAGCTGCTCGGTGGACCTGGGCCGGGCGATCCAGGCCGCCGAGGCCCATCCCGGGGTCGGCGGCCCCGGGGGCGCGGCGTGCTCGGGCGACATGCTGCTGGCGGCCCTCGCCGCCTGCGCCCAGATCACCTGCCAGATGGTGGCGGCCGCGATGGAGGTCCCGGTCGAGGGCGTCGCCGTGACCGTGGAGGGCGACCTCGACCTGCAGGGGACCCTCGGCACCCGCCGCGACGTGGCGGTGGGCTTCGAGGAGATCCGGGTGCGCTTCGACCTCGACGCGCCCGACGCCGATCCCGAGGCGCTGGCCGCCCTGCAGGAGAAGACCGAGCGCTACTGCGTTGTCATGCAGACCCTGGCCGCGCGGCCGCGCCTGGCGACCAGCTGGTCCTGAGGCGCACCGCGCCGACGGCGCAGAGCGCGAACAGGGCGGCGCCCAGGATCAGGGGCACCCCGACGCCGGCGTGCTGGAACAGCAGCGTCGCCGCCACGGGCCCGGCGATGCGCGCCGCCCCGCCGACGGAGGCGGTCAGCCCCAGCACCGAGCCCTGCTCGGCGTCGTGCGCGGCGAGCGAGATCAGGGCGGTGACGGTGGCGAAGACCAGCCCCGAGGCGACCGCCAGCACCGCGAGCCCGGGCAGCAGCAGCCACAGCCCCTCGGCGACCGCCACCAGCAGCAGCCCCGCGGCCGTGCCCACCAGCCCGCCGATCATCACGCGCACCTCGCCGAAGCGCTCGACGACCTTCCCCACCAGCAGCCCCTGGGCGGCCGCGGCCATCACGCCGATGAAGACGAACAGCCCGGCGACCTCCACGGGGCCGTAGTCGAAGCGGCTCTCGCCGAAGAGCGCGAACGTCGACTCCATGCCGACGAAGGCGAAGGTGGCGACGAACGAGAGCCAGACCAGCGGCCCCAGCTCGCGGCTCGCCAGCGCCCGCCGCAGCACCTCGAGGCGCGGGGCCGGCGCGCGCGGCGCGTCGGGGCGCAGCGACTCCGGCAGACGGCGCCAGGCGATGAACAGGTTCAGCGCCGCCAGCGCGGCGGCGACGAAGAAGGGCAGGCGGTGGTCGATCGCCGAGAAGGCGGCGCCGAATGCCGGGCCCAGGATGAAGCCGAGCCCGAAGGCCGCCCCGATCAGGCCCATCCCGCGGGCCCGCTCGCGCCGGGTGGTCACGTCGGCCACGTACGCCTGGGCGGCGGCGTACGAGGCGCCCGCGACCCCCTGGAGGATGCGCGCGACGAACAGCAGCAGCAGGGTCCCGGCCACCCCGATCAGCAGGGCCGAGACGGCGCTGCCGGCGAGCGAGGCGAGGATGACGGGCCGGCGGCCGTAGCGGTCCGAGAGCCGGCCCCAGACCGGCGCGAACAGCAGCTGCACGACGGCGTACGACGCGGTCAGCAGGCCGATCTGGGTGGGCGAGGCGTCGAAGCGCTCGGCCCACAGGGGCAGGATCGGCAGCACCATCCCGAAGCCGACGAGGTCGATGACCACCGTCGTGAAGACGATCCCGAGCGGGGACAGCAGGAAGGTGGGCCCCTGCCCCGCCCGCGCGGTCCCGCCGCCGCCCCTCATCGTGAGCTCCTACGCCGCGTCGATGACGAGGGCGACGAAGATCAGCGCGAGGTAGAGGAGCGAGTAGTGGAAGGTGGCCCGCGCCCAGCGCAGGCCGGCCTCGCGCGCCAGGAGCGCGGCGAGCGCGCAGAAGACGCCGCCGAGGAGGATCGCCGACCAGAGGTAGAAGGCGCCGGCCACGCCGGCCACGACGGGCAGCAGCGAGACGGCCACCATCACCAGGCTCCAGAGCAGGATCTGGCGCCTGGTCTCGGCCTCGCCCCGCACCACCGGCAGCATCGGCACGCCCGCCGCGGCGTAGTCGCGCTCGAGGATCAGCGCGAGCGCCCAGAAGTGGGGCGGCGTCCAGTAGAAGACGATCGCGAACAGCAGCCAGGCGGACAGGCTCAGGTCGCCGGTGACCGCCGCCCACCCGACCAGCGGCGGCACCGCTCCCGCCGAGCCGCCGATCACGATGTTGTGGACCGTCGTGCGCTTCAGCCAGAGCGTGTAGACGCCCACGTAGAGCGCCAGGCCCAGCAGCGCGAGGGCGGCGGCCAGCCAGTTCGCGAACACCCCCAGCACCAGCGCCGAGAGCGCGCCCAGCGCGACGCCGAAGGCCAGCGCGCGCGCCGGCGGCACCCGGCCCGCGACCACCGGCCGCCCCGTGGTCCGCGACATGCGGCCGTCGATGTCGCGGTCGATGTAGTGGTTGATTGCGTTGGCGCCGCCCGCGGCGAGGTAGCCGCCGACCATCGTCCAGAACAGCAGCCAGCCGTCGGGCACGCCGCCCGCGGCGACGAACATCGCCCCGGCCGTCGTGACGAGCAGGAGCGAGATGATGCGCGGCTTCGTGAGCCGGACGTAGTCGCCGACGACCGCGAGGGGGCGCGCCGGGGCGGCGGCCGGCAGCGTGCGCGTGGTCACGCGGCCACCGCGAACGCGACGAGCACGGCCAGCAACGCGATCGGCACGGCGACCCAGAGCGCCTCCAGGCGGCGGCGCCCAGGGCTCACGTCGCGGTCGCGACCGGCGACGGCCATGCGGGCGATGGCCACGACCGCCGGGACGGCGAGGGCGACGGCCAGGACGAGTGCGAGGACGCGGAGCGTCATGACGGCGGGCCGATCACCGGGCCGAATATAGCCCAGGGGGTGGGCTCCGTCGGGTGACGTCCGTCCCGCCGCCGGTTGACGTCGGCGCCGCCCGCCGCTGAGGTTCCCGGCGGTGCAATCCATCGACGCCCTCGTCCTCGGGGCCGGCCCCGCGGGCCTCGGCGCCGCGCTCCTGCTCGCGCGCGAGGGCGCGCGCGTCGAGGTGGTCGAGGCGCGCGAGGAGGTCGGCGGGCTCTGCGTGACCCGGCGGCGGGACGGGTTCGCCTACGACGTCGGCGGCCACATCCCCTTCGTCCGCGACGCGGCCCGCCTCGGGTGGCTGCGCGACCTGCTGGGCGCCGACCTCGGCCGGGTGGGGCGCCCGGTGGCCTGCGTGCGCGACGGCCGCATCGTGCCCGGCCGCTACCTCGACCAGCGGCCCGCCGCGCCCGAGCCGGCCGGAGAGCGCGACGGCTCGGCCCGCGGCGAGCTGGGCGCGCGCGTCGGCCCCGCCTTCGTGGACCGCGTCATGCGCCGCTACCTGGAGAAGATCGACGGGGTCCCGCTCGAGCGCATCCCCGCCGAGCGCGCCCGCCGCCTGATGGACGGCCAGGCCGCCCCCGACGGCTGGGTGTTCCCCGCCCACGGCATCGGCCAGCTCATGGACGCGATGGCGGCGGCGGCCGAGGCCGCCGGCGCGCGGATCCGCCTCCGCACCCGGCTCGAGGCCCTGCGCCTGCCCGGCGGCCTCATGGCCGGGGCGCGCGTGGCCGGCCCGGGCGGCACCGAGGAGCTCGCCGCCGGCCAGGTCCTCGTGGCGATGCCCGCCGGCGCGGCGGCGCGGCTGGCCGAGCCGCCGCCCCCGCCCGAGGCCACCCCGCCGATCGCCATGCGCGCGGTCTGCATCGTCTACCTGGCGATCGAGGTCCCGGAGGGGCGCCTCACGCCGGAGGCGTGGATCCAGCTCGACGACCCGGACGTGCCGTTCTCGCGCGCCTTCGAGCCGGTCAACTGGAGCCCCGCCCTCGCCCCGCCCGGGCGCACCGTGATCGGCCTCGAGTGCTACTGCCGGGCCGAGGACGGCGACCCGGTCTGGGCCATGCGCGACGGGCCGCTGGCGGCGGCGTGCGCCGCGGCGCTTGCGCACCCGCTCGGCTGGCTCCGCGACGCGGCGGCCGTGCGGCCGGTCGAGGTGCTGCGCCTCCCCCGCGCCTACCCGGTGCCCGACCTCGCCCAGCTCCCGGCGGTCCAGGCCCCCGCGCTGTGGCTCGACGGCGCCGAGGGCGTGCACCTGGCGCCCGGCGCCGCGGTCATCGAGGCGATCGAGGCGGGCGAGCGGGCCGCCCGCGCCGTGCTCGAGGGCCGGCCCGGGCCGCGGGTGGACCCGTTCGAGGTGCCCCCGATCAGCTAGCGTCGACCGGTGGCGACGGTCCGGGCACCCGCGATCTCCGAGCGCTTCGTCGCGCTGCTGGACCGCGAGCGCGTGATCGACCACCCGCTCGAGCGCCGCCTCTACTCCCGCGACGGCTCCATCGCCGAGGGCGACTGCGGCCTGGTGGTGCTCCCCGAGACGACCGAGGAGGTCGCCGCCTGCGTGCGGCTGGCCGCCGAGCTCGACCTGGCGGTGGTGCCGCGCGGCTCGGGGACCGGGCTCTGCGGCGGCGCGGTGCCGCTGCACGGCGGCCTGGTCGTCTCGGTCGCGCGAATGACCCAGGTGCTGGAGGTCGACCCCGAGGTGCCGTGCGCGCGGGTGCAGCCGGGCGTGCTCAACCTCGACCTGTCGGTCGCGGTGCGCCACCTGGGCCTGCACTACGCGCCCGACCCCTCCAGCCAGCAGGCGTGCTCGATCGGGGGCAACGTGGCGACGAACGCCGGCGGGCCCCACTGCCTGGCGTCGGGCGTCACCGCCCAGCACGTCCTCGGCATGGAGATCGTGCTCGGCGACGGCGAGGTGCTGCGCCTGGGCGGCACGGCGCCCGACCCGCCCGGCTACGACCTGCGCGGCTTCGTCGTGGGCGGCGAGGGGACGCTGGGCGTCGTCACCGAGGTCACCGTCCGCCTCATGCGCACGCCGCCCGAGGTGCGCACCATGCTGCTCGACTTCCCCACCGTCCGAGCCGCGGGCGAGGCCGTGGGCGGCATCATCGCGGGGGGGATCATCCCGGCCGCCATGGAGATGATGGACCGCCGCATGACGGCGGCCGTCGAGCAGTTCGTGCACGCCGACCTGCCGGTGGACGCCGCGGCGGTGCTGCTGGTGGAGGTCGACGGCACGCCCGCCGAGGTGGCCGCCCACACGGCGGTGGTCGAGGCGGTCGGCCGCGAGCACGGCGCGCGGCACGTGCGGGTGGCCCGCGACGAGGCCGAGCGGGCGCTGTTCTGGAAGGCGCGCAAGAGCGCCTTCGGCGCCGTCGCGCGGGTGGCGCCCAACTACTACCTGCACGACTGCGTGGTGCCGCGGACGCGGCTGGTCGAGGTGCTCGAGCGGATCGAGCGGATCGCCGAGGCCCACGACCTGATCGTCATGAACGTGTTCCACGCCGGCGACGGCAACCTGCACCCGCTCATCGCCTTCGACCGCCGCGACGCCGAGCAGGTGGAGCGCGTGCACGCCGCGGGGAAGGACATCATCGAGGCCTGCGTGGCCGTCGGCGGCGTCCTCTCGGGCGAGCACGGCATCGGCCTGGAGAAGCGCGACTTCATGCCGCTGACCTTCGACGCGGCCTCGCTCGACGCCCAGGCCCGGGCCCGCGACGCGTTCGACCCCTGGGGGCGGCTCAACCCCGAGAAGGTGCTCCCCCTGGGGAGCCGCTGCGGCGAGCTGGTCCTCGACGCGGGCTCGCTGCCCCCCGGCACCTGGCTGTGACCGAGGTCGTCGCGCCCGCCACGCCGGCCGAGGCGGCGGCGGCCCTCTCCGACGCCACCGCGGCCCGCGCCTCGGTGGCCGTGGTCGGCGGCGGCACCCGCTCGCGCCGCGGCCGCCCGGTGCCGCCGCCCGACCGCGAGCTGCGCACCGGCGGCATGCGCCGGGTGGTCGCCCACGAGCCCGCCGACCTCACCCTGACGGTCGAGGCGGGCCTGCCGGTCGCGGAGCTCGGCGAGCTCGCCGCATCGGCCGGCCAGGCGTGGCCCCAGGCCGAGGTGCGCCCCGGCTCGACCGTCGGCGGCGTCCTGGCGGCGGCGGCGAGCGGCCGCGAGCGGCTGCGGATGGGCGCGGTGCGCGACTCGCTGCTCGAGGTGGTGCTGGCGACCGGCGACGGCCGGCTGGTCACCGGCGGCGGGCGCACGGTCAAGGGCGTGGCGGGCTACGACGTCCCCCGCCTGGCGGTCGGCTCGCTCGGCACCCTGGGCGTGATCGTCCAGGTGACGCTGAAGCTGTGGCCCATCCCCGCCGCGACGGGATGGTTCGGCATGGAGGCGCCGCTGCCCGAGCGCCTGGCCGCCGCCGGCCGCGCCCTCGGCGGGCCCGCCCGGCCGGCGTCGGTGCTGCTGCTGCCCGGGGCGCTGGCCGTGGAGCTGACCGGCCCCGACGAGGACGTCGTCGCCCCCGAGGGGATGGCCGCGCTCGACGTTCCGCCGCCGGCGCGTCGGGGGCGGGGGCTGCTCGAGGCCGGCGTGCCGCCGCCCGCGCTGGGCGAGCTGGCGGCGCGCGCCGAGGAGGCCGGCCTGGGCTACGAGGCGCGCATGGGCGTCGGCACGTGCCTGATCGCGGTCGAGTCGGCCGAGGACGTCGAGCGGGCCCGCGGCTGGGCGCTGGCCCTTGGCGGCCACGCCCAGGTGGTCGACGGCCCGGACGACCTGCGCGCCGATCCGTGGGGGCCGCCGCCGCCGGGGCTGGCGCTGATGCGCCGCATGCGCGACGCCTTCGACCCGGCCGGGGTGCTGAACCGGGGCATGCTGCTGTGGGAGGCGACGGCGTGAGCGCGGTCGCCCGCTGGGACCCGAGCCGGCCGGCGCCCGCCACCGACGACATCGTCAAGTGCGTGGCCTGCGGCCTCTGCCTGCCGCACTGCCCGACCTTCCGGCTGACCGGCCGCGAGACCGCCTCTCCGCGCGGCCGCATCGCCGCCATGCGGGCCGTCGAGGAGGGCCTCGGCGACGTCGACGCGTCGTTCACCACGATGATGGACGAGTGCCTTGCCTGCCGGGCCTGCGAGGCGGCCTGTCCCAGCGGCGTCCCCTTCGGCCGGATGATCGAGGCCGCGCGCGCCCAGGCCGAGCCCACCCGCGCGCTGCCCGCCCGCGGGCTCAAGCGGCTGGGGCTTGCCGAGGTGCTGCCGCGCCGCCGCATGGTGCTCGGCGCCGGCTGGCTGCTGGCGCTCGCGCGGGCCCTGCGGCTCGACCGGCTGGCGCCGCCGGCCCAGCGCGCCGCCACGCCGCCAGCCTCCCTGCGCGAGATGCTGCGGGCGATCCCCTCGTCGCTCGGCTCCGGGCCGACCGCCGCCGTGCTCGCCGGCTGCGTCATGGACGTCGCTTACAGGCCCACCCAGCGCGCGACCATGCGCGCCGTCGCGGCGTCGGGGCGGAGGGCCCTGCGCAGCGCGCCGGGCGGCTGCTGCGGGGCGCTGGCGATGCACTACGGCCGGCCGGAGGCCGCGAGGGCCATGGCGCGCGAGCGCATCCCGGAGCTCGAGGCCGGCGAGATCGTGGTCGTGAACGCGTCCGGCTGCAGCGCCCACGTCCGCGCCTACGGCGAGCTGCTGGCCGACGACCCGGAGTGGGCGGAGCGGGCCGAGCGAGTGGCGGCGAAGGTCGTCGACCTGATCGAGCTCGAGCTGCCCGAGCGCGACCGCGGCCTGGGCCGGGTGGCCGTCCACGACGCGTGCCATCACCTCCACGCCCAGCGGATCGAGCCGCGGGCCATGCTGCGCCGGGCGGGCGCCGAGTGCGTCGACCTCGGCGACGGCGGCCGCTGCTGCGGGGCGGCGGGCCTCTACAGCGTCCTCCAGCCCGAGCTGGCCGGCCGGCTGCGCCGCCAGAAGGCCGAGGCGATCGCGGCCACCGGCGCGCCGGTCGTCGCCGTGGCCAACCCCGGCTGCGCGATCCAGATCGCCGCCGGCCTGGCCGAGATCGGCTCGACGGCCCGGGTGGCGCACCCCGCCGAACTGGTCGCGCCGCCCGGCGCGGCCCCGCCCGCGGGCTGACGCCGCCCCGGAAATGGCCGTCGACCTCGTCATCGACATCGAGAACACTCCCGGCGCGCTGGCGCAGGTGGCGGCGGCGATCAGCGACGCCGGGGTCAACATCGCCGCCGCCACCTGCATCGGGGGCGGCGAGCGGGCCGAGCTTCACATCCTCGTCCCTCACGCCGAGGCCGCGAGGCACCTGCTGGCCATCTCCCACGTCGCCGTCACCAGGGAGCGCGAGGTCGTGGTGATCGACGTCGAGGACCGTCCGGGCGTGCTGGCCGACCTGACCCGCACGATCGCCCGGGCCGGGGTCGACCTCGACCTCGTCTACGTCGCGACGCGCAACCGCGTGGTCTTCGGGGCGGCCGACCTCCCCGCGCTCCGCGCGGCGCTCGAGCCCAGTAGGTGACCCGGGTCGTGCCGCCCCGCGCCCCGTGACCGGCCCTCGTGCGGGCGCCGGTGCCCGTGGGGGCGTAGCCTCGCGCCACGCTCTCGGCGACACGGAGGTGATGGCGATGTCGGCCAACGGGGACCGGGTGCGGAGCTTCTACGAGAGGATGGCCCGCGGGGACTTCGAGGCCATGGAGGTCTTCCACCCGCAGGTGGAGTTCGCGATGCCCGAGGTGCTGCCGCACGGCGGCACGATCGTGGGGCGCGACGCGCTGGGCGCCTACTTCGGCGAGGTGCAGTCGCGCTGGGACGGGTTCAGCGCCGACGTGGACGAGTTCGTCGACGGCGGCGACCGGGTGGTCGCGCTCGGGAGCTTCAAGGGGACGCCCAAGGCCAGCGGCCGCTACGTCGAGATCCCCTTCGCACTGGTCTGGACGATGAGGGACGGCCAGGCGGTGCGGGTGGACGAGTACACGGACACGGCCAAGCTGCTGGAGGCCCTGCGGCCCGCGTGAGCGGCGACGTCGAGGGCTACCTCGCCGAGCTGACCGGGCGCATCGAGGCCACCCTGGGCGAGGACCTCGTCGGCGTCTACCTGATGGGCTCGGCCGCAACGGGCGGCTACGTCCCGGGGGCGAGTGACCTGGACGTCTGGGCCCTGGTGCGCGGGCCGCTGGCCGAGGCGGCCAAGCGGGCCCTGGTGGCGCGGGTCGACCAGGCCGCCCTGCCCTGCCCGGCGCGCGGGCTCGAGCTGGTGGTGGCGCGGTTCGGCGACGGCCCCGAGCCGCGCGTCGAGCTGAACCTGAACGACGGGCCGCGGATGGCGCGGCGGGTCGCCCTCGACGCCTCGGACG
>DATLLV010000064.1:0-5093 GCA_035537655.1 Miltoncostaeaceae bacterium
CGTAGGACCAGAAGTCGCGCAGCCAGACGGCGGTGGCGGCGACGCCCACCATGCAGGCGATGCCGCCGCTGGTGATCGAGCCGCGCACCGACCAGGCGTCGGCGACGAGGCCGGCGCGGACCTGGCCGCCGAGCGGGCCCAAGGAGTAGGACAGCATCTCGATGCCGGCCAGCCGGCCGCGCATGTGGTCGGGGATGGTCTGGTTCCACACCGTCGAGCGGAAGATGCCGCTGACCATGTCGGCGGCGCCGGCCAGGGCCAGGAACAGCGCGGCGGTGAGCAGGTCCGGGGCCAGCCCGACCAGGGCGATGGCCAGGCCGTACGCCGACGCGGCGATCACGATGGCGCGGCCGTGGTGGTGCACGCGGCCGACCCAGCCCGACGTCGCGGTGGCGACCATGGCCCCGACCGTCTCGGCGGAGTAGAGCAGGCCGAGCAGCTCGGGACGGGCGAACACGTCCTCCACCAGGGCCGGGAACAGCACGACCGGCATCGCGAGCAGCATCGCCGCGATGTCGACGAGGTAGGTGCCGAGCAGGTCCCGCCGCCGGGCGGCGTAGACGACGCCCTCGCGGATCGAGCGCAGGCTCGGCGGGGTGGTCTCCCCGGCGTGGGGGTAGGACCGCATCGCGAGGAACAGCCCGGTGGCGACGACGAGGCCGGCCACGTCGACGACGAAGCACCAGCCGATGCCGACGGTCGCCAGCAGCACGCCGCCGACGGCCGGTCCGGCGAGCAGGCCGATCTGCATCCCGAACGACGAGAGCGCGCTGGCCGCGGCGATCTGGTCGTGCCGGACGGTCCGCGGCTCGAGCGCCTCCTTGGACGGCCGTTGCAGCGCGCCCGCCGCGGCCAGCAGGGCGCCCACGGCGTAGATCAGCCAGATGTGCGGGTCGTCGAGGAACGCGTTCCACGCCAGCACCCCGGTGAGCAGGACCTGGGCCAGCGCGGTCCCCACGAGCAGCCGGCGGCGGTCCAGGTGGTCGGCGAGCGCACCGCCGTACAGGCCGAACACGAGCAGCGGGACGAGCTCGGCGATGCCCAGGGCGCCGACCGCGAAGTTGGAGCCGGTGAGCTGGTAGAGCTGGTAGGGGACGGCGACGTAGGAGACCATCCCGCCGAGGTAGAAGACGGTGCCGGCGGTGAACAGCAGCCGGAAGTCGCGCGACTCCCGCAGCGGGGTCGTGTCGAGCCTCATCGCCCGGAGCCGGTCGCGCATGGTCACGGCCGGAAGTGTCCCAGCGGGTGGGCCGCGGCGCACCTGCTTTCGCCGCGCCTCAGACGGTGGAGAGCAGGAAGGCGCAGGCGAACCCGAGCACGGTCACCAGGCCGACCAGGCGGCCGGCGTGCTCGACCCCCTCGGGGAGCATGGTGTCGGCCAGCATGGTCAAGATGGCGCCGGCGGCGAACGCCTGGGTCGCGGCGACGGCCGACGGGGCGGCCCCGCCGAGCAGGCCGTAGCCGAGGGCGGCGGCCACGGTGCCGGCCAGGGTGACCAGCGCCCACAGCCCGAGGATCCGCAGGCGGGGGTGGCCGGCCGCGCGCATGCCCGCCGCGGAGGCCATCGCCTCCGGAACGTTGGAGAGGAAGACGGCCGCGACCACGGCGACGCCCACGCCGGTTCCGTCGAGCAGGCTCAGCCCGATCGCGGCGGACTCGGGGATGCCGTCGAGGAGGGCGCCGAGCACGAGAGCCGACGCGGCGGCTCCGGGCTGCGGGCCGGTGGGGTTCTTGCGGCGGTGCGCACCGCGGCGGTCCAGCCAGTCGTCCCCGGCGAAGAACACCAGCGCGCCGGCGAGCAGCCCGGCCACCAGCGGGACGGCACCGGAGGCGGCGTAGGCGTCGGCGGTGAGCTCGAAGGCGACCGCGCTGAAGAGCACGCCGGCACCGAACCCGAGGATCAGCCCGAGCACCCGCACCGGGACCGACCAGAGCACCCCGACGGCAGCACCGAGCAGCAGGGCCGATCCTCCGACGAAGCCCCACCAGGCCGCTGCCAGCACAGCGCCAGCCTAGGCTGTCGGGGCCTCCCGGAGCAGGCCGTCGCGCCGGGCGATGGCGGCCGCCTCGGTGCGCCCGGAGGCGCCGAGCTTGGCCAGGATGTTGGACACGTGCACGCTCACCGTCTTGGCGCTGATGAACAGGTGCCGGGCGATCTCGCCGTTGCTGCGCCCCTCGGCCACCAGGGCGAGGATCTCGCTCTCGCGGGCGGTGAGGTCGGCGGACGCCTCACGGGCGTCCCGGGACCGCGGGCCGCCGGCCCGGATCTCGGCCAGCAGGGGCGCCGCGCCGAGCCGGGTGGCGGTCTCCCGGGCCGCGGCGAGGAACGGGCGGGCCTCGTCGGTGCGGCCGGCCGCCCGCAGCACGGCACCGAGCCGGGCCTGCGAGCGCGCGGTCTCGAAGGCGTGCCCCATCAGCGCGAACGCGTCGGTGGCCGAGCGCCACGCCTCGACGAGGTCGTCCTCTGCCGGCGGGTCGGCGTCGGCCAGCCAGCGCAGCCGCAGGTGCTCGGCGTGCAGCCGCGCGAGCCAGGCGTTGCCCTCGGGACCGAAGGGGCGCTTGCCGGTGAGCACCCGCTGCCGCACCCCGTCGACCGCGGCGAGGATGCCGGGCAGCCGGTCGAGCAGCGCCGCCCGGTCGGCGGACGGGAGGCGGCCCGCGGCGCCGGCCATCTGGCCGAGCAGCAGGGCCTCGACGCGCACCCGGGCCTGGAAGTGCTCGTGCCAGACGCGCGAGAGGGTGCCGACGACGTCGTCGTGCACCGCGAGGGCGGCCGTGAGGTCGCCCGCGTCGCCGTAGGACTCCATCGCCGCGACGCCGCCGAAGATCGCGCTCATCCCGTCGAGCTCCCACAGCGGCCGCACCCGGTCGAGCAGCAGGCGCGCCTCGGGCTCGCCCCGACCGGCCGCGACGAGCATGCGCACGGTGTCGAGGAGGCCCTCGGCGACGGCGGGCCCCGGCGCCGACTCGCGCTCGGTGACCGCCAGCGTCTGGTCCCAGTCGCCGAGGAGGTAGTCGGTGAGCGCCTCCAGCAGGCGTGCGTCGAAGCCGTAGGGCGCCCACGGGCGGGCAGCCGCGCGCGCCGCGGCCGCGGCCTCATGGAAGGCGTCGCGCGCGGCGGGCAAGTCGGCGCGCTCGAGGTGCATGCTGCCGATCAGGCAGAGGCTGCGCATCTCGGCCACGGTGTCGCCGTCACGGCGGGCCCGAGCGATGATCTCGGCCAGGGCCCTCCCCGCGGAGTCGGGGTCGCCCACCCGCTCGACGCCGGCCAGGGTGGTGGTGGCGTCGGCGACCAGCGCCGGCAGGTCGAACCTCTGGGCCAGCCCCAGCGCCTCGGATGCGAACCGTGCTGCGCTCTCGTCGTTGCCGCTGACAAGGTGGGCTCGCGCGTGCACGCCGAGCACCTTGGCCCGCAGGGGCGTGGGTTCGTCGGGCACGAGCGCCATCGCCTCGGTGGTCGGCTCCAGCGCGCGCTCGGGGTCCTCGGTGACGACGGTCGCCAGGGCGAGCGCCATGAGGAGACGCGCCCGGTGGTGGGCGGACGCGTCTCCCGGCAGGCGGCTCAGCTGGTCGCGGACGATCTTGCGGGCGCGCTCGGGATGGCCCGACGCGGTCACCGCATCGCCGGTGCGCGACACCAGGGAGACCAGGTCGACGTCGTCCGGCAGGGCACGGCGCGGGTCGGCGAGCAGCTCGAGCGCCGCCTCGTAGTGCTGGGCCGCCTCGTCGGGACCGCCCACGGACATCGCGTCGTCCCCGGCCTCGATGCTGGCCCGGACCGCAGTGTCGAGGTCGTGGGCGGCGCGGGCGTGCCGGGCCAGCTCGGCGGCGGTGCCGTCGACGGCACGGCTGCCGATCGCCTCGGCGTACGCCGCGTGCAGCCGGACCCGCTCGCCCGGCAGCAGGTCGTCGTAGACCGCCTCGGCGAGCAGGGCGTGCCGGAAGGCGTAGCCGTCGGCGCCGACCCGGACCAGGACGTGGGACTCGACCGCGGCGCGCAGGGCGCGCTCGAGCACGTCGGGGTCGAGAGCGACGACCGCGGACAGCAGGGCGTGCGAGACCCGGCGGCCGGCGACGGCGGCGGCGCGGACCGCGCTGCGGCTCTCGTCGTCGAGGCGGTCGAGCCGCACCAGGAGGAGGTCGGCGAGGTCGTCGGGCAGGCCGTGCGCACCGAGCTCGGCGGCCACCAGCTCCTCGGCGAAGAAGGCGTTGCCCTCGGCGCGGCTGACGATCGCGTGGAGCTCGCCCGCCGGGAGGTCGCCGCCGTGGAGGGCGCGGACGAGGGCGCGCACGTCGGTGTCGGCGAGCGGGGGCAGCGGCAGCCGGACGACACCGGGCACCCGGGCCCACTCAGCGACGGTGGAGCGCAGCGGGTGCCGGCGATGCAGGTCGTCGCTGCGGTAGGAGACGACCAGGGCGACGTCGTTGCGGAAGGGGCGGCCGAACAGGAAGCTCAGCAGGTCACGGGTGGAGCGGTCGGCCCAGTGGGCGTCCTCGACGACGAGGAGGAGCGGGGTGTCGTCGGCGAGGTCGTCGAGGGCCCCGTGGACCGCCTCGAACAGCTCGGCGCGGTCGAGGCCCTCACCGGGCCCCTGCCCCGGCACCGAGGCGCCGCCGGAGAGCAGCCGGCGGCCGGGCTGGAGGTGGTTGAGCGCGGGCCGGCCCTCGGCCAGCCGGCGGGAGAGGTCGGGCTCCTCGCGGTCGAGGCGTCCGAACAGCTCGCTGAAGGGGAGGTAGGGCAGGGCGCTGTCGCCGAAGTCGAGGCAGTGGCCGACCGCGGTGCGCCAGCCGTCGGCCTCGGCGCGGCGGATCAGCTCGGCGAGCACCCGGGTCTTGCCCACCCCGGCGTCGCCCGCGAGCAGCACGGCGTGCGAACGCGGCTCGCCGGCCAGGCCGATCTGCTCGGCGAGGTGGGCGAGCTCGCGGTCGCGCCCCAGGATCGGGGCACCGGCGTCGACGGGGGGCACGTGTCCCATCATCGCGCCCACGACCGACAGGTGCGGGGTGGTTTTCGGTGCGTCCTCCCCGACCCCGTCGGTCGCGGCGTCGAGCGCCGCGCTCACGCGACGGCGAGCGGGCGACGGCGCTGCTCG
>DATLLV010000065.1:0-18127 GCA_035537655.1 Miltoncostaeaceae bacterium
GCTCTTCGACGTGACGAAGCTCCTGGCGGGTCAGCCGGTCCCCGAGGGCCGGCGGGTCGGCATCATCAGCAACGTCGGCGGCCCCGGGATCCTCTGCGCCGACGCCTGCGAGGCGCACGGCCTGGAGGTCATCGAGCTGCCGGCCGCGCTGCGCGAGCGACTCCGGACGGTCGCGGCCCGGGATGCATCGCTCGGCAACCCGGTCAACCTTTTGGCGACGGCGACGGCGGATCAGTTCGGGCACGTCCTCGAGGAGCTGGTGGAGCACCCGGAGCTGGACGCGGCGATCGTGATCTACATCCGTCCGGGCATCGGCGCGGTCGGCGCCGAGGTGATCGAGCGGATCCGCGCCGTCGCCGCGCGCCGTCGCCGGCCCGTGCCGATCCTCACGGTCCTGATGTCCGCCGACGATCGCCGGGCCGCGGCCGCCTCGGCCGAGCCCGGCGCGCCGCCGGTCTTCGACTACCCCGAGGCGGCCGCGGCGGCGCTGGCCCACGCGGTCCGATACGGGCGGTGGCGGCGCCGGCCCCGCGGCCGGGTCCCGGAGTTCCCCGACGCTCGTCCGGCCCGCGCCTCCGCACTGCTCGCGGAGGCGGTCGTCGCCGGGCCGGGGTGGCTGCCGGCGTCCCGCGTCGCCGCCCTGCTCGAGTCCTACGGGCTCCCGTTACTGCCGACGCACAGCGCCCCGGGCCCCGCCGAGGCGGGGCGAGCCGCGAGGGAGCTCGGGGGGCTTGTCGCCCTCAAGGCCGAGGCGCCCGGCATCGTCCACAAGACGGAGGCCGGCGCCGTGCGCCTCAACCTGATGGGCGCCGAGCGGGTGGAGGCCGAGGCGCGCTCCATGGCCGGCCGCCTCGCCGAGGCCGGTCACGTGGTGAGCGGCTTCCTGGTCCAGCCGATGGCCCCGGCCGGGGTGGAGATGCTCGTCGGCAGCACCGCCGATCCCCAGTTCGGGCCGCTCGTCGTCTGCGGCCTCGGCGGAACGGCCGCCGAGGTCCACGGCGACGTGTCCGTGCGCCTGACCCCCCTGACCGACCTCGACGCGCAGGCCATGGTGCGCGAGCTCCGCGCGCTCCCCCTGCTGGAGGGCTACCGGGGGGCCGGCCGGTCGGACATCGGGGCCCTCGAGGACCTCGTGCTCCGGGTCGCGGCAATGGTCTACGCGCATCCACAGATCGTCGAGCTCGACTGCAACCCGGTGATGGTCTGGGCCGAGGGGGCGGTCGTCGCCGGCGGACGAGTCAGGGTCGCGCCCGCCCCGGCGCGGCTGCCATGGCCGTCCCTGCGCGCGCCCCCGCCGACCGCGATCGCCTCGGACCCCGCGTGACGTCCACGTTCGTCGGCGCGGGGAGATTCGCCTCCCGCTGACCGTGGACTGTCCGTTCGGGGGGGCAGTCCGCGCAACGCGCTCCACTACCGTCGATCCATACCCGCGAAGCGACTCACCGGCTGGATCCTCGTCCTCGCCGCGGCGCTGGTCTGCGCGGCCTCGCCGGCGCTCGCCGCCGATCCGCTCGCGCCGAACGAGGACTGGCTCGCGCGCGTCGTCCCGCCCGGCATGACGCCGCCGCCGGCCTCGCGGATCCCGCCGATCGCGATCATCGAGACCGGGTTCGACCCCGGCCAACCCGACATGGCCGGCGGCTGGGTGGTGCAGCGCCGCTACGGGCCCCTGGCGGACCCCAACGACCTCGACGCGCTCGCGGACTTCTACGACGGGATCGCCCACGGCACCGCCGTCGCGGGCGTCATCGGCGCCCCGCGCGACGGCCGCGGCCTGGAGGGCGTCCTGCCCGGCGCCCGCGTGTGGGTGTACGGCAGCAGCGGCCTCTGCCCCGACGTCGCCGCCGCCATCCGCGAGGCGGTCCGCGACGGCGCGCGCGTCATCAACGCCAGCTACGGCTTCAGCGCCTTCGGCGCCTGCCCGCAGCACCGCGACGCCACCAGCTACGCGTTCGGCGCCGGGGCCGTGGTCGTGGCGGCGTCCGGCAACTACCGCCCGGTCCAGCCCTGGATCCAGCCGGGCAACGACCTGCACGTGTTGACCGTCAACGCCCTGAACGCGCTCGACCAGCCCGCCGGCTTCTCGCACCAGAACCTCTACTCCGACCTCTCCGCGCCCGGCGAGTCGATCCTGGTGGCCGTCCCCGACTGGGCCGACACCGAGGACGGCGTCGCGGACGGCTACTCGCGCTGGGACGGCACCAGCTTCGCCGCGCCGATGGTCAGCGCCGCGGCCGCCTGGCTGCTCGCCGACGACCCGCGCCTCTCGGCCGACCAGGTCGCCGAGATCCTGCGGCGCTCGGCCCGTGACCTGCAGCGGCCCGGGTGGGACATCTCCACCGGCTGGGGGATGCTCGACCTGAAGGCCGCCATCAAGGCCCCGCTGCCGCTGAGCGACCCCTACGAGCCCAACGACGACATCCGCTGGCTCGACGGGCACAGCGGGTTCCGGCCCGACCCGCCGCTCCTGCGGACGTCGATGCGCCGGACCGTGGAGGCGCGCATCGACCTGCAGAAGGACCCGGTGGACGTCTACCCGCTCTGGGTGCCGGCGGGCGACCGCGCGACGGTGCGCCTGAGCGAGCACGGGATGGCGGCCGACCTCTACGCGTGGCCCAGCCGGGCCCGGACGGCCTACGGCAAGGGGGCCCTCGCCAAGAGCCGCCGCCGCGGGCTCCGGCCCGAGCGGCTCACGGTCACGAACCGCGGCGACCGCGGCGAGAAGGTCTGGATCGAGGTCCGCGGGGCCCGCGGCCGCGCCCTCTCGGGCGAGTACCGGCTGGACATGGCGCGCGGCCGGGCCTGAGCCCGGCGGCCCGGGTCAGGGGTCGGCGGCTCCGGGGCCCGGGCCCTCCAGCCGCGCCTTGACGCCCGTCTCGAGGGCGTTCGCCCGCCAGAGCGCCAGCGCCTCGGGGCTCGCTGCCCCCGCCGCCTGCCCGGGCGGCGGCCCGTGGTGCCAGCCGATGACGTGCAGCAGCTCCGCGCGCCGGGCGGCGGGCAGGCCGGCGGCGCGGGCGGCGTCGCCGACGATCTCGTGCCCGATCGCCACGTGCCCCAGCAGGCGGCCCTCCTCGGTCGGCTCGAAGGTCGCCCGGAGCCGGAAGGCCCGCGCGTGCCCGATGTCGTGCACCAGGGCCGCGGCCAGCAACAGGTCGGCGTCGACGCGCGGGTGCCAGGTCGTCAGCGCCTGCACCAGCGCCGCCACCCCGACCGTGTGCTCGACGAGCCCGCCGAGGTACGCGTGGTGCCCCGAGCGGGTGCAGGGCATCGTGCGCCAGTCGCGCGCGAGCGCCTCGTCGCCGGTCAGCGCGTCGAGCACGGCGCGGAGCCCGGGGTCGCCGACCTCGTCGGCCAGGTGCAGGACGAAGCCGAAAAGCTCGTCCGGGTCGCGGTGCGCCCGCGGCAGCAGGTCCTCGGCGGCGGCCTCGTCGGGCGCGGCGCGCAGGTGGCTCACGACCACGCGCGGGCGGCCGTCGCGCTCGCCCACCCGGCCGGTCACGCGCACCCGGTCGCCCTCCTCGAACTGGGCGGCGAAGAAGTCGGGCTCGTCGAAGACCACCGCGGCGACCGCGCCGGTGGCGTCCGCCAGCGTCAGGGCCAGGAACGGCCGCCCCTGGCGCGAGAGCCGGCGCTCCTTGCGCCGGACCGCGTAGACGCCCTCCAGGGGGGCGCCGGGCTCGAGGGCCGAGAGGGGCGTCACCGGTCCTGCGCCGGGCAGAGGAGGGCGAAGTCGCAGGTGCGGCAGGCCCAGGAGGGGCGCGGCTCGAACCGGCGCGCCGAGATGCCTTCGGCGGCCTCGCGCACCGCCTCAACCGCCTCGGCGTCGGCGGCGGCGTCGGGGTGCACCCCCCGGGTCGCGCCGTCGAGGACGTGCACCAGGGTCGCCCCGCGCGGCTCGATGCCCCACGCCTCGCGCGCGCCGAGCAGGTAGAGCCGCAGCACCAGGTCGTCGTCGTCGCCGCGCGCGCCCGCCGCCGGCGGCTTGCCGGTCTTGTAGTCGACGATCTGGTGGCCGCCGGCCGGGTGGGCGTCGACGCGGTCGACGCGCCCGTGCACCCGGTGCGGGCCGGCGGTGAGCGTGAACTCGCGCTCGACCGCCACCGGCCGGGTGCCGCTCCGCACCAGGCGCTCGTGGTAGGGGGGCAGGGCCTCGCGGGCGCGCGCGAGCGCCTGGCGGCCCTCGGCGGTGCCATCGACCCCCTCGCGGCGCTGCGCCGCGGCGAACCGGCCTACGAGCGCCTCGCCGTCGCCCCCGGTCCCGCCGGGGCGGTAGTGGGCCTCGAGCGCGGCGTGAGCGGCGACCCCCACCGCCCGCGCCGGGCTCGGGGGCGTGGGCACGCGGTCGACCGCCGCGAAGCGGTAGCGCAGCGGGCAGGTGCGGTAGGCCTCGACGGCGCTCGGGCTCAGCTCCAGGCCCGGCCGCGCAGGGCGCGCCGGCGCCGCCACCGGAGCGGCCGGCTCCGGCGGGCGCAGCGCCCGCGCGCGCGCATCGACCAGCTCGCGGGCCGTGCGCTCGGCGGCGGCGGTCAGCTCCTCGGCGTCGGCACCCTCGGCCGCGACCGCGGCGGCCGCGGCGAGCGAGGCCTCCTCGAAGGCGGCGTGGCGGTCGGCGATCGCGGCCAGCAGCGCGCGCTCGGGCGCCTCGCCGACCTCCTCGACCTCGGCCGCGACGGCCTCGCGGGCCTCCTCGAAGAACGGCGACGGGACCTGGGAGACACCGCCCGCGCCCGCCGCGACCGTGGTCAGCACCAGGTGGCGGCGCGCCCGGGTCATGGCCACGTAGGCGAGCCGGCGGGCCTCGGCGACGTGGGCGTCGCGGCCGCGCGGCAGGACCTCGGGCAGCAGGGCGTCGGGGATGTCGACGCCGCCGCGGTCGGCCCCGGGGAAGCCGGCGCGCGTCATGCCGATCACGACGACCACGTCGAACTCGAGCCCCTTGGCCTGGTGGACGGTCATGACCTGCACGCCGGTCCGCTCGGCGGGGGCCGCGCCCTCCCCGCGGAAGCCGATCTCGGCCAGGCCGGCCAGGCGCGTCGCCAGGCCGCGGGCGTCCATCGCCGGCTCGGCCTCGACGATCTCGCGCGCCAGGTGCTCGAGCGCCGCCAGGCCCGCCAGGCGCCCGGCGCCCTCGGCCCCCCCGGCCGCCAGCGCGGCGGCGCGCAGCCCGCAGCCGTCGATGATCGCCCGGAGGGCGTCGGCCGGCGGCAGCTCGGCCGCCGCTCGACCGGCCTCGTCGAGCAGCGGCGCCAGCGCCGGCGCCACCTCGGCCAGCGGGCCGGCGACCGGGCGGCGGGCGGCCGCGGCGGCCGAGACGGCGTCCGCCGCCGCCGTCCACGGCACGCTGAGGCGGCGGTCGGAGGCGACCCGCAGGTGGGCCTGGGCGTCGGCCGGGTCGGCCGCGGCGCGCAGCCACGCGACGGCCGAGCGCACCTCGCGGCGCTCGAAGAGCCCGAAGCCGCCGCGGACCTGGTGGGGCACGCCCGCCCGCTCGAGCGCGTCGGTGACCGGCCGCGCCTCCAGCCGCACCGCGCGCATCAGGATCGCCTGCTCCTCGAGCGGCACCCCGGCCTCGGCCATCCGGACCACCTCCTGGGCGACCGCCCGCGCCTGGCCGTCGGGGTCGGGCGCCCGCCAGAACCGCGGCAGCGGCCCCCGGGCCTCGGGGCGGGCGACGAGCCGCTTGGCCGCCCGGTCGGGGATCGGGGCCACCACGGCCGTCGCGGCGTCGAGGATCGTCTGGGTGGAGCGGTGGTTCACCTCGAGCCGCAGCTCGGCGGCCTCGGGGAAACGGCGGCGGAAGTCGGCGACGTTCTTCGCCGACGCGCCGCGGAAGCGGTAGATGCCCTGGTCGTCGTCGCCGACCACCATCAGGCTGTCGGCCCCGCCCGCGACCAGGTAGAGCAGCTCGGCCTGGGCGTGGTTCGTGTCCTGGAACTCGTCGACCAGCATGTGGCGCGCGCCCGTGCGGGCGGCCTCGAGGCGGTCCGGGTGGGCGCGCATCAGCTCGAGGGCGCTGACGATCGAGAGGCCGAAGTCCTCGCGCCCGTCCTCGGCCAGCCAGCGCTCGTGGGCCTCGAAGACCCGCGCGATCTCGACCTCGCGCCGCGCCCGATGGGCGGCGCCGCCCGACGCGGCGCCGGCCAGGCGCTCGTCGGCCCAGGCGCGGTACTGGGCCGCGCTCACGAGCTGGTCGCGGCACTTGTCGATGCGATCGATCAGGTCCGCGACCAGGCGGCCGCGGTCCCCGCGCAGGTCGTGCTCGCGCAGGTCGAGCTCGTCGAGGCGCTCGAGCAGCATGAGCATGCGGTCCTCGGTGCGCGCGACCGTCGTCGCCGGCAGCAGGCCGCGCTCGACCCCGTGGACCCGCCCCAGCTCGAGGGCGTAGGAGTGGAAGGTCGTGACGCGCAGCGTCTCGTGGGAGCGCCCGATCAGCTCCTCGGCGCGGGCCCGCAGCTCGACGGCGGCCTCGCGGGTGAACGTGAGCGCCAGGATCTCGGACGGCGACGCGCCGCCCTCGACGAGCCAGGCGAGCCGGTGGCAGAGCACCCGCGTCTTGCCCGCGCCGGCGCCCGCGAGCACCAGGGCGGGGCCGCCGGGATGGGTGACAGCGGCGCGCTGCTCGGGGGTGAGGTCGTCCAGCATCGGACCGAACAGGGTAGCCGGGCCGTCGGATGGAACGACCCGTCGCCGTGTTGGGCGTCAGCCCCCGGGTCGCTGGGCCACCGGGCCCAGCAGGGAGGCGCCGCCAACCGAGCCTCCTGGGCCCGGCGACGCGGGGAGTTAGTCCATGAGCCCGTAGAGGGTGGCGGCGTCCCAGTAGACGCGCTCCTCGGCGACGAGGCCGCCTTCCAGCCGATAGACGCTGACGCCCGGGAGCTCGATCTCACGGCCGCTCGCCTCCAGCCCGGGGATATCTCCCGTGTGGTTGCCTCGGTAGGTCCACTCGAGCGTCGCGGTTCCCTCCCGCTCCTCAAGCCCCCGGACGTCAAGGACGCAGTCGGGCACTGCCGTCATGTAGGCCTGCGCCTGGGCCGCGATCGCTTCGCGACCCTCCAGACGCGCCCCCGGCTTGGCGTACTCCACCCGGACGCCGTCGGGCGTGAACGCTGCCGCCACCTTCTCGCCGTCCCGCGCGTTCCACCCGTCGATGAGTGCTTGCACGGACACCTTGCCCCCTTCCGCTCCGAGGATGGCACGGCCGACCGCGCCACCGTTTCGCAAGCATGCAGCCGGGAAGCTGCCCGTCGCAAGCCCGAGCTCCCCAGAGCCGGCGCGCACGCTCACCAGCGGGGTTGTCGTGCGGAGCCCCGATCAAGGACGCTCGCTCACCCAGGGTGGGTTGACCTTTCCGGCGCCCGCCCCGCCGAAGGCGGTGCGCCGGTCCGCCTTGAGGCCCTCGCGCCGGGACCTCGTGCCAACCATCGCTGCCGGTAGCATCCGCCTTCGTGGCCGATGTGCGTCCCTTCCGAGCGCTGGGGTACTCCCCGGCGGCGGGTCCCCTGGGCGACCTGGTCTCACCGCCGTACGACGTCATCTCCCCCGAGGAGCGGCGCCTCTACCTGGCGGCGAGCCCGTACAACGCTGTCCGCCTGATCCTCCCTGAGGTCTCGTACGACGAGGTCGGCGGGCTGATCGCGTCGTGGATGCACGACGGGGTGCTGGGCGCCGCGGACGCGCCGCTGCTGATCGCCTGGACCCAGTCCTTCACGCTCGACGACGGCGTCCCGCGGGAGCGCCGCACGATCCTCGGCGCGGTCGGCCTCGAGCCCTACGAGGCCCGCGTCGTGCGCCCTCACGAGCGCACCCACGCCGGCCCCAAGGAGGACCGCCTGCGCCTGACGCGGGCGGTGCGCACCAACCTCTCGCCGGTCTTCGGCCTCTACCCGGACCCGGCCCAGGGGGCCTGGGCTGCGATCGCGCCGGAGGGGCCGCCCCACGCCGAGATGACCGATCGCGACGGCACCGCGCACCGCGTCTGGCGGGTGACCGACCCGGCCGTCCACGCCGCGGTGGGCGAGGCGATGCGCGACCGCTGGATCCTGATCGCCGACGGCCACCACCGCTACGAGACGGCCCTCGCCTACCGCGAGGAGCGGCGCGCCCAGGCCGGCGGCAACGGCGCCGAGGCCCCGTACGACCGGGTGCTCATGGGCCTGACCGCGCTCGACGACCCGGGGCTCGTCGTGCTCCCGACCCACCGGCTGCTGAAGCGCTGGCCCGAGGGCGCCGACGCCGCATTCCGCGCCCAGCCGGTCGCGTCCCTCGAGGACCTGCGCGCCGCCCTCGCCGCGGCGCCCGAGGACGTCACCGCCCTGGGGCTGGTCCTGCCCGACGGGATGCGGCTGATCACCGCCGCGCCGCGCCCGGGCGCCTCGCCGGCCGAGGGCCTCGACGTCGCCGCCCTGGAGCGCGAGATCCTGGTCCCGCGGCTGGGCGCCGACCAGGCGGCCCTCGCCCACGACGGCGAGCTGTCGTACACGAAGGACGCGGCCGAGGCGGCCCGCCTGGTCGCGGAGGGCGAGGTCGCCGCCGCGGTGATCATGCGGCCGATCCCCAAGGCGGCCGTCGCCGCCGTCGCCGAGGCGGGCGAGACGATGCCCCAGAAGTCCACCTACTTCTTCCCCAAGCTGCTGACCGGCGTGGCCTTCCACTCGCTGGTCGATGGCTGACCCGCGCGGGCCGAGCGCCGACGCCGAGCGCTGGCTCGCTCCGCTGCGACGCGCGTGCGACCGCGTTGCGGCGGAGGTGCTGTCCCTGCCGCCGGGGCGGCGCGCCGAGCCGCAGGGCCGCGGCGCCGGGGGCGACGTCTCGCTGCTGGTGGACACCTCGGCCGAGGCCGTCGTGCTCGCCGAGCTCGACGCGCTCGGCCGGCCGCTGACCCTGATCAGCGAGGAGCTGGGGGAGCGCGACCTGCACGGCGGCGGCCCGCCCTTCGTCGTGCTCGACCCGATCGACGGGAGCCTGAACGCCAAGCGGGGGCTGCCGGGCTTCGCGACAGCGCTGGCGGTCGCGGAGGGGCGGACGATCGCCGACGTCACCCTCGGCCTGGTGCGCGACCACGGCACCGGCGAGGACTTCGTCGCCGAGCGCGGGCGGGGCGCCTGGGTCGACGGCGCCCCCCTGGCGGCGGCCCCCGTGCCCGACGGCCGCCTGGAGCTGCTGATGCTGGAGGGCGCCTCGCCGGCCCGGGTCGCCCGAGCGGCCCGGGAGCTGGACGGCCGCGTGGGGCGGCTGCGCGCGATGGGCTCGCTGGCGCTGTCGCTCTGCCACACGGCCGCCGGGCGGGCGGACGCGATGGCCGGGCTGGGCCTCGGCCGCGCCGTGGACGTGGCCGGCGCCCAGCTCGTGGCGCGCGAGGCCGGCCTGCTGGTGGGCTTCCCGTCCCCGGGGGCCCTCCCGGGGACGCCGCTCGACCTGACGACCCGCTTCCAGGTTCTGGCCGCGCCCGACGAGGCGACCCTCGCGCTGCTCAGCCGGGCGCTGGAACCCTCAGCGACTGCAGCGTCCGGCTGACCGTCAGCCCCGGCTCGGGCCCGCCCAGGGCCTGGTAGACCGTCCGCCCGATGCCGACGACGGCGACGCCGTGGCGCGGCCGCGGGCTGCGCGGCAGCGACCGCCACTCGCCCGAGGCCGGGTCGAAGGCGTCGACCGGGCGCAGGGTCCCGTTCGGGCCCTCGCCACCCACGGTGACGGCCAAGCCGGCGGCGGCGGTCGCCGCGTTGCCGCCGCGCCGCGTCGGGGCGTCGGGGAGGCGCGACCAGACCCGGGCGCGCGGGTCGTAGACGTCGGCCTCGGCCGTGTTGGTCTCCAGGCCCCGGGTGCGGCCGCCGATGGCGTAGACCCGCCCCGCGACCGCCGCGACGCCCAGGTGCTCGCGCGGGCGCGGCAGGGGCGCGAAGCCCTGCCAGCGCAGCGTGCGCAGGTCGAGCCGGAGGGAGGCGCGGGCCAGGTGCCCCGGCTCGCGGGCGGTCGTGCCGCCGACCACGTAGATCCGGTTGCGCACGATGGCCGCGCCGCCCGCGGCGCGCGGCTCCGGCAGCGGCGGCAGCGACCGCCAGCGCCGGTCGAACAGCACCCAGGCGCGGTCGCTCGCCTCGGTCACGCCGTCGCGCACCCGGTAGCCGCCGACCACGTAGAGCCGGTCCGCCCGCGACGCGGCCATCGCGTGGTGGACGGGCTCGGGCAGGTCGGGCAGGCGCAGCCAGCGCTCGCTGCGCGGGTCGTAGAGGTCGACGCGGGCCGACGGCTCGCCCTCGGCGGTCAAACCGCCCACCACCGCGACGCGCCCGGCGAGGTCGGCGCCCACCACCTCGGTGCGCGCGTCCGGCGCCGAGGGCAGCTCCCGCCATGCCTGGGGGGAGCCCGAGCAGCCCGCCAGAACCAGCAGGCAGAGGACGCCGGCCGCCGCCCCGTACCGCCTCACGGGCCCAGCGTACTATCAGCCCTGGCGACGACGATCCCGGAGGGTCCGTGGCGCGGTTCCGATCGAGGGGCGTGACCGACGAGGAGCGCGCCCGGCTGCCGCCGGGCCAGCACCTGAGGCGGGACTTCCCGGTCCTGCACACGGGCTCGGTGCCCTACGAGACGCCGCCCCCCGACTGGGACTTCCGCGTCTTCGGCGCCGTGGAGCGCCCGGCGGCCTGGAGCTTCGAGGAGTTCCGCGCCCTGCCCACCCGCACCGTCACGACCGACATCCACTGCGTCACGACCTGGACGAAGCTCGACACCGTCTGGGAGGGCGTCCCGGTCTGGCCGTTGCTGCGGGAGCTGGGCGTGCGGCCCGAGGCGACCCACGCGATCGCCCACGCCGAGGCGGACTACACGGCCAACGTGCCCCTGGAGCGGCTGCGGGCGGACGACGTCCTGCTGGCCTACCGCTTCGGCGACGAGGAGCTCGAGCCGGTCCACGGCGGGCCGCTGCGGCTGCTGGTGCCGAGCCTCTACTTCTGGAAGAGCGCCAAGTGGCTGCGCGGCCTGGAGCTGGTCGAGAGCGACCGGCCCGGGTTCTGGGAGCGCCTGGGCTACTCGAACGCCGCCGACGCCTGGAAGGAGGAGCGCTACGGCTTCTGAGCCCGACCCGCGCGCGCCGGCGGGCCCGGAGGACGACTTCGACCAGATCGACCGCCTCACCCGCCGGGTGGGGCGCGCCGCGCTGGTGGGGGTCCCGACCTGGATCGTCCTGCTGGCGCTGCTGCCCTTCACCGGCCTGGGCGTGGGCGCCTGCCTGGCGCTGGCAACGCTCCTGGCGATCGCGGCGATCGTGGTCGCCGAGCGCCTGCGCCGGCGCGAGCCCAGGGCCGCCGGCACGGAGACGCATCCGCGCCGGCGCCGCGCGATGAGCCCGCTCGCGGCGGCCGGCCTGACGCTCCTCGCGGTGGCGCTGGTGGTCTACGTGATCTTCGTGATCCGCTCGGCGTGATGCCGACCTACGACCAGGCCCGCCAGCTGGGCAAGGCCTACGTGGGCGCCCTCAACACCTCGCCCGACGCCTTCGCCGCGCTCTTCGCGCCGGGGGCGGCCGTCCGCGTGGGCGGCGCGCCGGCCACGCCCGACGGCGTGCGCGAGGGGACCCCGCCGGGGCGGTCGGCGTTCCGTGGCGCCCGCCTGGACCCGCCGGACGTGCTGCTCGCGGTGCGGGTGATCGACCGGGCCGCGGGGCGCGCCGACGACCGCCTGCACCGGCTCCGCCTGGGCGACGACGGGCGGATCACCGCCCTGCAGGCGTAGTCTCGGCGGCATGAGCCCTCTGATCCCCATGGTGGTCGAGCAGACGTCGCGCGGCGAGCGCGCGTTCGACATCTACTCCCGACTGCTCAACGAGCGCATCATCTTCCTCGGCACGCCGGTGGACGACCAGATCGCCAACCTCATCGTCGCCCAGCTCCTGCACCTCGAGAGCGAGGACCCCGACAAGGACATCTCGGTCTACGTCAACTCGCCCGGTGGGTCGGTCTACGCCGGCCTGGCGATCTACGACACGATGCAGTTCATCAAGCCCGACGTGCAGACGATCTGCGTCGGGATCGCGATGAGCATGGGCGCCCTCCTCCTGGCCGGCGGGGCCGCGGGCAAGCGCATGGCCCTGCCGAACGCGAAGATCCTGATCCACCAGCTCTCAGGCGGCTTCAGCGGCCAGGCGACCGACATCGAGATCCACGCGCGCGAGGCCCTGGACCTGCGCAAGCGGCTCGACGAGATCATCGCCAAGCACACCGGCCAGTCCTTCGAGAAGATCAGCGCCGACACCGAGCGCGACTTCTTCATGAGCAGCGCCGAGGCGGTGGAATACGGGATCATCGACCGGGTGATCGAGTCGCACTGACGCCCCGTCGGGGGTGCGCTCGATCGCCGCGGGCGCGGCTTGACCGGGGGGGTGGCCGAGTGCAAGGCTGGCCCCACGGGATGAGCTGCCAGCGGGTCCGGTGCCTCGGACCCCGAGGCCTATGTCCCAGGTGATCGTGGATCGGATCGTGGACCGCATGCACCGCCGCCACAAACAGGTGAGCGTCCTCGGCCCCTCGGGCTCCAGCACCGGTCGCGCGCGGCCGGCATCCGGAGCCTCCGCGCTCGTGCGCGGTGGGCGGGACCCCCTGGCGGACTGGGACGGTGGACGGCGCCGCGAGCCGGACCGCACCGCCCCCGCGAGGGGCCCGGAGGCGCGCGTGGGCGCCCTCGGCGCCGCGCCGGGGCGGCCGCCACGACCGAGCGACCGGACGGCGTCCGCCGGCACGGGCGGACAGGTCGCGGGGAGGTGACGCCTCTGGATGCGGCGATCGAGGGCGGTCTCACCGGCTGACGCCGCGGGGGGCCGCCCAGCTACCCCACAACTGAAGGCTCCGCACCCATCCGCGCGACACGCGGGAACTGCGGAACCACTGCACCAAGGACGAGGGGCCGTCGCCACAGCGGGAGAAGGTGGCGACGGCCCCGACGCCTGCCGGGCCCGGGCTCGCCGCGCCGCGTAGGCTCGCGCCGGAGACCCATCCGGATCGAGGAGCGACGATGAGTGATTTCGACGAGATGAACCGCGAGGTGCTTGCGGAGTTCCGCGCCAACGCGGGGGTCGTCGACACCGCCGCCGGCGGTTACTTCAAGGGCAAGCCGGTGCTGGTGGTCCACTCGACCGGCGCCAGGACGGGCAAGGCGCGGATCAACCCCCTGATGTACCTGGACGAGGGCGACGACCGCTACGTGTTCGCCTCGAAGGGCGGCGCCCCCCACAACCCGGACTGGTACCACAACCTCAAGGCGAACCCAGAGGTCACCGTCGAGGCGGGCACGGAGTCCTACCCCGCCGTCGCCCGCGAGATCACCGGCCCGGAGCGCGACCGCGTCTACGCCGCAATGGCGGACGCCTTCCCGCAGTTCGGCGATTACCAGGAGAAGACGACCCGCAAGATCCCGGTCATCGCGCTCGACCGCTCCTAGCGCTACGCCGGCAGCTCGCTGACCGTGACGGCGACGCTCATCTCCTCGGTGGGCGGGCCCACGTAACTGCCGCGCAGCGGGGGGACGTCGGCGTAGTCGCGGCCGACGGCGAGCCGCACGTACTCCTCGTGCGCGGGGTCGGGGTGGGTCGGGTCGAGCTCGACCCACCCGAGCCCCGGCACCGCGGCCTCCACCCACGCGTGGCTCTCCCCCGGTCGCTCGATGCCCGGCAGGTGGAGCCAGCCGCTGATGTAGCGGGCCGCCATCCCGCGGCGGCGGCAGAGCGCGATCATCAGGTGGGCCATGTCCTGGCACACGCCCGCGCCGGCCCGGACGACGTCCTCGATCGGCGTGTCCACCCTGGTCGCCCCCGTCGTGTAGGCGATGGCCCGGTTCACCTCGGCCTCGAGGGCGCGGACCCACGCCAGGGCGCCCTCGCCCTCCTCCAGCGCGAGCCCGTCGCCGAGCTCGGCGACCGGCCCGCCCCAGCGCACGTGCGCCGAGGCGCCGAGGAACTCGGCGTGGCGGTCGGCGTAGCCCGGTTCGTCCAGCTCGGCCATCTCGCCGCCCGCGCCGGCCGGCGGCCGCTCGGCGGGCATCGTGGTCACGATCGCCTCCGACTCGACGACCAGCGTGTCGTGCGACCCCACGAGCTGGAACCACCGCACCTCGTTGCCGAAGGCGTCCGTGTGGCCGAACAGCTCGACCGCGGGCTCGACGCGCACGTGCGCCCACTCCACCCGCTGGCGCCCGTCGTCGCGCGGGCTCAGGCGGACCTCGTTGACGCTCTCGCCGGCCGCGCCGGCGTAGCGCATCTCAGTTCTGTGCTTGGCGTGAAGCCTGGGCACGCTGTCCGGCCGGGGCGCGTTCGTAGGAGGCTGCGAAGCAGGACTCCTGAAGGGCGGCGTCGATGGACCCGCAGCGCGCCGGCAGGCGCTCGAGCAGGTCGCCGACCTCCGGGCCGCCCCAGGGCTTGCGGGCCGCGGCGTCGAGCAGGTCGCGGGCCGTGCGGGCCAGGGTCAGCGGAGCGGGGTCGGGCGGCATGGCGTCGGCGGCCGCCAGGCCCTCGATCGCGGCCTCGACCTCGCCGAGGCAGAAGGCGACCGAGCGCGGGAACCCGGGATCGAGCATCAGGAAGCGGCTCACCGACTCGGGCGAGAGCTCGACGGCGTCGACCTGGAGGTAGGCCTCGTGGGCGGTCGCGTCGCTCATGATCGCCTGCCAGGCCCCGTCCTCCGGCGTGGCCGCGCGGTCGGCGTCCAGGTCGGCGTAGCGCTCGAGCACCAGCTTGCCGGAGCGCTCGGCGCGCTCGAGGAAGCGTCCCAGGCGCATGAACTGCCAGCCCTCGTCCCGGCGCATCGACTGCTCGACGAGCCCCTGGATCAGGTACGACGAGCGGCGGACGCCACGGCAGAAGGGGTAGACGCCGTCGCGCGTGATGCGTGGCGGCGGCCAGTCGGCCAGCTCGAGCCAGGCGTCGTTGATCCCCTCCCAGACCTCGGTGGGCAGGCGGTCCCGCACGCTGCGGGCGTTCTCGCGGGCGCGGTTGATGCAGGCGGCGATGCTGTCGGGGTTGTCGCGGCCGAAGGTCACGAACCAGGGGACGCTGCGCTCGTCGGCGCGGCGGTGGGTGAGCAGGAAGCTCTCCATGTCGGCGGCGACGCGGACGAGGGGCTCCCAGACCAGGCGCCCGCCGGCGCCGTTGGAGGCGTTCCCCTCGAGCGCGGCCGACTGGCTCGCCTCGAGCAGGCGCGCCAAGTTCTCCGCGCGCTCGAGGTCGCGGGCGGTCCAGTAGAGGGTCTCGGCGACCCGCGCGAGCATCACCGGCCCACCATCAGGAGGACAGGACCCAGGTGTCCTTGCTGCCGCCGCCCTGGGAGGAGTTGACCACCAGCGACCCGTCGCGCAGCGCCACCCGCGTGAGCCCCCCGGGCACCACCACGGGGTGGTCGCCGTAGACCACGAACGGGCGCAGGTCGACGTGGCGGGCGCGGAAGCGCTCGCCCACCAGCACCGGCGCGCGCGACAGGCGGACGGTCTCCTGGGCGATGTAGCCGCGCGGGTTCTCGCGCACCCGGCGGGCGAACAGCTCGCGCTCGCCGGGGGTCGCGTGGGGGCCGATCAGCAGCCCGTAGCCGCCGGCGCCGTCGACCGCCTTGACCACCAGGCGCTCCATGTTGGCCAGGGCGTAGGCGCGGTCCTCCTCGCGCTCCAGCAGGTAGGTGGGCACCTGCTCGAGGATCGGCTCCTCCTCGAGGAAGTACCGGATCAGGTCGGGCACGTAGGCGTAGACGGCCTTGTCGTCGGCCACGCCGGTGCCGATGGCGTTGCAGACGGCCACGTTGCCCTCGCGGCAGGCCTGCATCAGCCCCGCGACGCCCAGCATCGAGTCGCTGCGCAGGCTGGCCGGGTCGAGGAAGCCGTCGTCGATGCGGCGGTAGATCACGTCGACCCGCTCCCGCCCGGCCGTCGTGCGGAGGTAGACGCGCCGGTCGCGCACGGTCAGGTCGCCGCCCTCGACCAGGGGCACGCCCATCTGCTGGGCCAGGAAGGAGTGCTCGTAGTAGGCCGCGTTCGCCGGCCCAGGCGTCAGCACCACGACGCGCGGCGAGCCGCGCCCCTCGGGGGCCGCGGCCATCAGGGCGGACAGCAGCAGGAAGGGCGCGTGGCCCACCGGCTCGACGTGGTGATCGCCGAAGGCCTCGGGGAACGCCCGGCGCATGAAGGCGCGGTTCTGCACGACGTACGAGAGGCCGGAGGGACAGCGCAGGTTGTCCTCGAGCACCCGCCACACGCCGTCGTCGTCGCGGACGAGGTCGATCCCTGCCACGTGCACGAAGCGCCCGAGCGGGGGCACCACCCCGACCATCGCGCGCACGTAGCCCTCGCAGGTCGCGACCAGGCGGTTGGGCACCACGCCGTCGGCCACCGATCGCCGGGGACCGTAGACGTCGCCGATGAAGCGGTCCAGCGCCCGGACGCGCTGGGTGAGGCCGGCCTCCAGGCCGGCCCACTCGTCCTGCGGGATCAGGCGCGGGAGCAGGTCGAAGGGGAAGGGCTGCTCGCGCCCGCCGTGGGCGAAGGTGATGCCCTGGGTCAGGTAGGCCCGGTCGACCAGGGCGCTGCGCGCCGCGAAGGTGGACGGGCGCAGCGAGCTGAGACCGGAGTAGAGCCGCCGGTATGGCTCGCGCGGACGGTCCGGCCCCTCGAACATCTCGTCGAAGAACCCGTCGGCGTCGTAGTCCGTGAACAGCGGCAGCGGAGCCCCTCTCGCCCGGCCGGCCCCCGCCGGCGGTCGCCGCCGACGCTACCAACGGGACGCGGCCCGCCCCCTTGGCCGCGGGGCCAAAGCCTCGGGCCGCGGCTTCGTCCTGGGGAGGGCGCGCGCGGCCCACCAGGTGACCACGACCACGATGCCCGCTGCGATGATCGTGGCGCCGAGGAAGGGCAGGACCGCGCTGGCCGCCGCGCCCAGCAACGGGCCGACGAGGTAGCCGAGGGCGAAGATCACGGTCAGGGCCGCCGAGCTGAGCCCGTAGCGGCCCCTCATGCCGGCGTCGTCGACCGCCTCCACCATCAGCGGCCCCGACGGGGCGATCATCGCGGCCATGCCGGCGCCGGCGACCGAGAAGGCCACGGTCACCAGGCCGACCGGCCCCACCGCGATGAAGGGCAGGCCGACGGCCATCAGCACGCCGCCGAGCACGATCGGCGCCCGCCGGCCACGGCGGTCCGACCAGCGCCCGGCGAGCGGCACCAGCAGCAGGTAGGCCGCGAACCCGACCGCGAACACGACGCCGACGGCGAGCGAGGACAGGCCGAGCCGGTCGGAGAGGTCGAGCGGCAGCAGCGGCTCGACCATGGCGAGGACGCCCGCCGAGGTCGCCAGGGTGACGCCCGCGACCTTCGCGGCCGGCACGCGCCACAACCGGCGCAGGTCGGACAACAGCCGGGTGGGCGTCGCCGCGGCCTCGGCGCGACGCGTCTCGGGGACGAACAGCGCCGGGATCAGGGCGAGCACGGGCAGGGCGGTCGCGATGTAGAAGGTCGCGTCCAGGCCGACGCCCTCGATCAGCGCGCCGGCGACGGGCGGGCCCAGCAGGCCCATGACCCCGCCCCCGGTCTCGGCCAGGCCCATGCGGTAGCCGAGCTCCTCCTGGGGGTAGACGTCCGAGATCGCGGCCAGGGCGGCCGTCCAGACCAGGCCCGCCGCGAGGCCCTGGATCAGCCGCGCCAGCGCCAGCAGGGCCACGCCGTTGGCGAGCGCGAAGGCCAGCGTCGCGGCGGCCAGCGTGAGCGCCGCCAGGATCATCACCGGCCGCCGCCCGACCCGGTCAACGAGCCCCGCCGCCCACATTGCGGTCGCGAGCTGGCCCAGCGGGAAGGCGGCGAAGATCAGCGACCCCACCGCGTCGCTGAAGCCGTACCGGTCCTGGTACTCCGGCAGCGCCGGCACGACCATCGTGAAGAGGATCGTGTCGACTGCGATCAGCGCCGTCGCCGTCCAGAAGACGAGCGGCCGGCGCGAGGCGTGTGTGGGGACGGTGATCACGGCTCGGAACGACGAAGGGGGCCCCGTGGGGCCCCCTTCGGATCCTGCAGGTCGGCCGGGGCCGGACCCTACATGTCCATCCCCATGCCGCCCATGCCGCCCATGCCGCCGCCCGCGGCGCCCGGCTCCTCGGGCTTGTCGGCCACC
>DATLLV010000066.1:0-5944 GCA_035537655.1 Miltoncostaeaceae bacterium
TGGCCACCTGCCGAGTCGGCCCGCTCAGCCCCCCGTGAGCTCCCGGAGGACGGCCTCGGCCTCGGCGACCACCTCGGCGACGGCGTCGGAGTAGGCGTCCACCGCTTGGACGAAGCGGGTCGGGCGGCTCCCCGAGGCGGCGTCGGTGGCCTGGCGCATGGCGACGACGACGTCCTCGAGGGCGGTTGCGGCGTGGGCGCGCTGGGTCTCGAGGCGGGTGTCCTCGACGCGCTCGGCGGAGAGGCGCTGGGAGAGGGCCTCGGCGTCCTGCAGGGTCGCCCGCAGGGCCGGGGCTGCGCGGGTGAGCGCCTCGGGCGTCGCGACGTTGCCGACCGTGGTGAGGTCGCGGGTGAACTCCGCGACCGCGGCGCCGGCGGCGTCGGTGTCGGCGAGGTAGCGCTGGGGCGAGACCTGGGTCCCCTCGCCCACCCGGGTGGTGTCGGGCGCGAGGGAGCCGCCCCCGCAGCCGGCCGCCACCGCGAGCGGGATCAGCGCGAGGAGGGCGAGGAAGCGCCGGATGGCAGCGTGCGGAGGGAGTCGAGGAAGGGGTCGGCGGCCGCCGCGAGGGCGGCGCGGTCGTCGGAGAGCGCGCCGGCGGCGGCCTGCATCCGCGGGAGCATGCGCTCGTAGGCGGCCGCGAGGCGGTCGCGGCTGCGGCGCAGGGCGGCGTCCCGCAGGCGCAGGGCCCGCAGGGCGGCGAGGCGGGAGCGCGCGGCCGCGACCAGGCGGTCCAGCCCGGCGCGGTCGGGGACGGGCGCGGCCTCGTCGCGGGCGCGCCGGTCGATGGCGGCGGCGAGCTGGGCGGGCGGCCGGACGAGCTCCTGGACCGCCGCCACGTAGGCCGAGGGCGCGTCCGGGCCCCCGGTGGCCTGCGGCTCGCCTTCCGTGCAGCCCGCGATCGCCAGGCACGTCGCGGCGCCGACGGCGATGGCGGCGGTCAGGCGGGGCGCCATCGGGCGATGCTACCTCACGCGTCCCGACGGTCCGCCGGGCGGTTGGTCGGCTAAGGTGACCCCCGGTGCCGTCGGCAGAGATCCCGCTCGCCCTGTCTTACGACGACGTCCTGCTGGCGCCTCGGCGCAGCGGGATCATCTCGCGTTCGGACGTCGATGTGTCCACGCGCCTGACGCGCGGGCTCCGGCTCGCCGCACCCATCGTCTCGGCGAACATGGACACCGTCACCGAGGCCGAGATGGCGATCGCCATGGCGCGGCTCGGGGGCATCGGCATCGTGCACCGCTTCCTCTCGGTCGAGGAGCAGGTCGCCCAGGTGGCGCGGGTCAAGCGCGCCGAGGCGCTGGTGATCCCCGACCCCCACACCGTCGGCATCGCCGCCACCCTGGCCCAGGCACGGGAGCGCATGGAGCGCCACGGCGTCAGCGGCCTGGTGGTGGTGGACGACGAGGACCGGCTGCAGGGGATGCTGACCAGGCGCGACGTGCTGCTGCAGACCGACCCGCTCACGCCGGTGAGCGAGCTGATGACGCCGCGCGAGCGCCTGGTGGTCGGCGCGGCGGGAACGACCGCCGACGAGGCCGCCCGGCTGCTGCGCGACGCCCGGGTCGAGAAGCTCCCGCTGGTCGCCGAGGACGACCGCCTGGTGGGCCTGATCACGCTGCGCGACCTGCTGCAGCGCACCGAGCGGCCCGAGGCGACGAAGGACGACCGTGGCCGCCTGGCCGTCGGCGCGGCCATCGGGGTGCGCGGCGACGTGATCGAGCGCGCCCAGGCGCTGCAGGAGGCCGGCGCCGACGTGCTGGTGCTCGACATCGCCCACGGGCACTCGGAGCGGGCCATCGAGGCGCTCGGCCGGGTGCGCGAGGCCGTCGGCGGGCGCACCGAGATCGTCGCCGGCAACGTGGCCACGGCCGAGGGTGCCCGCGACCTGGTCGAGGCGGGGGCGGACGCCGTCAAGGTGGGCGTCGGGCCGGGCTCGGTCTGCACCACGCGGGTCGTGGCCGGCGTCGGCGTGCCCCAGCTGTCGGCGGTCATGGACTGCGCCGAGGCGTGCGCCCCGGCCAACGTCCCGGTCATCGCCGACGGCGGCATCCGCGCCGGCGGCGACGTGGCGAAGGCCATCGCGGCCGGCGCCGAGAGCGTCATGGTCGGCAACCTCCTCGCCGGCACCCCCGAGAGCCCCGGCCACGTCGTGCGCCGCAACGGCACGCGGGTGAAGGTCTTCCGCGGCATGGCCTCGGCGCCGGCCGCGGCGGCCCGGCGCGCCGCCGAGGGCGAGGACGGCACCGAGTTCAGCCCGGTCGTCCCCGAGGGCGTCGAGGCGGTGGTCCCCCTGCGCGACGCGACCGCGACCGTGCTGCACGCACTTGTCGGCGGGCTGCGTTCCGGTATGAGCTACTCGGACGCGCGCACCATCCCCGAGTTCCAGCGCAACGCGCGGTTCGTCCGCATCACCGCGGGCGGCCTGCGCGAGAGCCACCCGCACGACGTGTCCTACTAGGCAGCCCACGAGGAGAAGGAGGGGCCCGGCCGTGGCCATCACGCTCGCGTCGCCGGAGCTGAGCATCACCACCGTCCGCACGCTCGCCATGGACGCGGTCCAGAAGGCGAACAGCGGCCACCCGGGTGCGCCCATGGGGCTGGCGCCCGTCGGTTGGACCCTGTTCACGAAGCACCTGCGCCACGACCCCTCGGACCCCGCATGGCCGAACCGCGACCGCTTCGTGCTGTCGGCCGGCCACGCCTCGATGCTGCTCTACGCCCTGCTGCACCTAACCGGCTACGCGCTCTCGCTCGACGAGCTCAAGCGCTTCCGCCGGCTCGGCTCCGAGACGCCGGGCCACCCCGAGCGCGGCGACACGCCCGGGGTCGAGATCACCACCGGGCCGCTCGGGCAGGGCTTCGGCAACTCGGTCGGCTTCGCGGTGGCCGAGGCGATGCTGCGGGCACGCTTCAACCGCCCCGGCGCCGAGATCGTGGACCACCGGACCTGGTTCATCTGCTCGGACGGCGACCTGATGGAGGGCATCTCCCACGAGTCCGCCTCGATCGCCGGCTTCCTGGGCCTCGAGCGCCTGATCGGCGTCTACGACGACAACCACGTGAGCCTCGACGGGCCCACCTCGCTCTCCTTCGGCGAGGACGTGCCGACGCGCTTCACGGCCTACGGCTGGCGGGTGCTGCGGGTGGAGGACGGCAACGACCTCGACGCCATCGACGCGGCCATGACCGAGGCGAGCGTGCCGGACGGCCGGCCGACGCTGATCTGCTGCCGCACCCACATCGGCTACGGCTCGCCGCACAAGCAGGACAGCTCGGCGGCCCACGGCTCGCCGCTGGGCGCGGAGGAGGTCGCGGCCACCAAGCGCGTCTACGGCTGGCCCGAGGACGCGCAGTTCCTGATCCCGGACGAGGTCGCCGCGTGGCGGGACGAGATGCGCGCCCGCGGCGGCGCCCTCAGCGCCGAGTGGCGCGAGCGCTTCGACGCCTACGCCGCCGCCCACCCCGAGGACGCCGCCGAGTTCGAGCGCGTGACGGCCGGCCGTCTCCCGGACGGCTGGGAGGCCTCGGTGCCCGTCTTCGAGCCGGGCGAGTCGATCGCCACCCGCGCCTCGGCCGGGAAGGCGATGAACGCCATCGCCCACGCCGTGCCCGAGCTCATCCAGGGCGCGGCCGACCTGTCGTCCTCGACCAGCACGACGCTGAAGGACATGGGCGTCGTCGAGCGCGGCCACTTCGACGGGCGCAACCTCTACTACGGCGTCCGCGAGCACGCGATGGGCGCGATCACGAACGGCCTCGCCGCCCACGGAGGCTGGCGGCCCGCGAGCGCGACGTTCTTCACCTTCTCGGACTACATGAAGAACCCGATCCGGCTGGCCGCGCTGATGGGGCTGCCGTCGGTCTTCGTGTTCACCCACGACTCGGTGGGCCTGGGCGAGGACGGCCCCACCCACCAGCCGATCGAGCACCTCGCCGCGCTGCGGGCGATCCCGCGCCTTGTGACGATCCGGCCCGCCGACGCCAACGAGGCGGCCGGCGCGTGGCGGGTCGCGATCGGCCGCACCAACGGGCCCACCGCGCTCATCCTCAGCCGCCAGGGCCTGCCGACGCTGCCGGGGCCGCTGCCGGTGGAGCGCGGCGCCTACGTGCTGGAGGACGGCGGCGACTGCATCCTCATCGCCACCGGCTCCGAGGTGCAGGTCGCGCTCGAGGCGCGCGGCGTGCTGGGCGGTCAGGGGATCTCGGCGCGGGTGGTGAGCATGCCCTCGTTCGAACTCTTCCGCGCCCAGGAACGCAGCTACCGCGACGAGGTGCTGCCGCCGGCGATCGGCGCGCGGGTGGCCGTGGAGGCCGCGAGCCCCTTCGGGTGGGCCGAGTGGGTCGGATCGGGCGGCGCCGTGGTCGGCATCGACCGCTTCGGAGCGTCCGCCCCCGGCCCGGACGTGATGGCGGCGGTCGGGATCACATCGAGGGCGGTCGCCGACGCCGCGAAGGCTCAGGTGGGCCGGTGAGCGGGCGCGGTCTCACCCTCGACATGACGGTTCAGGTGGGCCGATGAGCGCCCTCGAGGTCCCCACCCTGGAGCAGGACGTCCGCCTGGTGCGGACGCCCTCCCCCGCGGCGATCGTGATCTTCGGCGCCACCGGCGATCTGACCCAGCGCAAGCTGGTCCCGGCCCTCTACAGCCTGGCCACCCAGCAGCTGCTGGCGCCCGAGACGGCGATCGTGGGCGCGGCCCGCTCGGACCTGAGCGACGACGAGTTCCGCGAGCGGATGCGGGCCGCCGTCGAGGCCCACGCGCGCGTGCCCATCGACGAGGACATCTGGGACGGCTTCGCGCGGCGCCTGAGCTACGTCTCGGTGCCCTTCGACGACACCGGCGCCTACGCCCGCCTGCGCACCCATCTCGAGGACCTCGACAGCGAGCTGGGGACGCGCGGCAACCGGCTCTTCTACCTGGCGACCGCGCCGGAGTTCTTCCCGGTCATCGCCGAGCAGCTCGGCGGGGCCGGCCTGGCCGAGGAGCCGGACGACGCCGAGCGCTTCGCCCGGCTGGTGGTGGAGAAGCCGTTCGGCGCGGACCTGGAGTCGGCGCGCGAGCTGCACGCCCGCCTGAACGTCGTCTTCCGCGAGCGGCAGGTCTACCGCATCGACCACTACCTGGGGAAGGAGACGGTCCAGAACATCCTGGTCCTGCGGTTCGGCAACGCGATCTTCGAGCCGGTCTGGAACCGCCGCTACATCGACCACGTGCAGATCACCGTGGCCGAGGACCTCGGCGTCGGCACGCGCGGCGGCTACTACGACCGGTCCGGCGCCCTGCGCGACATCCTCCAGAACCACATGATGCAGGTGCTCTCGATCGTCGCGATGGAGCCGCCGGCACGCTTCGAGAGCCGCGAGGTGCGCGACGAGAAGGTCAAGGTGCTGCGGGCGGTCCCGCCCTTCGACGCCGACCTGGCGCACCGCGACGCGGTCCGCGCCCAGTACACGGCGGGCTGGATCGCCGGCGAGCGGGTGCCCGGCTACCGCGAGGAGGAGGGCGTCGACCCGGGCTCCCCGACCGAGACCTTCGTGGCGGTGAAGGTGGAGGTCGACAACTGGCGTTGGGCGGGGACGCCGTTCTACCTCCGCACGGGCAAGCGCCTGCCACGGCGCGCGACCGAGGTGGCGATCCAGTTCAAGCCGGCGCCCCACCTGCCCTTCGCCTCGACCGCCGTCGAGACCCTCGAGCCCAACCTCCTGCTGCTCCGGATCCAGCCGGACGAGGGCGCCTCGCTGCGGTTCCTGGCCAAGGTGCCCGGGCCGCAGATCGACCTGCGCGTTGTGAGCATGGACTTCGCCTACGGCAGCTCGTTCCTGCGCTCGTCGCCCGAGGCCTACGAGCGCCTGCTGCTCGACGCCCTGCTGGGCGACTCGACCCTCTTCACCCGCTGGGACGAGGTGGAGCGGGCGTGGGAGATCCTCGATCCGCTGATCGAGG
>DATLLV010000067.1:0-6882 GCA_035537655.1 Miltoncostaeaceae bacterium
TCCGCGATCCGCGCTTCTTCTGGTTCTCCTCGAATCTGGCCACCTCGGCGGGATCCGCCAGGTGGAGGCCGATGCGATGTCGCATCACCAGCTGCTGCCCGCACGTCCAGAGGTTGGTTGTCATCCAGTAGATGACGAGGCCGGCGGGCACCGGGAACTGGAACACGAAGAGCACCACGACCAGCGGGATGAACCGCATGATGCGCCGCTGCGACTCGGGCATGTTCGGCGTGGCCGACAGCTCGGTGGACAGCAGCTGCGAGAGCCCGTAGATGGCGACCAGGACGAAGGCGCCCCACCCGATGTCGGTGAGCTGCTCCGTGATGTCCGGGACGAGCCACATGAACGACAGCGTCCCGCCCTGGACGGTCGCGTCCTTCGCGAACGACTTCAGGACCCAGTAGAGGGCGATGAAGATCGGGATCTGCGCGACGAGGGGGAGGCACGAGGCGAACGGGTTGATCTCGTTGTCCTTGTAGAACCCCATCAGCTCCTCGTTGAGCTTCTGCCGGTTCCCCTTGTACTTCTGCTGCAGCTCCTTCATCTGCGGCGCGTACATCTGCATGCGCCGCATGGAGGAGTACTGCTTGATCACCAGCGGCAGCAGGATGATCCGGACCAGCACCGTCAGGACGACGATGGACCACCCGTAGCTGAGGTTCGCGTTGTCGTGGAGGAAGTCGAGGACCGCGCGAAGGGGGTCCTCGAGGAGGTTGAGGGGGTTCACGCCCTGAAGACCCGCTGGTCGCGCGGGTAGTCGACGCCCCCGTGGCTCCACGGGTTGCAGCGCAGCAGGCGCCACCCGGCGAGCACGAGGCCGCGCGCGGCGCCGAACTCGCGGATCGCCTCGACCGCGTAGGCCGAGCAGGTCGGGTGGTATTTGCAGTGCCGGCCCATCAGCGGCGACACGGCGCGCTGGTAAAGCCGGATCGGCGCGATCAGGGCGCCCTTCACGCCGGCTCCCCGGCGGGCGCGAGGGCCCGTTCCGCGAGCTCGGCCAGACGGGCGCCGAGGGCCGCGGAGCCGCGCTCGGCCAGGTACTCGGCCGCCCCAGGGCGCGCGATCACCACGACGTCCAGGCCCGCCGGCAGCGAGGGTGCGAGCGCCGCGAACCGCTCGCGGAGCACCCGCTTCACGCGGTTGCGCTCGACGGCGCCACCGACCTTGCGCGAGACCGACAGGCCGAGGCGCGCCGGCGAATCGGCCGACGCGTCCTCGCGCGCGAAGGCGTAGACCACCAGGTGGCGGTTCGCGGCGGAACGGCCGCGCCGGTAGACCGCGTCGAAGTCCCCCGAGCGGCTGATCCGCGCTCGGCGGCGCGGGCCGGATGCGGCGTCAGGCGGAGAGGCGGGCACGGCCCTTCGCGCGGCGGCGCTTGAGCACCGCCCGCCCGGCACGGGTGCTCATGCGCACCCGGAAGCCGTGCGTCTTCTTCCGCTTGCGCCGGTTCGGCTGGTAGGTCCGCTTCACGCGCCGCGCTCCTTCTCAGGCGTCGTTGCAGGGGCGTCCGGAAGAGGCCGGCGATGCCTCGCCCCACCGCGGAGGCGCGAGCATAGCAAAGGGCCTCGCGCGCCCGGCCTCCCGCTGATCTCCACAGGTGTGGAGAGACGTGTGGAGAAGGGCCGCATCCCGTATCCCGACAGGGATCCGGTCTCCGGTCGGGGGGGACCCGGCCGGGCGCTGGCGCCGATTTCGCCGCTCAGTCGTGACTTCGTTTTCCACAGGTGACCGAGGGGGGTTCCGCAGCCCCCCGTCGCCGGGTTAGAGTGCCCGCCCCTCGACCCCTTCCCGATGCCCTCGACCCTCGCCCTCACACCCGCCGTCGCACCCGTCCGGGCCGTCCCCGAGCCGGCCCTCCGGGCGCGCCTGGCGGTGTACGGCGGGCCCGGCGAGCCGCCGGCGGTCGAGGAGCTGACCGACCCCGACGCGGCCGTCCTGATCGAGTCGCTCTGCGACGCGGTGGCCGACCGCTCGCCGGTCCCGGCGCCCGCCGTCCGGGAGGTCGTCGAGAACCTCGTCCACGCCGGCTTCGCCGACGCCCTCGTCAGCGTGCTCGACGGCGGCGCCGTCGTGCGGGTCACGGACCACGGGCCCGGCATCGACGACCTCGAGCTGGCCCTCACCCCGGGCGTCTCCGGCGCCGGCCCGGCCGAGCGCGCCGTCGTGCGCGGCGTCGGCTGCGGCCTGCCGCTCGCGCGCGACCTGATGGCCGCGGCGGGCGGGTCGCTCCAGATCGCCGTCAACCTCGGCGGCGGGACGGCCGTCACGCTCGCCCTCGCCCCACCGGCCGCGGCCCCGCCGCCGGCCGAGGCGCCCTGCTCCGAGGCCGCTCGCGAGATCCTCGCGCTGCTCCTCGAGGTCGGCGCCGCCACCCCCGAGACCCTGGCGCACGAGCTGCGCCGCCCTCGCGCCGAGTGCGGGCGCGAGCTCGCGCTCCTGCAGCATCGCGCCCTGGTGATCCGCGAGGCCGGGGGAGCCCGGCGCCTCACGGACGCCGGGGCCGCCCTCGTGGCGACGCTCTTCTAGCGCCCGCCACCCCATCCCGACCGTTCCACCCGTCCCCCGGCAGTCCCACAGTGCCCACCCGCCCATCGCCGGAGCCACGCATGTCTTCACTGACCGCACCCCCGCCCGAGCGCGACGCCGTGTGGGATGAGGTGCGCTCCCGCCTCCGCGGCACCCTGAACAACCAGACCTACAAGTTCGCCTTCGCCGGCGCCCGACCGCTGGCGCTCGACGAGGGCCGCCTCGTGCTGGCCGTCGACTCCGAGCTGCTGCGCCAGTGGATCCGGCAGCGCTACCTGCCGCTGCTGAGGGACGCGCTCTTCGAGGTGCGCGGGCAGGACCTCCAGGTGGAGGTCGTGGTCGAGGCGCCCTCCGGCGACGCCGAGGCGCCGCCCGCCGAGCCGGACGAGGCGCCCGCGCGGGCGCTCTCCCCGCGCCGGCCGCTGGGCCTGCAGCCGCGCTTCACCTTCGAGGCCTTCGTCACCGGCCCCTCGAACCGGTTCGCCCACGCGGCCGCCCTGGCCGTCGCCGAGCAGCCGGCGCGCGCCTACAACCCCTTCTTCGTCTACGGCGGCGTCGGCCTGGGCAAGACGCACCTGCTGCACGCGATCGGCCACTTCGCGGCCGCGAACCACCCCGAGCTGTCGGTGACCTACGTCTCGGTCGAGACGTTCACCAACGAGTTCATCAACGCCCTGCGCGACGGCGGCATCCGCTCGTTCAAGGACCGCTACCGCTCGACGGACGTCCTCCTCATCGACGACATCCAGTCGCTCCAGGGGCGTGAGCAGACGCAGGAGGAGTTCTTCCACACGTTCAACGCCCTCCACGACAGCGGCAAACAGGTCGTGATCTCGTCGGACCGGCCGCCGAAGGCGATCGCCACCCTCGAGGACCGCCTGCGCAGCCGGTTCGAGATGGGGCTGATCACCGACGTCCAGCCGCCGGACCTGGAGACGCGCATCGCGATCCTGCAGAAGCGGGTCCGCGCCGACCGCTACGAGATCCACGAGCCCGAGGTGCTGCCGTTCATCGCCGGGAGGGTCTCGACGAACGTGCGCGCGCTCGAGGGCGCGCTGACGCGGGTCGTGGCCCACGGCTCGATCTCGGGCCGGAGGATCACGGTCGACCTCGCCAGCGAGGTGCTGGCGGACCTCTTCCCGGCCGAGGACGGCCTCCTGAGCATCGACCTCATCCAGGGCGAGGTGTGCCGGTACTACAGCGTCACCCACGCCGAGCTGACGGGCGACAAGCGCACGCGCCGCATCGTCCGGCCGCGCCAGGTTGCGATGTACCTCAGCCGCGAGCTCACCGACGCCTCGCTGCCGGCGATCGGGCGGGCGTTCGGCGACCGCGACCACACCACCGTCATGTACGCCGTCCAGAAAGTCGCCGACCAGATGGCCGGCGAGGGCGAGGTACTGACCGCCGTGCAGACGCTCACCGGCCGCCTGACCGGCCGGCGCGAGCGGCCCTGACGGTGGACGACGCTCGGGACGGGGCGGGCCGTCGCTCCCCAGCCTCCCCCGCCGGCGCCCCCGCGGCGCCCGGCGCTGGGGACGGGCGTGGAGCGATCGCGCGCCCCGAGGGGGGCGGCGCACAGGGCCGCCCACAGCCCCGCGCCCGTCGCATGCGGGGGGTTCGCCTCCGCTCCCCAGGCTCCACAGGGCCTACGACGTCGACCTCTCTGAAGCCCTTTCAATTCATGACGTCATGGTGGGTCCGGCCCGACCGGTGGACGGCCGCGCCGACCACGTCCGTCGCCGCCAGCCGGTAGGGTCGCGCGGTGCGCCTGGTGTCGCCCAAGGAGGAGCTCGCGGCCAAGCTCGCCGCCGCGGGGCGGGCGGCCTCCAGCAAGAGCACGATCCAGATCCTGTCCCACGTCCTGCTGCGCGCCGAGGACGGGTGGTGCGGGCTCTCGGCAACCGACATGGAGCTCTCGCTGCGGGTGCCGGTGGCGGCGACGGTGGAGCAGCCCGGGGCGGTGGTGCTGCCGCGCCTGGCGGGGGACATCGTGCGCAGCATGGCCGACGGGCCCGTGACCCTCGAGCACCGCGGCGGCGAGGGCGTCGTCAGCGTGTCGGGGGGCGGCTCGTCCTTCTCGCTCAACTGCCTCCAGGCGGGCGACTTCCCCGAGCTGCCGCCGGACGAGGGCGCCGGCCTGACGGTGCCGTCCGACCTGATGGTGGAGACGATCGACCGGGTGGCGCGGGCCGCGTCGCGCGACGAGACGCGCCCGGTGCTCACCGGCGTGCTGCTGCGGCTGACGCCCGACGGCCTGACGATGGTCGCGACCGACTCGTACCGGCTGGCGGTGCGGCAGGCGCCGCTCGAGCAGCCGCCGGCGGACGCGCGCGAGGCGATCGTCCCGGCGCGCGCCCTGACGGAGGTGGCGCGCATGGCGCCGGCGCTGAAGGCCGAGGACGTCGAGGTGGTCCTCAGCGAGACCCAGGCGCTCTTCCGGGTGGGCGACCTGCGCCTGACCAGCCGCCTGATCGACGGCCAGTTCCCGGACCACCGCCAGCTGGTGCCGGACGCCTTCGAGCACGAGGTCGCGTTCGACCGCGCCGAGCTCCTGGGCGTGCTGGGGCGCATCGGCGTCCTCGCGCAGCGCAACACGCCGGTCCGGCTGGCCTTCCAGCCCGGGACCGTCACCGTGTCGGCGATCAGCGACCAGGTGGGCGAGGGGCACGAGTCGCTCCCGGTGTCGTTCTCCGGCGACCCCCTCGAGATGGGCTTCAACGTCGAGTTCCTGCGGGCCGGGGTCGAGAGCGTCGCCGGCGACGAGGTGCGCCTGGGCCTGATCAGCCCGCTGCGGCCGGGACTGCTGCGAGGGGCAGGGGATGACTACCGCTACCTCCTCATGCCCATCCGCCTCAACGCCTGAGCCGCCGGCCGCGGCCTGGGCGGCGGGGCGGCTCGAGCTCGCCGACGTCCGCTGCTGGCGCCGGGCGGCGCTCGACCTCCCGGCCGGCCTGGTGGTGATCACGGGGCCCAACGGCGCCGGGAAGACCTCGCTGATCGAGGCGGTGACGCTCGGCTGCCTGGGCGTCTCGCCGCGCACCGCCCGCGAGGCCGAGGTGGTGCGGCGCGGCGCCGAGGCCCTCCACGTGACGCTCGACCTCGATGGGCCGGCCGGCGTGCACCGGCGCGAGATCGGCTTCGCGCCCGGCCGCGGCCGGCGCCTGCGGCTCGACGACGTCCACGTCCGCTCGCTGGCGGCCTGGCGCGCGCGCGCGGTGCTGGTGTTCCTGCCGGACGAGCTGCGCGCCGTCAAGGGGCCCCCGGCTGCCCGCCGGCGCGCGCTCGACCGGGTGCTCGAGGCCGCCGACCCGGGCTTCGCGGAGGACGTCGCCGCCTACCAGGAGGCGCTGGCGCAGCGCAACGCGCTGCTGCGGCGGGTGCGCGCCGGCGCCGCCTCGGAGGCGAGCCTGCCGGCCTGGGAGGCGCCGATGGCCGCGCGTGGTGCGCGCGTCGCGGCCGCCCGGCGCGCCGGCGTCGGGGCGCTGGCCGGGCCGTTCCGGCGCTGGCTGGAGGCGCTGGGCGGCGGGGCGGAGGGCGACCTGCGCCTCGAGACCTCGCCCGACGCCCTGTCGGAGGTGCCCGCCGACGCCCTCGAGGCCGCCCTGGCGACGGCCCTGGGCGAGCGCCGGCCGCGCGACGTCCAGGCGGCCCAGACGCTCTCGGGCCCCCACCGGGACGACCTGCTGATCGCCGACGGCCCCCTCGACCTGCGCCGCGCCGGCAGCCAGGGCGAGCAGCGCACGGCCGCGCTCGCGCTGCTGCTGGCGGCCCGCGACCACCTGCGCGCGCGCTCGGCGCGGCCGATCCTGCTGCTCGACGACGTGCTCAGCGAGCTCGACCCCGACCGTCGCCGGCTGCTGCTGGAGGCGGCCCGCGACGGGGGCCAGACGCTCGTCACGACCGCCGACCCCGCGTCCGCCGACGCGCTGGCGAGCCCCCCGGACGCCCTGGTCAGGGTCGACGGCGGGACGCTGCGGTGAGCCGGCCGCCGCGCCGCCGCAGGCGCAGGCGCGAGCCGGCAGCGGCCGCCGACGTGCTGGCCCGCTTCCGTCGCCGCGCGGGCGGGGGAACCGGGGCGGGCGCCGAGACCGCCGCCGCCGCGCTGGCGTGGGCCGACGTCGTGGGCCGGGCCGCCGCCGACCACAGCGTGCCGGTGCGCCGCAGCCGCGCCGGCGTGCTGACGGTGGCCTGCGCCAGCGCGTCGTGGGCCCACGAGCTGTCGGCCCGGCGCGTCGAGCTGGCCGCCCGCCTGGCCGAGCGCTGCCCCGAGGCGGGCGTGTCGGCCCTGCGGTTCGCGGTCGCCGACCACGCGGCGCTCGCGCCGGCGGCCCCGGGCCCCCCGCCGGCCCCGCC
>DATLLV010000068.1:0-11675 GCA_035537655.1 Miltoncostaeaceae bacterium
GCGGGGCGGCCCGGCCCCCGCGGAGGGCGGCGCGCTCGGTCACCGCCACCGTCCCCGCGCAGACCAGGGTGGCCGCCAGCGCCGGCAGCAGCAGGCGGGCGACGAACTCGCCGGGGCCCAGGCCGGCGCGCTCCATCACGACCACGTTGGCGGGGTTGCCCTGGGGGAGGGCGAGCGAGAACGCGTTCGCCACCGCGACCGTGCCGAACAGCAGCGCCCGGCGCAGGGCGGGGGCTCCCGCGGACAGCCCCAGCACCACCGGCACCATCAGCACGACCGCCCCGTCGAGCGAGACCGTCGCCGTCAGCAGGGCGCAGAGGCCGCACGCCAGCGCGTAGAGCCGCGGCCGCGAGCCCCGCGCCAGGTGGCCGGCCACCGCGGCCAGCCGCCCCGCCAGGCCGGTGCGCTCGGCGTGGGCGCTCAGCCAGATCGCCGCGGTCAGGAACGGCACCAGCGGCAGGGCGGCGCCCAGCGCCGAGCGCGCCAGGCCCGGCGAGGCGGCGCCGACGGCGAGCTCGAGGGCGGCCGCGCCGGCGGCCACGGCGGCCGCGGCGCGGGTCCCCGGCCACCGCACCAGCGCCGCGACCGCGGCAAGAGCGAGTAGCATCTGAAGCACAAGCATGCTTAACCGTTAAGCAAACTAAACTATCTAATGCCACCACCCCACCCTGATGCCGCCCGCGCCGAGGCCGCCGATGCCCTCGGCCGGGTCGCCCCGCTCGTCATCCGCTGGATCGAGCGCCTCCTGGCCGCCGGCGACCCTCCCCTGACGCCCGCCCAGCACCAGGCCCTGGCGGCCGTCGCCGACGGGGTGGGCACCAGCGCGGAGCTCGCGCGCCGCACCGGCGTCTCGGCCGCGGCGGTGTCGCAGCTGCTGGGCGCGCTCGAGGCGGCGGCCCTGGTGCGGCGCGTGCCCGGGGAGGACCGCCGCCGCCGCGGCCGCCGCGACCACCGCGGCCGGGCCCGCCGCCCCGCCCTCCGCGGCGCTAGGCGGCCTCGAGGGCCCCGAGCGCCTCGACCGGCGCGTCGAGGTCGGAGTGGCGCCAGAAGCCCACGCGGACCTCGGTGCCCGCACCGGCGGGCATCACGTCGAAGTCGTCGGCCAGGCGGCTGATGATCAGCAGCCCGCGGCCCCGCTCGGCCGTCACCGGCGGCGGGTCGCTGGGCGGGACGGGGAGCGAGGTGCCGGGGACGCCCTGGTCCACGATGCTGATGTCGGCGCGGTCGCAGGTGACCGACAGGCCCACCTCGACCGCCGCGCCGGAGGGCGAGCCGTGCTCGATCGCGTTCGTCAGGGCCTCGTTGGAGGCCAGCAGCACGCGGCCCGCGCTCTCGGCCGGCCAGTCCTCGCGCTCCAGGACGCACGCGATCGCGCTGCGCACGAACGCCACCGCCGTGAGGTCGGCGGGGACGCGCAGCGCGGAGTGGAGGCCGAGCGGGGTCATCGCGTCATCGCGCAGGGATGTGGAGCGGTGTCATCGCGCATCTCATCGGCGGTATACGACGTCCTCTGGAGCACCCGTCACCCCCGTTGGTCGAGTTCGCCGGTGCCCTGCCCTCCCCTGCCGGGTGGGCGCGACCATTGTTTCCCTCGGCGCTCACCGCCCGCTCACGCCGGGGTCACGGAGCGCCGGACACTAGACTCCGGGCGCCAACGTCACCGGAGGACCGCGCGTGCCCGACCCCCGCCCCGCCCTGCCCGTCGCGGGCTATCTCGCCCAGCCGCACGAGGTGCATCGCGTGGTGCTGCTCTACTCCGGCGGGCTCGACACCTCCGTGATGCTGAAGTGGATCCAGGACCAGTACGACGCCGAGGTGATCGCGCTCTGCGTCGACCTGGGCCAGCCGGACGACGACTTCGACGCGGTGCGCCAGAAGGCGATCGACCTCGGCGCCGTCGAGAGCCTGGTCGTCGACGCCAGGGAGGAGTTCGCCCGCGACTACGTCGCCCCGGCGATCCGCGCGAACGCCCGCTACCAGGGCGGTTACCCGCTCTTCACCAGCCTGGGGCGGCCGCTGCTGGCCAAGCTCGCCTGCGACGTCGCACGCGAGCACGGCGCCGACACGATCGCCCACGGCTGCACCGGCAAGGGCAACGACCAGGTGCGCATCGAGGCGACGGTCGCCACCCTGGCGCCCGAGCTGAAGGTGATCGCGCCCGTGCGCGAGTGGCAGATGGGCCGCGACGAGGAGATCGCCTACGCCCAGGAGCACGGCATCCCGGTCGCCTCGACGGCCGAGCGCCCGTACTCGATCGACGACAACCTCTGGGGCCGCTCGAGCGAGGGCGGCGTCATCGAGGACCTCGACATGCCGCCGCCGGAGGACGTCTTCCAGCTCGTCACGCCGCCCACCCGCGCCCCCGACCGTCCCGAGCGGCTGGTCATCGGCTTCCGCGACGGCCTGCCGGTGAGCCTGGACGGCGAGGAGCTCGAGCTGGTGGAGCTCATCCGGGCGGTCGCCGAGGCCGGCGCCCGCAACGGCGTCGGCATCGTGGACCACATCGAGGACCGCGTCGTCGGCCTCAAGGTACGCGACGTCTACGAGGTCCCGGCAGCCGAGATCATCCTCACCGCCCACCGCGAGCTCGAGAAGCTGGTCTCGACCGGGCGCGAGAACGCGCTCAAGCCCCAGCTCGACGCCCTCTGGGCCCAGCTCGCCTACGAGGGGCTCTGGTACGAGCCCCTGCTCGCCGACCTCAACGCGTTCATGGACCGGGTGAGCCAGCGGGTGGAGGGGGAGATCACCATGCGCCTCTACAAGGGCAGCGCCGCGGCGATCGCCCGCAGCTCGCCCAACGCGCTCTACGACCGCAGCATGGCGACCTTCAATGCGGACGCCTCGTTCTCGCAGGGCGCGGCGCCCGGCTTCATCGAGCTGTTCTCGCTGCAGAGCCGGATGGCCCACCGCATCGCGGACGCCCGGGAGCGCGGGTGAGGCGCGCCGGGCCGCCGATCCTGCCGGTCGACGCGGCCTCGGTCCCGCCCTTCGCCCGCGTCGAGCGCGGGCCGCGCGGCCTGCGGCTCGCCCCCGGGGACGCGCCGGCCGCCGCCGCCGGGGACGCGCCGGCGCCCGCCCTGCGCCTTCGCGCCGGCGCCCCGGTCGTCATCCGCGAGGCGGCCGTCGTGGCGGGCGGGCGGCTGGCGCTCGCGACCGCCGACGGCGTCGCCTACAGCCTTGCGCTGCCCCAGGTGCGCGTCGTGCACGACCGCCGCCCCCCCGGCCTCGCGGCCGCCGCGGGGGCGCCGCTGGCCAACGCCGGCCTGCTGCGCGCCGACGACGGCTGGCGCGTCGTGGTGCTGCCGAGCCTCGGGGACGTCGCCGCGGGCCTGGGCCCGGGCCCGGCGGCCATCCGCGGGGACGGCCGCCGCGTCGCCGCCGCGGTGGACGGGGGGGTGGAGGAGTGGGACCTCGGCGAGGCCGACCCGGTCGCCCGCCACGAGAGGACGGCCTCCGCCCTCTGCTACGCCGGCGACGGCACCCTGCTGGCCGCGGCCGGGGCCGCCGTCGGGGCGCCCGGCCTCGACCCGGCGCCCGGCTCGCCGATCGCCGCCCTGGGGGGCGCCGCCGCCGCCCCGCGCGCCGTGGCGCGCCACGAGGACGGCACGATCAGCGTCTGGGAGGCCGGGTCCGCCGAGCCCGTCGCCTCCTGGCCGTCGCCGCTGCCCGGCGGCGGCGACCCGTCGCTGTCAGCGGACGGGGCCCTTGTCGCCATCGGCTCCCCCGCCGGCGCCGACCCGGTCGCCTGCCTCGCCCGCGCCGAGGACGGCGCACTGGTGCGGGCGATCGCCGGCGCCCGCGTGCTGGCGCCCTCGCCCGCCGGGGACGGGATGGTCGTCGGCGGCGACTGGGGCTGCGCCTGGCTGACCCCCGACGAGGAGGATGGATGAGCACCCGCCCGCTGCCGCCGCCCGAGGTCCTGCGCGACGACCCGGGCCCCTGGAGCGTCGTGAGCTCAGTCTTCTCCCAGGCGGGCCGGCCGGGCAAGCGCCGGCCCCAGCCGCCGATGGGCCTGATGCTCTCGCCGCCGCCCGCGACCGCCCTCAAGCTGGCGGGCCTCGACACCGCCTCGCCCGTGGCGGGCGTCGGCCGCGTGCAGATGATCGCCGCCGCGCGCGAGCCCGGCCTGCACCTCGCCTTCGACGGCGAGGCGCTGCTGCGCGGCGTGAGCCCACACGTGGCGCGGTCCTGGGCCGTCCCGGACCTCTCGATCGGCTCCGAGGAGCGGCCCGACGGCGACCCCGCCGCCGACCTCCCGCCGCCGCTCGACCCGGGCGCGCTGGTATCGGACGAGATCGCCGCCATCGCGGCGTCCCCAGACGGCGCCGCCGTGGCCGTCCACACCCGCGAGGGGCGCCAGGACGTCGTCGCGATCCTGCGGGCCGACGACCGGGGGCTGATCCGCTGGATCCGCGGCGCCCGGGCGGCCGCATGGTCGCCGGACGCGACCCTGCTGGCCGTCGGCGGCGCCTGGGGCGTCCTCCTCGCGCGGGCGGTGCCGGCCGAGGCGGCCTAGCCGCCGTCCGGGCGGCGCCCCGTTCCGGGCACCGGCCCCACCCGGCCGGGTGGGTGTGGGGATGCAGAATTCCGCAAGTCCTGCCCGGTCGGGCGGTTGCGGCCCCCCCGGGGCCCGGAGAGCATCGCCGCCATGCGACCCCCCCTGGCGCTCGCCGCGGTCGCCACGGCGCTCCTCGCGCCGGCGGCGCCCGCGCTCGCGGGGGAGGCGATGGTCGCCGTCACCCAGGGCCCCAACCCCGAGCTGCTTCGCTTCGACGCGGCCGCGCCCCACTCGCCGACCTTCCGCGCCCCGCTCGTGGGGCTCGTGGCCGACGAGGCGGTCGATGCGATCGATCAGCGCCCCGCCACCGGCGCGATCTACCTGCTCACCAGCATCAACCGGATGTTGTTGCTTGATCCCGCAACCGGGCTGCTGGCGCAGCCGGGGCCGCCCCTCGACGTGGGCCTGTTCGCGCCGGGGATGGCCGTGGGCCTCGACTTCAACCCGGCGGCCGACCGGCTGCGGCTGGTGAACGTCGCCAACGACGAGCTGCGCGTCGACCCGCTCACGTTCGGGCCGGTGGACGGCGACCCGGGCACCGGCGGCGTGCAGGGCGACGCCGACGTCGCCTACATCCAGGGCGACCCCCACGCGGGCGCCGACCCGTCGATCGTGGCGTCCGCCTTCGACCGCGACGACAACGACCCCGGCACCGCGACGACGCTGTTCGACATCGACAGCGCGCTCGACGCGGTCGTGCGCCAGGGCGCCGTCGACGGCAACCCGGCCGACGACGCCGGCGGCGGCTCGCCCGACGGCGGCTTGCTGACGACGCTCGGACCGCTCGGCGTCGACAGCGATGGCACGGCGTCCTTCGACATCGCCGGGCCGCCCGGCACCAACGGCACCGGCTGGGCCGCGATCCGCCCCGTCGGGCAGCCGACCTCGACGCTCTTCGTCGTCGACGTCGCCCCCGGGCCGGTGGCCGCCCGGGCGACGCCGGTCGGCCCGATGGGCGCGCCGGTCGCCGGCCTCGCGGTCCTGCGCGGCGGCGCCATCCGCGCCGCCCCGCCCCCGCCGGCCGCCGAGGGCGCGCAGGCCGTCGTTCGCGTCGAGCGCACCGGCGAGACGCTCGCGCCCGTCAGCGTCTCGTTCCGCACGGCCGACCGGACCGCCGTCGCCGGCCGCGACTACGTGCCCGTCGCGGGCACGCTCGACTTCGCCCAGGGCCAGCGGGTCGCCCTGGTGGCGATCCCGATCCTGACCGACGCCGCGGCCGAGTCCACCGAGGCGCTCGCGCTGGAGCTCGGCGCCCCCTCCGGCGGCGCCGTCCTCGACACGCCCGTGATCTCGGTCGAGATCGTGTCCGACGTCGGACCCGCGTCGGCCGACTCGACCCGGCCCGGCTACCTCCAGGTGCCGCGCAAGCCGCGCAGCCTCGCCGCGCTGCGGCGCACGCCGGTCATGCGCGTGCGCGTGGGCTGCACCGAGGCGTGCCGCATCGTCCTGAGCCTGCGCCTGCGACGGGTGCCGATCGGGCGCGGGCGCGTCGTGCTGCGGTCCGCCGGCACGGCCGTCGCAGCGGTGCGGCTCACGGCGGCCGGCCGCAGGGCGCTTGTCGCGCCAAGCAAATTGCGCGGGACCGCGCTGCTGCTGCTGCGCGCGACCGTCACCGACCTCGCCGGCAACGTCACCGCCCGGCTGCAGCGCATCCGCGTGTCGCGCCGGGGCTAGGCGGCGGGGCTCTCGCCCCGGACCGGGAGCCAGTAGAAGGCGTTGAACGCGGCGATCACCACCACCCCCAGGACAGGCAGGACGGCGCCGAGCAGCGCGCCGATCGCTAGCCAGGCCAAGGCGAGCTGAAAGCGCCTGCCGATGGCCGCCGCGCCCGCGGCGCCGAGCGCCTCGCTGATCAGCCCGTGGCGGCGCGCGTACTGCCAGACGGCGTTGAACGTCAGCGCCGTCACGCAGAACGCGAGGCCGTAGAAGGCGACGGCGGTTCGCTCCCCGTGCCCGCTGCGCAGCGCGTCGGCGAGGACGGAGGTGGCGAACGGGAGGAACGCCACGACCATGAGCAGCAACGTGTTCAGGAGCAGCACCATCCGGTCCGCCGCGCGGATGTGGTCGAACATGACGTGGTGGTTGACCCACACCTGCCCGATGAACAGGAACGTGACGGCGTAGGCGAGGTAGGACGGCCAGAGGTCGAGGAGGCCGCGCAGGAGGTCCTCGTCGTCGGTCGGTGGCCTGATCTCCAGGATGAGCAGCGTGATGCTGATGGCGAAGACGCCATCGCTGAACGTCACCAGCCGCATGGTGTCGCGGGATGCGCGCTGCCCGGGCGGGCGCCCTGGCGTGCGCGCCATCGCGAGCCCTCGCAGCCAGCGGCTCATCACGTCTGTCCGCCACGGACCCACCGCACCCGCCGCACTATGGCGACCGGTGCGGATGCCGCGCTACGCCGGCGAGGCGCCCTCGGCCGCGCCCAGGGCGGCAGGGTCGGGCTCGCGCTCGAACTGCGTGTCGAGCAGGATCGTCGTGCGGGTGCGGTCGACGCCCACCAACTGGCGCAGGCGCACGAGCAGGTGCTCCATGGCGGGCGGGTCGCCGACCCGCACCTTCAGCAGCAGGTCGCTGGTGCCGGCGGTCGACCAGCACGCCTCGACCTCGGGCATCGCACGGACCGCGGCGATGATCGCCTCCATGCTGCCCTCGGTCTCGACCGCCACGATCCCCGAGAGGCCGAGGCCGATCGCGGCCGGGCTGACGCGCGCCCCATAGCCGGTGATCACGCCTCGCGCCTCGAGGCGGCGCACGCGGTGGTGGACCGCCGGCGTCGAGAGGTTGACCAGCCGGCCGAGGGCGGCGAACGAGATCCGCCCGTCGGCCACCAGGTGCTGAAGGATCTTTCGGTCGATCGCGTCCATCGCCGGTCCTTTTCAGACGAATCGGCCTAGGAGCGTGAATAATCGGAGCCTACTCTCACACGTAGCGATCGTCACGAGTCGCCCGCGACCGAAGGGAGTCCCCCATGGCCACCGTCGCGACCGACCGGCGTCCGCGGACCGCGGACGGGCCGCCCCTGCGACGGGGGTCGGGGCGCGCGGTGCTCGACGGCAACGAGCTGATCGTGAAGGGCGCGCTCGAGGCCGGCGTCTCGCTGGTCACCGGGTATCCCGGCTCCCCGGTCGCCGAGGTCTTCTCGATCTGCGAGGCCCACGCGCCCTACCTGGCCGAGCTGGGCGTCGAGGCGCAGCTGGCCAACAACGAGGCCCAGAGCGCGGCGATGCTCAACGGGGCCCGCCAGGTGCCCGGCGCCCGAGGGATGGCGGTCATGAAGAGCGTCGGCGCCTACGTGGCGCTCGACGGGCTCGCCATCGCCAACGCCGCCCTGCCGGCCGCCGGCGCCGCAGCGGTCGTCGTGGTCGGGGACGACCCGGCGCTCTCGTCGACCCAGGTGGGCGCCGACAGCCGCCTCACGCTGGCGGGCGCGCGCATGCCGGTGCTCGAGCCGGCGAGCGCCCAGGAGCTGAAGGACCTCGTGCGGCTCGCCTTCGACCTCTCGGCCGAGAGCGAGCTTGTGGTCGGCCTGGTCTGCACGACGCCTCAGGCCGACGGCGCCGGCATCGTCGATCTGGCCCCGAACCGGTCCCCGCAGGTCGGGCCGCGGCGGCGCGTGACCCTCGACACCGGGGCCGTGCGCCCGGCCGACACGGTGTCGTTGCCGCCGCAAGCAACTTCCCTGGAGGCGGACATCATCGAGCGGCGGGTGCCGCGCCTGCACGCGGCCGTCCGCGCCGCCGGCCTCGACCGGATCGAGCGGCCGGAGGCGCTCGGGCACGCGAGGGTGGGCGTCGTGACCGCGGGGGCGTCATACGTGCTGCTGCGCTCGGCGCTGGCCGAGCTGGGGATCGACGGGCGCGTGCCGGTGCTGCGCCTGGGGCTCACCTCGCCGATCGACCCGCGCCTGGTGCGACGCTTCGCCGACGGGGTGGACGAGCTGGTGGTGATGGAGGAGCGGGCGCCGCACCTCGAGGACCAGGTGCGGCGCGCGGTCGAGGGGCGACGGCAGGCCGTGTGGGGGAAGCGCCTGCCGGGCGGGGTCCGTGGGTTCCCCGAGGGCGCGGGGATGGATCCCGACATCGCCCTGGCGGTCCTCGGGCGGCTGGTGCTGGCTCTGCCGGACGCCTTCCCGCCCGAGGCCGCCGAGCGCGCCCGCGCGGTCGCCGAGCGCCGCTCGGCGCTCGCGACGCGCGCGCTCCAGGTGACGCCGCGCACGCCCACCTACTGCGCCGGCTGCCCGCACCGGGGCACCAGCTCGCCGATGATCGAGATCCGGCGCCGACTGGCCGACCCGGCCTACATGCGGCGCGCCCACGGCCGCGAGCCGGTCGACGTGATCGCCCACGGCGGGATCGGCTGCTACTCGATGGCGGTGATGCCCCCCTTCGAGGAGATGCACGACCTCTCGGCGATGGGCCTCGGCGGCGCGACCGGCGCGGGCTCGGCACCGCTGGTGACCAACCGGCACTACGTGCTGGTGGGGGACGGCACCTTCTTCCACGGCGAGATGTCCACGATGGCCAACGCGATCAAGCAGCGGCAGGACATCCTCTTCATCGTCCTCGACAACAAGAACACGGCCATGACGGGCCACCAGGGGACGCCGGCGAGCGAGACCGACCTGATGGGCCGCCCCCAGACGCCGCTCGAGATCGAGCGGATCATCGAGGCGATGGGGCCCTCGTTCCTGCGCCGCTCCAACCCGGACGACCGCGACGGCCACATGGACCTGATCGAACGCGCCCTGCTGATGGAGGGGACGCGCGTGATCATCGCCGACAAGGAGTGCGCGATCACCTCCGGCCGGCGGCTCCGGGCGGAGCGCGCCGCGGTTGTGCGCGAGCGCGGCCACCTGCCCGAGCTGACCAGGTACAACATCGTCCAGGAGACCTGCGAGAACTGCCGCGAGTGCACCACCGCAACCGGCTGCCCCGGCCTGGAGCTGGTCCGCACGCCGCTGGGCGAGAAGGTCGGGATCAGCGACGACGTCTGCGTCGACGATGGTTACTGCGCCCGCATCAAGGCCTGCCCGAGCTTCGAGCGGGTCACGGTCCGGCGGTCGCGGGCGCCGGCGCCCACGGTCCCCGACCTGACGCCGCCGCCCGAGCCCGTCCTGGGACCGCGGCCGGAGGTCTGCCGGGTGCACCTCTCCGGCGTGGGCGGCATGGGCATCGGCGTCGTGGGCCGCATCCTGATCGAGGCCGCGGCCGAGGAGTGGCCCGCGGTCGAGGTCTACCACCGCAAGGGCCTGGCCCAGCGCGGCGGCGGCGTCTTCAGCCACGTCACGATGCACGACGGCGAGGTGCCGCGGCCGGCGGAGATCCCCGAGGGGGCGGCCGACGTGATCCTCGGGCTGGAGCCGCTCGAGGCGGTGCGCGCGCTGCGTCTGGCGTCGCCGGAGCGCACGGCGGCGGCGGTGGACACCCACCGGCGGCCCACCACGAACGTCCTCACGGGAGCCGCGCGCTACCCCGACGACTTGGTCGAGCGCGCGAACGCCGAGACGCGGCCGGGCGCCCTGGTCGCGACCGACTTCACCGCCGCGGCGAAGGCGGCCCTCGGCGACACCCTCTACGCGAACGTCGCCGTGCTGGGAGCCGCGTGGCAGCGCGGGTGGATCCCGGTGGGCCGCGAGGCGCTCGAGGGCGCGATCCGCCGCGTCGCCGGCGGCCGGGCCGAGGCCAACCTGCGCGCCTTCCTGCTCGGCCGCGTCCTGGCGGCTGGCGAGGCGCGCCGCGAGGCGCCGGAGGACGCCGAGGCCCTGATCGCCCGCGAGCTGGGCTGGGTGCGCGGGCGCCGCCGCCGCCGCGCCGTCGCCCGGGCGTTCGAGCGGGCGCGGTCGGCCGGCCTGGGCGAGGTGGCCATGCGCATGCTGGCCCCCCGCCTGCCCGAGATCGTGGCCTGGGGCGGCGCCGGCTACGCCGAGCGCTACCTCGCCCAGATCGACCGCGTCCGCCGCGCCGCGCCGGCCCTGACCCCGGCGGCGATCCACAACCTGCACCGGACGATGGCGATCAAGGACGAGGTCTTCGTCGCCTACCAGCTCACCAGCGGCAAGAAGTACGCGCGCGACCGCGAGCGCTTCGGCATCGACCGGTCGCGGGGCGACCGCATCTCCTACGTGCACCTGAACCGGCCCGCCTTCGACGCGCTCGGGCGCCGCTTCGAGTGGGACATGGAGACGCGCGACTGGCAGCTGCGGCTGATGCGCGGCGCCCGCGTCCTGCGCCGGCTGCTGCCGCGCTGGCACGAGCGCGAGCGCGCGTTCCGCGACTGGTACGAGGCCGAGGCCGTCGGCGCCGGTCAGGCGGCGGTCGCAGACGGCGCCGCCGCCGAGGAGGCGCTGCGCCTGCCGGAGGGCGTCACCGGCTTCCGCGAGGTGCGCTACCCCAAGGAGGAGGCCGCCCGAGGCCGCCTCGCCGAGCTGCTGGGGGCCGCGCGATGAGGATCCTGGAGGACGCCGCCGTCGGGTCGTTCGAGCGGGTGGTGCACGCGGTCGACGAGGACTGCGGCCTGCGCGCGATCGTGGCGGTCCACTCGACGGCCGCGGGTCCGGCGGTCGGCGGTACGCGCTTCCGGCCCTACCCGAGCGACGCCTGCGCGACGCTGGACGCCCTGCGCCTGGCCGAGGGCATGACCCTCAAGGCCGCGGCCGCCGGCCTGCCGGTCGGCGGGGGCAAGGCGGTGATCGTGGGCGACCCGGAGCGGCTGCGCTCGCCCGAGCTCTGGCGCGCCTACGCGGGGGTCGTCGACCTCTTCGACGGCGCCTACGTCACGGCCGAGGACGTCGGGACCTGCGTGGCCGACATGGCGGCCCTGCGCCGGCACACGCCGCACGTGCTCGGCCGTGACGTAGGCGCCGTCGAAGAGGTCGACGACCCGCGCGTAGGCGGACCAGAGCTCGGGCGAGCGCAGCCGCTCGGGGTCGCCCACGATCACCGCCTTGCCCCCGCCGACCGGCAGGCCGGCGGCCGCGGCCTTGAGGGTCATGCCCTCTGCCAGGCGCAGGGCGTCCAGCGTCGCGCAGGCGTCGCTCGGGTAGGGCCGGAAGCGCGTACCGCCGACCGCCGGACCCGCGGCCGTCGAGTGGACCGCCACGATCGCGCGCAGGCCG
>DATLLV010000069.1:0-4034 GCA_035537655.1 Miltoncostaeaceae bacterium
TTCGACGCCGGGCGCCAGACCGCGGTGGAGTGGGAGGAGATCGCCGGGCTGCTGCGCAGCCCGGCGGCCGCCTGAGGCTCAGCCCATCTGGGCGAGGCCGATGATGTTGCCCTCGGAGTCGGTGAAGAAGGCCCCCTTGAAGTCGCCGAAGGTCGCGACCCCGTCCACCGTCTTGAGCTCGGGCAGGTCGTAGTCCTCGAAGACCACGCCGCGCTCGCGCAACCGGGACATCACGGCGTCGAGGTCGTCGACCCGGAAGGCGGCGGCCGTCGCCTTGTTGGTGCCGGCGAACTCGCTCGGGTAGACGAACACGGCGGTCCCCTGGCCACACCCGAACGTCACCCCGCCGGGATCCTCCTCGACCACGGGGAGCTCGAGGGCCTGCTCGTAGAAGGCCCTGGCGCGGGCCATGTCGCTCGCCGGGAGCGCCGGCGCGACGGGTGCGTTGGACAGCATGACGGCTCCTCCTCTACTCCCACTCGATCGTGCCCGGGGGCTTGGAGGTCAAGTCCAACACGACCCTGTTGACGCCGTCCACCTCGTTGATGATGCGGTTGGAGATGCGCTCGAGAAGGTCGTGGGGGAGGCGCGCCCAGTCGGCCGTCATCGCGTCGTCGGAGGTCACGGCGCGGATGACGATCGGGTAGGCGTAGGTGCGCTCGTCGCCCATCACGCCGACGCTCTTGACGGCCGGCAGCACGGCGAAGCTCTGCCAGAGGTCGCGGTAGAGGCCGGCGCGGCGGATCTCCTCCTGCAGCACGTGGTCGGCCCGGCGCAGGATGTCCAGCCGCTCGCGGGTGACCTCGCCGATGATGCGGATCGCCAGGCCCGGGCCGGGGAAGGGCTGGCGCCAGACCATCCGCTCGGGCAGCCCGAGCTCGTCGCCGACCACCCGCACCTCGTCCTTGAAGAGCTGGCGCAGCGGCTCGACCAGCTCGACCTGCATGTCGTCGGGCAGGCCGCCCACGTTGTGGTGGCTCTTGATCTTCGCCGCGTCGCGGGAGCCCGACTCGATGACGTCCGAGTAGAGCGTCCCCTGCACCAGGAAGCGCGCGTCCGAGAGCTTCGACGCCTCGCGCTCGAAGATGCGGATGAACTCGCGCCCGATGATCTTGCGCTTCTCCTCGGGGTCGGTGACGCCGGCGAGGGCGGCGAGGAAATGGTCCTGGGCGCGGACGTGGACCAGCGGCACGCCGAAGTGCTTGCCGAATGCCGTCTCGACCTGCTCGCCCTCGTTCAGGCGCAGCAGGCCGTGGTCGACGAAGACGCAGGTCAGGCGGTCGCCGATCGCGCGGTGCACGATGAGCGCGGCGACGGCGCTGTCCACGCCGCCGGAGAGGCCGCAGATCGCGCGCGCCTCGCCCACCTGGGCGCGCACGCGCGCCACCTGGTCCTCGATGACGTGGGTCGCGGTCCACGTGGGCGCGCAGTCGCAGGCGTCGAAGAGGAACCACTTCAGCAGGTCGGTGCCGAAGGGCGTGTGGACGACCTCGGGGTGGAACTGGACGGCGTAGAGGCGCTGGGCCCGGCTCTCCATGGCGGCGACCGGCGAGCCGGGGGTGTCGGCCGTGACGGCGAAGCCGGCGGGCGCCTTCGCGACCGCGTCGCGGTGGCTCATCCAGCAGACCTCGGCCGCGAGGTCGCCGAACATGCCGCGGCGCGAGCGCACGGTGAGGTCGGTCTTGCCGAACTCGCCGGCGCCGGTGCGGGCGACCTCGCCCCCCATCGCCAGGGCCATCGCCTGCATGCCGTAGCAGATGCCGAGGACGGGGATCCCCAGCTCGAGGAGGCGCGGGTCGAGCGCGGGCGCGCCCGGCTCGTAGACCGACGCGGGCCCGCCGCTGAGGACCAGGCCGGCGGGCTCCAGCGCGAGGATCTCCTCGGGCGGCGAGTCGTGCGGGACCACCGCCGAGAAGACCCGGCACTCGCGGATCCGGCGCGCGATCAGCTGGCTGTACTGGGCGCCGAAGTCCACCACCAGCACCCCGCCCGGCGCCGCCGCGGCCAGCGCCGGGTCGAGGGCGGCCTGCGTGCGCGGTGTGGGAGCCGAGGTCGTCAGGTCGTCAATTTAGCCGAGACCCTCGGACGACGGCCCCTCAGCAGCTGCGGCGGCCCTCGGTGCTGCAGATGTCCTGGCCGGGCCCGCCCCGGGCCAGGTCGAGGGCGCGGTTGCCGATCAGCAGGTCGGGGCCCGGACCGCCCAGGATCAGGTCGCGCCCCGGCCCGCCCCGGATCAGGTCGGCGCCCGCGCCCCCGTGGGCGCGATCGTTGCCGGTGCCCAGGCAGATGATGTCGTTGCCGCCGGCGCCGAGGACCACGTCGTCGCCGCCCAGGGACGCGATGACGTCGGCGCGGCGGCTGCCGCGGACGATGTCGTCGCGCGACGTGCCGACGATCGTCGCCGGCCGGCCGGCGCACCGGGCCCGGGTCGCCGTGGGCGCGGCGGCCGCGATGCCCGGGGTGAGGCGGGCGGGCGGCGGCGGCGCGGGGGCGTCGCCGATGCCGAGGACGTCCCGGCGGAAGACGTTGGTCCAGCCGTCGCCGTCGGCCGCCGACAGCTCGTCGGCCGCCGACGAGAAGGCCACGTAGCGCCCGGTCGACGAGATCGAGGGCGCTCCGGACGCCGAGGTGCCCGGGGCCCCGGCCGCCCCGGCGGCGCGGCTGACCAGGGCCGTCGTGTTGCTCCGCAGGTCGCGGACGAACACGTCGGCGACCGGGTCGACGTCCCCCGCCGACATGTTGGCGGCGGCGGAGCTGAAGGCCACGCTCATGCCGTCGCCCGAGATGACCGGCTCGAACGAGCCCAGGTCGGCCGCGGCGCCGGCGGCCCCGGTCGCGCGGCTGGCCAGGGTGGTGCTGCCGAAGGCGACGTCGCGCACGAAGACGTCGGTGGTCGCGTCGGCGTCGTCGTCCGAGAGGTTGGGCGAGCCGGTCGCGAAGGCGACCCGGTTGCCGTCGGCCGAGATCGAGGCCGACAGCGACAGCCCCAGGGCCGCGGCGCCGCTCAGCCCCGGCGCGCGGCTGACCAGCGTCGTGGTGCCGGCGACGGTGTCGCGGACGAAGACGTTGCGCAGGCCGTTGCGGTCCTCCGCCGACATGTTGGGGGCGTCGGAGAGGAAGGCGACGAAGCGGCCGTCGGCCGAGATCGAGGGGCCGGAGGAGCTGCCGTCGCCGCCGCTGCCGTCCGGCGCGCGGCTGACCAGGGTCGTCGTGCCGCGGGCGAGGTCGCGGACGAAGACGTTGGTGACGCCGGAGGCCGCGCCCGGGGCCAGGCCGCTCGCGTCGGACACGAAGGCCACAGAGCGCCCGTCGGCCGAGATGGCCGGATGGTTCGAGATGCCGTCCAGGCCGCGGCTGTTGGCGCCGTCGGGCCGGCTCACCAGCAGCGCGGTGTTCGTGCGCAGGTCGCGGACGAAGACGTCGGCCAGGTCGCCGTCGGCGTCGGAGAGGTTCCCGGCCTCGGAGGTGAAGGCCACCCGCGAGCCGTCGGCCGAGACCGAGGGCTCGTACGAGAGCGCGTCGGCCGGCGTGCTCCCGCGGCTCACCAGCGTCGTGGTGCCGGCATCGACGTCGCGCAGGAAGATGTCGGAGGTGCCCGTCAGCTGCGGGCCCCCGAGGTCGTCGGCGTCCGACGCGAAGGCGACGAAGCGCCCGTCGGGCGACATCGACGGCGTCGAGGAGGCGTCGTCGGCCGCCGCGCCGCCCGTCGACTGCGAGACGAGGACGAGGTCATCGCGGGCGCCGGCCGCCGGGAGGGCGAGCGCGCCGAGACAGGCCGCCGCGAGCGCCGCGCCGGCCGCGAGACGCCCTGACGCTCGGCTCAGACCCACCTCACCCCCTCTCGTCGGCCTCGGGACGATACGACTCAGGCCCTCCCTGGCCAACCCGCGCGGGCGAGGCCGGGCGCGCCGCCCAGATCCAGCCCTCGCTCAGGACCGGTTCGCCGCGGGGGGCCCGGAGCCCTGCCCCGGGGTCGCGCGAGAGCGCGATGGCCGCGACGCCGGCGTCGAAGGCGTCCTGGCCCGCGAGCATCC
>DATLLV010000070.1:0-19437 GCA_035537655.1 Miltoncostaeaceae bacterium
GCAGGAAGGCGCCGGCCTTGTGGCGCTCGCGCTCCCACACCGGCCGGTGCCGCTCGACCACCTCCACCCCGTCCTCGCGCAGGCCCTCGATGAGCACCCGCGCGCGCGGGTAGCCGCGCTCGTACGTCCCCAACCACATCAATTTCACGGCGGCCAAGGCGGGCGCCGGGAGGTCAACACCACCGCATCCACGTGGCGTGGTCGCTACTCAGCGGATCACCCGCTCCACGCGCGACCGCGCCTCCTCGTCCTGGGGGCGCAGGTGGTACCGCTGGATCATCTCGCTGACCAGGCCGATGGTGAACAGCTGGACGCCGACCACGATCAGCAGCACCCCCAGCAGCAGCAGCGGCCGCCCGCCGATGGCCTCGCCCGCCAGGCGGAGGATGGCCAGGTAGGCGCAGATGACGACTCCGGTGGCGATGAAGAGCATCCCGACGCCGCCGAAGAGGTGCATCGGCCGCTGGCGCCAGCGCCCGATGAACAGGATCGTGAGCAGGTCGAGGAAGCCGCGCAGGTAGCGCTCCAGGCCGTACTTGCTGCGCCCGTGGACCCGCGGCCGGTGGTGCACCGGGATCTCGCTGACGCGGAAGCCCTCGGCGGCGGCGAGCACCGGGATGTAGCGGTACTGGTCGCCGGTCAGGGCCAGCGACTCGACCACCTCGGCGCGGTAGGCCTTGAAGCCGCAGTTCAGGTCGTGCAGCCCCACCCCGGACATGCGCGCGGTCACCCCGTTGAAGACCTTCGACGCCGCGCGCTTGCCGAAGGGGTCCTTGCGGTCGCGCTTCCAGCCGCTCACCAGGTCGGCGCCGGCCTCGAGCTCGTCGAGCAGCCGCGGGATCTCGGCGGGGTCGTCCTGGAGGTCGCCGTCGATGGTCACGATGGCGTCGCCGCGCGCCTCGCGGAACCCGGCCATCAGCGCGGCGGCCTTGCCGAAGTTGCGCCGCAGGCGCACGATCAGGACCTCCGGCTCGGCGGCCGCGAGGTCGGCCAGCACCTCGGAGGTGCCGTCGGTCGAGCCGTCGTCGACGAACAGGACCTCCGAGCGCCGGCCCAGGCCCCGCAGCACCCCGAGCAGCTCCTCGCAGAGCGGGCGCACGGACTCGCGCTCGTTGTAGACCGGGACGACCACGGAGACGAAGGCGAGGCGGGCGGCCAACCGCGAGATCCTACCAGCGGTCGGGTTCCGGCCCGCGCGCGGGCGGCCGGTCGATCTGCACCCGGATGCGCGGCGGGCGGCGTCGGCGCGGGGGCGTGCCGGTGGGCGACAGCGCCCCCTTGGCGGCGCGGAACGCCACCAGCGACGCCAGCGACCAGAGGCAGGCGCCGATCAGGCAGGCGAGGATCGGGCCCCACGCGCCCCGGGAGCCGTCGGCCATCGTCGCGAACAGGTACCAGAGCGCGAACACGGGGTTCGAGTCGAGCCGCCCGGCGGTGCTGATCGCGAGCCCCAGCACCGGCAGCAGCGCGACCCCGACCAGGGCCGCCACCTGCCAGCGGCGGCGGGCCGAGGTCGCGACCAGCGCCGCGTGCGACGCGGGCAGCGCCATCACCAGCGCGTAGGGGCTCACCACCCAGAGCACGACCAGCAGCACCGAGAGCGCCCCCAGGGCGGCGGCGGCCTCGGTGGCCGGCGCGGCGTCGACGCGCCGCGCGCGGCGCTTGGCCCAGAGCCAGCCAAGCACGCCCACCCCGACCGACAGCACCAGCCCCAGCCCCGCGGCCGGGCCGAACGAGGCGTCGTGCGGCAGGGGCGGCGCGCCGGCGGCGGTGCGCGGCAGGATGCCGGCGAGCGCCAGGAGGTACCCGGCCGCCAGCGCCGCGAGGAACGGCGCCGTCCGCAGGCCGGTCGCACGCAGGCCGTCGAGCAGGGAGACCTTGGCCCGGCGCATCCGCGCCACGGCGTCCACGGCGCAGACGAGGATCGGCAGTGCCAGCAGCAGCAGCGCGAGCCGCACGACCGTGGGCCGCAGGAGCTTGCCCGCGAGCTCGAGGCCGCCGTCCGGCGCGGGCGCCTGGGGCGCTCCGTCGAGCGTCAGCAGCAGGTCGTTGGCCGAGTTGGCCACCAGCGCCATGCGGTCGGCGGTGGGCTGTTGGCCGGGCCGCAGCGGCGACTCGCCCCGGCCGGAGAGCGTGACCGCGGGCATCCCGTCGGCGATCGGCGGGCCTTGGTCGCCGAAGGTCTGGGGCACGGCCATGTGCAGCAGCTGCACCCCCAGCGAGGGCGCGCCCTCGCTGCGGCCGCCGGCCCGGCCGATGGAGCGCTCGGCCAGCTGGCCCAGCCGCAGCGCCTGCTTGTCGGCGCGGCCGTCGCTCCAGACGTCGACCTCGTCGCCCTCGGCCTCGCCGGGGGCGTCCAGGGAGATGGCGGCCGCGATCGGGAACGACGAGAAGCGGCTGAGGAACCAGCGGATGCCCGCGTTGCCGATCGTGCTGCCGTCGGCCGAGACGAAGATGTGGGGCCGCTGGTGGCGCGAGGTCGCCGAGGCGCGGGCCATCGCCAGCATCACCGAGGTCGCGGTGGTGCCGCCGGCGACCCCGGGCGGCGTGTCGCGCGGCGCGACCACCAGGATGCCCGCGCGAGCGCGCCCGTCCGCCGCCCCCGGCACGACCAGGTAGACGTTCTGCAGGCGGACCTGATCGCCGCCGTCGCTGGCGACGAAGTCCTGGGTCTGCACCCGGCCGGCCGCGCCCGGGACCTGCGAGAGCTGTCCCTGGATCCAGCGCGACGCCGCCTGGTCGGGTCCGGACCCGGGCGCCCGCTCCGGCGCCACGGCGGCGAGCTGGCTGTTGAGGGTCAGGGCGGCGTCGCCGTCGATGGCCGATGCGAGCGGCGGCTCGGGGGGCTGGTCCGGGCTCTCGAGGGTCAGGAGCGCGACCACGAGGGCGACGCCCGCGACCAGCCAGCAGGTGCGATAGAGGCGGGCGTTCAGCACGGTCGACGGGCCGCCATCGGGCGCGGCGGCGGCGGATAGAGTGTCACACGCCGCCCCACACGCCGGGGCTCGTCACACAGCACGGGGGTCCCGCGTGATCCGCAGCGTCAACGTCGGCCACAAGTCGCTGGCCGACTACCACAGCATCGTGTCCCGCGACCTGATGGCCGACATCCGGTCGCTCGCGGGACCGCTCGAGGGCAAGCGGGTGCTCCACGTCAACGCCACCAGCTTCGGCGGCGGGGTCGCGGAGATCCTCTACAGCCTCGTGCCGCTGATGAACGACGCGGGCCTGAAGGCCGACTGGAAGGTCATGTACGGCCGCGACGAGTTCTTCCACGTCACCAAGCTGATGCACAACGCGCTGCAGGGCGACCCGCGGCCGCTGTCCGACGAGGACAAGGCGATCTTCGAGCGCTACAACCTGATGAACGTCGGCGGCCTCACGGACGACTACGACTTCGTGGTGATCCACGACCCCCAGCCGGCGGCGTTCCGGATGCACGCCGCCGAGAACGGCGCGAAGTGGATCTGGCGCTGCCACATCGACCTCTCGACGCCCAATCAGCAGGTGCTCGACTTCCTGCTGCCGATGCTCGAGCCGTACGACCTGTCGGTGTTCCACATGGCGCAGTACATCCCGCCGGGCGACCGCCTGCCCGACCCGGTGGTGATGCCGCCGGCGATCGACCCGCTGTCGCCGAAGAACATGTCGCTGTCGCCGGAGGACGCGGCCTACATCGTCGACCAGTTCGGCCTGGACATCGAGCGGCCGCTGATGCTCCAGGTCTCGCGCTTCGACCCCTGGAAGGACCCGCTGGGGGTCATCGACGCGTACCGCATGGTCAAGGAGCGGTTCACGGACCTCCAGCTGGCCCTGGTCGGCTCGATGGCCACGGACGACCCGGAGGGCTGGGAGTTCTTCCAGCGCACCATGGACTACGCCGGCGACGACTCGGACATCTACATCCTGTCCAACCTCAACAACGTCGGGGCCGTCGAGGTGAACGCCTTCCAGACGCACGCGGACGTCGTGGTCCAGAAGTCCATCAAGGAGGGCTTCGGCCTGACCGTCACCGAGGCGCTGTGGAAGGCGCGGCCGACGGTCGCGGGCAACGTCGGCGGCATCCCGCTGCAGATCGTGGACGGCGAGACCGGCTTCCTGGTGAACTCGCCCGAGGAGACCGCTCAGCGCTGCATCCAGCTGATGGAGGACCGCGAGGAAGCGCGCGCCATGGCCCGGCGGGGCAAGCAGCACGTCCGGCACGACTTCCTGACGCCGCGCCTGCTGCGCGACTGGCTCGGCATCTTCACGAGGCTCTCGGGGGGAGATTGACGGGGTGGGCCGTCCGGCGCCGCTGATCCTGGTCTCGAACCGCGGCCCCGTGACCTTCGCCCGGGGGCCGGACGGCGAGCTGGGGCGCCAGCGCGGCGGCGGCGGGTTGGTGACCGCCCTGATGGGGCTGACCGAGCACTCCCCCGCGCTCTGGATCTCGGCGGCGATCTCCGAGGGGGACGACGAGGTCGCGCGCCGCGCCGGCGGGGGCAGCTTCGAGCTCCCCGGCCTGGGCGCCGACACGCGCGGCCGGTTCGTCTCGATCGACCCCGAGACGTACCACGCCTACTACAACGTCGTCGCCAACCCGATGCTCTGGTTCATCCAGCACTACCTCTGGGACCTGAGCAACGCGCCCGACGTCCGCCTGGAGGAGAAGCACGCCTGGGAGCACGGCTACCTCGCCGCCAACGCCGCGTTCGCCGAGGCCGTGAACGAGGAGCTGGCGAGCGACCCGGACCGGGTCGTGATGCTCCACGACTACCACCTCTACACCGCCCCCGAGGGCATCCGCGCCGAGCACCCGGACGCGTTCCTGCACTTCTTCGTGCACATCCCCTGGAGCCAGCCGGACTACTGGCGCATCCTGCCGCCGGACGTGCGCGAGGCGATCCTGCGCGGGCTGCTGGCCAACGACATCATCGCGTTCCACACGCGGCGCTACGCGCGCAACTTCCTGCTCTGCTGCGAGGACCTGCTCGACCTGGCGGTCGACTACGAGCGGCTCCAGGTGCGCTGGGAGGGCCGCGACGTCTGGGTGCGCCACTACCCGATCTCGGTGAACGCGCCGATGTTCGAGGAGCTGGCCCGCTCGGACGAGGTCGCCGAGGAGGAGGGGCCGATGCTGCGCCGGCGGCGCCAGTACCTGATCGTCCGGGTCGACCGCACCGACCTCTCGAAGAACACGCTGCGCGGGTTCAAGGCGTTCGACGTCTTCCTGGACCGGCACCCGGAGTTCTACGAGGACATCACCTTCTTCGCGCTGCTGCAGCCCTCGCGCCAGGACGTGGACGAGTACGTCGAGTACCTCGCGAGGATCGAGGACGTCGTCAGCCACATCAACACCAAGCACGGCAACACCGACTGGATGCCCATCGACCTGCGGGTCGAGAGCAACATCCACCGGGCCGTGGCCGCCTACAAGCACTACGACGTGCTGCTGGTGAACCCGATCTACGACGGCATGAACCTGATCGCCAAGGAGGCGCCGCTCGTCAACGAGCGCGACGGCGTGATGATCCTGTCCGAGAACGCCGGGGCCCACGAGGAGCTCGGCTCCTTCGCGCTTTCGATCAACCCCTTCGACGTGGACGCCCAGGCCGAGGCCCTGCACCGGGCGCTGACCATGCCGGCCGACGAGCGCGGCGACCGCCTGCGCGAGATCAAGCAGATCGTGCGCGAGAACGACGTGGGCAAATGGCTGTCGGCCCAGCAGGCCGACATCGCAAAGAAGCGCACGGCCGACCGCCGGCGCCGGCAGCGGGCGCGGGCCTAGCTTGTCGGAGCCTCGCCTCACCCACCTCGACGATCGCGGCGAGGCGCGCATGGTGGGCGTGGGGCACAAGCCGGCGGTCGCGCGCCGGGCGGTGGCCGAGGCGCGCGTGCGCATGGCGCCCGAGAGCGCCAGGGCGATGTCCGAGGGCCGGCTGCCGAAGGGTGACGCGGCCGCCGTCGCCCGGGTGGCGGGCATCATGGCCGCGAAGCGCACGCCCGAGCTGATCGCGCTCTGCCACCCGCTGCCCATCGACCGGGCGGCGGTCGAGGTGGCGGTCGACCCGGACGCCGGCGAGGTGCTCATCACGGCGACGGTCGAGACCACGGCGCGCACGGGGGTGGAGATGGAGGCCCTGACCGCGGTCTCGGTGGCGGCGCTCAACGTCTACGACCTCGTGAAGGGCGTCGACCCGGCAATCGTGATCGAGGGCGTCCGCCTGGTGGAGAAGACCAAGGGCGACCGGGCGTGACCCTGCGCGTCGCCGTGGTCACGGTGTCGGACCGCGCGGCGCGCGGCGAGCGCGAGGACCGCTCGGGGCCCGAGCTCGTGGCGGCGGTCGAGGCCGCCGGCCAGGAGGTCGTGAGCCGGGACGTGGTCCCCGACGACCGCCACCGGCTGGCGACCCTGCTCCAGACGATCTGCGACGCGCCCGGCGCCCCCGACCTGATCCTCACCACCGGCGGCACCGGCATCGGGCCGCGCGACTGCACCCCCGAGGCGACCCGGGCCAGCTGCGAGCGGATGGTGCCCGGCATCGCCGAGACCATCCGCGCCCGCTCGCTCGCGGTCACCCCCCACGCCATGCTGTCGCGCGGCGAGGCCGGCGTGCGCCGCGCGACCCTGATCGTCAACCTGCCCGGCTCGCCCGGCGGCGCCCGCGACGGCTGGGCGGTGGTGGCAGAGGTCGCGGCCCACGCCGCGGCCCAGATCAGGGGCGCCGACCACCCGCCGGGAGGCCCGCCACCCGCGGCCATTGGAGGCCCACCGGTCGCGGAGTAGGTTGCCCGCCATGGCGGAGCGCGGTCTCGAGCTGTCGGCGATGGGCGCGGTGCGCCCGCCGACGGAGGCGGTGCTGGCGTCCGCGCAGCGCCGCGAGCAGCAGGGCTTCGACGCCATCTGGTACGCGGACCACCTGCTCCACTGGTTCCCGCCGTCCATCTGGACGCCGGACCTCGTGCCCCAGGCCGCCGCCGGCCAGGCCAGCCCCCACATCTGGTTCGACCCGGTCCCGGTCGTCGCCGCTGCGGCCGGCGCCACCCGGGAGATCCGCCTGGGGATCGGCGTCACGGACATCGTCCGCAACCACCCGGCCTCGCTGGCCCAGACGGCGCTGACGCTCGACCACCTCACCGGCGGGCGCTTCATGCTGGGCGTGGGGTCGGGCGAGGCCCTGAACCTGGAGCCCTTCGGGATCGCCAACGACCGCCCGCTGTCGCGCCTGGAGGAGGGGCTCGAGGTCATGCGACTGCTGATGGGCGGCGCGGACCCGGTCGACCACGACGGCGAGCACTTCCGCCTGCGCGGCGCGATCCTGGGCCTGCGCCCGCTGGGCGACCGGCCGCCGCCGGTCTGGATCGCCGCCCACCGCCCGCGCGGGCTGCGCCTGGCCGGGCGCCAGGCCGACGGCTGGCTGCCGCTCACGACCGACCCCGACGACTACGCCCGCATGCTCGACCAGGTGCTGGCCGCGGCCCGAACGGCGGGGCGCCCCGAGGGGGCCGTGACCCCGGGGCTCTACGCGCGCATCGTCGTCGCCGAGACACGCGAGGCCGCCGAGGCCGCCATCGACGGGTCGCTGCTCATGCGCTTCATCGCGCTCACCCGGCCGGCGGAGGCCTTCGCCGCCCGCGGCGCGACCCACCCGCTCGGCGACGGCGCCTTCGGCCTGACGACCTTCATGCCCACCGCCTACGGCCGCGCCGAGGCGCTTGCCCTGGCGGAGTCCGTCCCCCCCGAGGTCGTGCGCGACTCGGTCATCCACGGCACCCCGGACGAGGTCGCGAGGGCGGTGTCCACGTTCGTGGCGCGCGGCGCCCGCCACGTGCAGCTCACGAACATGACCCCGCTCGCCGCTCCCGAGCTGGCGGCCACGAGCGAGGCCCTGCTGGCCGACACCGTGGTGGCCCTACGGGCGGAGGCCCCGGCGGGGGCGTGACCCGGCGCGCCCTCAGCGCCGCGCTGTCGCTGGCGGCGGCCGCGGCGGCGCTCGTCGCCGCCCCGGGGGCCTCGGGGGCGACGCGCACCCTGACCCTGGACGGCTGGTACGACCGCACCGTGGCCTTCAGCGGCCGCGACCTGGTCTGGACCGAGGCCGCCACGGTGCACGTCGACCCGCGCCGCATCACGGGCTCGCCGCCCGGCGCCCAGCGCTTCGACTACTACCGCGCCGACGTCTCGCGGGTCCGCCTCGACCGCGCGTCGCGCCGCTTCGCCGGCGCGCCCGAGACGCCGGTCTCGGTGCGCACCAGCATCGCGCCCTTCAGCTCCGGCACGCTGACGCCGACCGGCGACGGCGGCTTCGTCGCGCTGCCCGGCTCGCGCCGCGTCGCCCCTCCCACCATCTGGTGCTGCGACGACGAGGGGATCGAGTCGGTCATCGACAGCGACGGGCGCGCCGACGCCCCCCACAGCGTGGCCGCGGGCTGGACGGGAAGCGCCGTGCGCTTCGTCCAGCTCGACGGGAGCGGGCGCCAGATGCTGCGCGTCGGCGACCCGGCCGGCGGGCCGGTCCCCGCCCCGGTGGCCGCCGAGCCGGGCGCGATCGACCTCGTCGCCGTCGCCGGCGGCGACCTGCGCGCCTGGGCCGACCCGGCCCGCCCGGACCGGCTGCTGGTGACGCGCGACGGCCGCGGCGCCCCCGCCGCGGTGGCCCTTCCCGGGCCGGCGCTGCGCGTCTGGGCCGCACCGGGGCTGGTGGCCGTGCTGTCGCGCGCGGGCGGCGGCCTGGCCGTGACGCGCGTCGACGCCGGCGGCGGCGCGCCCCGCGCGCGGCGGGTCTGGAGCGGGGGCCGCACCCCGGCCGTCGCCGTCGGCGGCGGCACGGTGGCCATCGCCGACGGCCGGCGGGTGATCGCCTCGCGCCGCGGGCGGATCGCGCCGCGGACCGTCACGACCGGGCGGCGCCGCATCGACGCGGTCGGCGCCGACGGCGCGCGGCTCGCGTGGGTCGAGCGGGCGCGCAAGAAGGGGCAGCGCGTGGGCGTCGTGCGCCTGGCGAGGCTGCGGTGAGGGCGCTCCGCGCTGCGCTGGCCGCGCTGGCGGCGCTGGCGGCGCTGCTGGCCACGTGCGGCGCGGCGGCCGCCGCGCCGATCGCCTCGCTGCAGGACGACAACCTGGTGAACGTGAGCGGCCCGGCGCTCGACGCCCGCCTCGACGCCCTCGCCGCGACCGGCGCGAAGGCGACCCGCGTCGACGTGCTCTGGCGGGAGGTGGCCCAGACGAGGCCCGCCGACGCGCGCGACCCGGCCGACCCGGCCTACGACTGGAGCCGCTACGACCAGATCGTGCGCGGCCTGGCGGCGCGCGGCGTCGCGACGCTGATGGACTTCTACCTCACGCCCGAGTGGGCCTCGCGCACCGGCTCGCCCACGACCGCCCCGCGCGCCGCGGACGGCGCCCGCTTCGCCGCGGCGCTGGCGCGCCGCTACTCGGGGACCTTCGCGGCCGGCGGCGGCGCCCTGCCCGAGGTGCGTCGCATCGAGGTCTGGAACGAGCCGAACCTGCCCGGGTTCTGGAACCCGCAGTGCCGCCGCGGGCCGCGCGGGAAGGCGCTGCTGGTGTCGCCGAGCGCCTACGCCTCGCTGCTGGCGGCCTCCTACCGCGAGATCAAGGCGGCCAACCCGCGCGCCATCGTCGTGGGCGGCGCCGCCGGCCCGGCGGGCGCCTCGCCGACCGCCTGCCCCACGGACGGGCGGGCGGCCGTGGGCAGCCTGGACTTCGTCCGCCGGGTCGCCGACGAGGGCCCGCCGATCGACGCCTGGAGCATGCACATCTACCCCATCGGCTCGCCGCTCCAGGCGTTCTTCGTGCCCTCCTGGAGCACGCTGCCCCAGGTCATCCGGCAGGTGGATAGGCTTGCCCCCGGCGCGCCCATCCACATCACCGAGACGGGCTACCACACGTCCTACAATCGATTCCACCGCTACTTCGTCAGCGAGGAGCAGCAGGCAGCCTGGGTCGACGAGACCATGGTGGCCGCATCGCGGAACCCGCGCGTCCAGCTGGTGACCTGGTTCAACTTCCAGGACAACCCCCGCTGGACCGGCGGGCTGCTGCGCGTCGACGGCACCCGCAAGCCGGCCTACGCGCGCTTCGCCGCCGCCGCGGCCGCTTTCCCGCCGCCGCCCGGGTGGGGCCCGTGAACCCGCAGCCGGGCCGGCTCGCCCAGGTCCAGGCCTACTACGACCGCCTGGCGCCGCGGCTGGTGGCGGTGGAGGACCGCAACTGGCACCTCCAGAGCCGCATGACGCTCGTCCTGGAGACCATCGACCGCCACGCCCGCCCCGGCGGCCGGGTGCTGGACGTGGGCTGCGGCACGGGCTTCCTGCTGGAGCGGCTCGCCGAGCGGGGCTACTCGGGCATCGGCGTCGACCTCTCGCCGGAGTCGGTTGCGCACGCCCAGCGGCGCATCGCCGAGATCGGGGCCACCGACCGCCTGAGCGCCGTCGTGGGCAGCGCCTACGAGCCGCCCGAGGGGCCCTTCGACCTCATCTGCCTGACCGACGTCCTCGAGCACCTCGAGGACCCGCGCGCCTGCATGCGCGCGCTGGCCGCCCGGCTCGCGCCCGGCGGGCTGGTCGTGGTCTCGACGCCGAACCGGCGCAGCCTGCCGGGCGCGCGGCGCTGGCTGGCCGAGCGCGGGGTCCGCGGGATCCGCCTCAACCTCGCCCCGGTGGACCGCTGGCAGACCTGGGTCGATCTCGAGAGCCACGGCGCGGCGGCCGGCCTGGTGCCGGTCTCGCGCCGGGGCGTCTTCTTCCGCCCCGGCGGCCGGGTCGGCTCGCAGATCGGGCGGCTCTACCGCTTCGCCGCACCGCGCCGCGCGGAGCTCGCGCTGTCGCGGACCCCCGCCGGGCGGTTCGGCTTCTACATCTGCCTGGGGTTCCGGAGCTTCTGACTTGAGTGGTGACGGGTCGCCGCGCGACGGCCGCGCACGGCGCGCGGGCGTGGTGGTCGCCATCGTGGCGCTCTTCGTGCTCGGCCTGGGGAACTTCGTGCTGCCGTTCGCCTTCCCGACCCCGCCGCCGGTCGTGACCCGGTTCAACGCCACCCGGCTCTTCAGCCCGGACGGCGACGGGCGCCGTGAGGACGCCAAGGTCAACGTGCGCCTGAGCGAGGCGGCGGCGGTGACCGTGGAGGTCCAGAAGGACGGCACCACCGTCCGCCGCCTGATCACGGACCGCACGGCGCCGCGGGGCTGGGTGCGCGAGGACTGGGACGGCCGCGACGACGACGGCCAGGTGGTCCCGGACGGGACCTACGCCCTCAAGCTGCGCGCCCACGCGGGCAAGAAGCAGTTCAACACCACGCGCGCGATCGTCGTCGACACCGAGGCCCCCCGGCCGGCGGAGATGACCGTCGAGTCGGCCACGCTGGGCAAGCCGGGCCCGGGCGAGTGCCGCGTCAGCTTCAGCTCGCGCGACGAGGGGTCGGTGCTGTTCGAGGCCTTCCGCGAGGGGCCGGTGGCGGCGGGGACGGCCGCGAGCAGCGACGCCGTCCGCCGGCTGGGGCCCCGCCCGGTGCGCCCCGGCGACGCGGTCACCTGGCGCTGGGACGGGCGGCGCGCCGACGGGGGCCAGGTGCCGCCGGGGCTGTACCTGATCCGCGCCTCGCTCTTCGACGCCGCGCGCAACCGGGTGGTCCGCGACCGCACCTGCTGGGTCGGCTACCTCGCGGGCACGGCCGTGCCCTCGTCCGTCGCGCCCCGCCAGCTGGTGGGGGCGGACCTGCGCCGCACCGACGGCGACCCCCTGCCCTCCGGCAACACGGTCACGCTCGCCCTCTACCGCCGCACCGGCACGCCCGGCGAGACCCTCGGCGACCCGCTGGGCGCGCAGGTCGGCGGCGGTGCGCGCGGCCCCGCGGGGACGGTGCGGGTGAAGGTTCCGCCGCGCATCAACCCCTCCGCCCTCTGGCTGGTCGCCCGCACCGACGACGGGCTCAGCGCGGCGCTGGTGCCCCTGCGGGGGTCGCCGTGAACGAGGCCGCCCGCGAGGTCGCCGCCTGCGCCGCCGCCTTCGCCGTGCTGGCGCTGCTGCTGCCGCTGCCGCGGCTGCGCAGCGAGGGCCAGCGCGCCGGCGCCCTCGCGGTGCTCGTCGCCTCGTGGGCCGTGCTGCTCGCGACGCTGGTGCCCGAGGGCGACGCCCGCGACGGCCTCGACCGCCTCGCCTCGCCGCTGCCCGCGGTGGCCGCGGTCGTCGGCGTGGTGGTGGCCGTCGCGGTCGTCGTGATCGTCGTCCAGGTGATCCTGGCCCGGCCCACGGTCTGGTTCGTGCTGCTGGGCATCGCGCTGCCGATCCGGATCCCGGTCACGTTCGGCAGCCAGGAGGGCAACCTGCTGGTGCCGCTCTACGGGGTGATCCTGCTCGGCCTGATCGCGTTCATCTGGGGACGCGTCCGCGGCCGCATCCCCCAGCCCGCCCCGGAGGGGCCGGCGGCGCTCAACGTGCCGCTCGCGCTGCTGGTGGCGTTCTTCATGGTCTCGACCCTCTGGAGCGCCGACCCCCAGCAGGCGGCGGTGAAGGCCGGCTTCTTCTACCTCCCCTTCACGGTGCTCTACCTGCTGGTGCTCGCCTGGTGGCCGCGGGCGCGCGCGCTGGCGGCGCTGGCGATCACGACGATCGTCGGCGGCGTGATCGGCGCGCTGGTCGGCCTCTACCAGTACGCCATCCAGGACATCTGGTGGAACGAGACCCTGCAGCAGGCCAACGTCTACAGCCGCTTCTTCCGGGTCAACGGGATCTTCTTCGACCCGAACATCCTCGGCCGCTACCTGGCGCTGGGCATCCTCGCCTGCCTCGCGCTCGCCTGGGTGCGGCGACGGCCCTGGGAGCTGGCGGCGCTGACCGCCTCGGCGGCGATCATGGCCGCCGGGCTCGTGGTGACTTTCTCGCGCTCGAGCAGCCTGATGCTGCTGGTGGGGCTGGTGCTGCTGGCGGTGCGGGCGGTGGGGCCGCTGAAGACGGCCATCGGCACCGCCGCCCTGCTGGTCGTGCTCGGAGGCACGGCGGTCGCGACGAACGCCAACGTGCGGCGCGCGGTCACGAGCGGCGACCGCCTCGAGCGGGTCAGCGAGGGGCGCTTCGACCTGATGAAGGGCGGCCTGGAGATCTGGCGCGACCGGCCCGTCGAGGGGGTCGGGCTCGGCGCCTTCGAGGACCGCTTCGAGCAGACCCTGACGCCCCTGGAGCAGAAGCGGGTGCGGGTGGTGATCTCCCACAACGCCCCGGTCACGGTGCTGAGCGAGAGCGGGGTGGTGGGCGCCGCCCTGTTCGTGGCGCTGCTGATCGGCGCCGGCTGGGCCTGCGTGCGGGGGTCGCGCGAGGAGGGCGACGTCGGCTGGGCCCGGTGGGCCCTCGGCGCGATGCTGGCCGGCATCGTCGTGCACAGCCTGCTCTACGCCGCCCTCTTCGAGGACCCGTTCACCTGGGTGATCGCCGGCGCGGCGGTCGCGCTGGCGACCCAGGTCGCCCCGCTGGCGGCCCCGCGGCCCGTGACACCCGAGCCGGTGCCGGTCGCATGACCGACCCCCTGCGGGTCCTGTGCCTCAGCAACATGTGGCCGGGCCCGCGGGACCCGGACTTCGGCGCCTTCGTCGCCGACATGTGCGAGGCCCTGCGCCGGCGCGGGCTGAGCGTCGAGACGGCGGCGATCGAGGGGCGCTCGTCGGGGCCGCTGCGCACGCCCGCCAAGTACGCCCGCCTCTCCCGCGAGGCCGGGCGGAAGGCGGCGGGCGCCGACGTGATCTACGCCCACTTCCTCTTCCCGACCGGCGCCATCGCGGCCCAGGCCGCCCGCCGGGCCCGGATCCCCTATGTCGTCACCGCCCACGGCCAGGACGTGCGCAACCTCGACCGGCGCGCGGCGCGCCGGGCCACCGAGGGCTCGCTCCGCCGGGCCGGCGGCGTGATCGCGGTCAGCGAGTACCTCGCCGGCGAGCTGCGCGGGGGCGGGCTGGCCCTGCCGCCGCTGCACGTCGTGAACATGGGCGTCGACCTCGAGCGCTTCGCCCCGGCCGACCGCGGCGCGGCGAGGGCGCGCCTGGGGCTGACCGGCGCGGGCCCCCTGGTCGTGGCGGTCGGCGGGCTGACCGAACGCAAGAACCCGCTCGTGCTGCTGCAGGCCTTCGCCCGCGTGCGCGAGCGGCACCCGGACGCGCGCCTGGCCTACGTGGGCGGCGGCCCGCTGGCGGCGGCCGTCGACGCCGGGACGCGCCTGCTGGAGCTGGAGGGGGCGGTGATCCGTCCCGGCGCGGTGCCCCACGCGGCCGTCGCGGACTGGGTGGCCGCGAGCGACGCCCTCGCGCTGGTCAGCCGCGTCGAGCCGCTGGGAATCGCCGCCCTCGAGGCGCTCGCGGCCGGGCGGCCGGTGGTGGCGACGCGCGTCGGCGGCGCCCGCGAGGTGGTGCCGGACCCCGGCGCCGGGCGGCTGGTCGACCCCCTCGACCCGGTGGACGTCGCCGCGGGGCTGCTGGCGGTGCTCGACGACCCGCCGCCGCCCGAGGCGTGCCGCCGCGCCGCCGCGCCGCACGGCATCGACCGGCAGGCCGAGCGCGTCGAGGCGATCCTCCGCGCGGCGGTCGCCGCGGGGCGTCCCCCGGGCTGACCCGGCCCGCGCGGCCGCGCGCTACGCTGCCCGCTCGATGACGACGGACGCCCCCGCCCGGCCGGCGGCTGCGCGACCGACCCCCTCCCCGAACAAGGTGGCGATCGCGGTCGCGATCGGCGCCGTCGCCGCGGGCGCGGTCGCCGTCTGGCAGCCCCTGGCCGGCCTCGCCCTGGCGGTGCTGCTGCTGATCGGGACCCTGATCCGCAACGTGCCGGTGCGGCGCCTGGCGCCGGTGGTGGTGGTGGTGACCGCCGCTGCCGCGATCGCCGGGCCGAACCTGGCCGCGCCGCCCGCGCCGTGGCTGTTCCTCTTCCGCGTCCTGATCGTGCTGCTCGGCCTGGGGGTGGTCGGCTACCTGCTGATGGACGGCCGCCTGGTGCTGCCGGGCGGCCTGCCCCGCCCCGCGGGCCTGCTGGCGGTGTGGTTCTGCTGGACGGCGCTGTCGATCGGCTGGGCCGACGACCTCCTGGCCGCCCTCCGCTGGACCCTCTTCCTGGCGATGCTGAGCGGGCTGGCGATCGCCATCGCGCTGATCTGCCGCGACCGCCGGCGCGCGCAGATCCTGCTCTGGACCCTGTTCGGCGTGTTCGTGCTGGCCTGCCTGATCGCCGTCGCCGAGGTCGTCACCGGGCTGCACCTGCCCACCTTCCGCCAGGGCCGCGAGGGCCGCACCGGGCTGATCGGCGTGGGCTCGCTCTTCGGCAACCAGAACAACTTCGCCACCTACCTCAGCCTGAGCCTGCCCTACCTGCTGGTGCTGCCGGTCGTCTTCCGCGACGTGCGCCTGAGGATGGTGGGCTACATCGGCGGCGGCGTGGCGCTGCTGTTCATCCTGGCCACCGGCAGCAAGTCGGGCCTGGTCGCCGCCGGCCTGGTGATCCTGGGCCTGCTGGTGCTGATCGGGACCGACCGCCGCGCCCGCGGCCGGTTGGTGGTGGCCGCCGGCGTCGCCGCGCTGGCCGTCCTGCTGGTGGTGCCGGCGCTGCTCGGGGTGGGCCCGGTGGAGCTCGACCAGCGCACGATCACGAAGCTCGACTTCGGCATCCTCGGCCAGCAGCTGGAGACCCAGGAGGGCTCGGGCGGCGTGCGCTCGTCGCTGCTCGACGACGGCCTCGGCCTGGTCGCCGAGACCGACGGTCTCGGGGTGGGCGCCGGCAACGCCGAGACCCACGTCCGCAGCCTGGCCGACTTCCCCGGCGTCGCGAACCTGCACAACTGGTGGCTCGAGGTGCTGGTGAACGGCGGGATCGTGGGCTTCGCCCTCTCCCTGCTCTTCTACCTGACCCTGCTGCGCCGCCAGGTGCGGACGGCGCGCCGCAGCCGCGACCCGTTCGTGCGCTACCTGGCGCTGTCGGGCGCCCTGGCGCTGATCGGCTGGATCCTCGGGAGCATCGGGCCGTCCACCGCCATCCACTTCGCCCCGATGTGGATCGTCTTCGGGCTGAGCATGGGCGCCCTGGTGCTGTGGCAGCGGGAGCGTGACGCCGCGGCGCCGCTGCCGGCGCGCGAGGGACCATGAGGGTCCTGATCCTCAGCCACATGTACCCGAGCGCCGTCAACCGGACCGCCGGGATCTTCGTGCACGAGCAGGCCCGCGCCCTGGTGGGCCTGGGCCACGACGTGCGCGTCGTCTCGCCCAAGGGCTGGGCCCCGCCGCTGCTGCCGCGCTGGCGCGCGTATCGCGAGGTGCCGGGGGTCGACGCCGTCGAGGGCGTGCCGGTGCTCTACCCGCGCAAGCTCACCCTGCCGGGCGCCCGGCTGGGCCACCGCAACGCCGACGCCATGCTGCGCGCGGTCGCCGGCCCCCTGCGGCGGGTGCGCGAGCGCTGGCCGTTCGACGTGATCCACGCCCACATGCTGGTGCCCGACGGCTGGGCGGCGGCGCGCGCCGCCGCCCGGCTGGGCGTCCCCGTGGTCGCCACGGCCCACCGCGCCGACGTCCTGGACGTCCCCGCGCGGGGGCGCCGCAGCCGCGAGCGGGTCGCCTCGGCGGTGGCGGCGATCGACCAGGTCTGCGCCGTCAGCGCCGCGATCGCCGGCGCGGCCGCCGCGCTGGCGCCGCCGCGCCGCCCGGTGCAGGTGGTGCCCAACGGGGCCGACACGAGGGCCTTCCTGCCCCGGCCCGCGGCCGAGGCGCGCGCCCGCCTGGGCCTGCCAGACGACGGCCCGATCGTCAGCTACGTGGGCAAGCTCGTCCCGCGCAAGGGGGTGGACACGCTCGTCGAGGCGATGGCCCTCCTCGCCCGCCGCCCCGGGGGCGCGCCGCTGCTGGTGGCGGCGGGGATCGGCGACCAGCGTCCGGCGCTGGAGCGGCGCGCCGCCGAGCTCGGCGTGGCGGAGCGGGTGCGGTTCGTCGGCAAGGTCGCCCACGACGAGGTGGGCTGGTGGATGGCGGCGGGCGACCTGTTCGTGCTGCCCTCGCTCAGCGAGGGGCTGCCCACCGTGATCTGCGAGGCGATGAACGTGGGCCGCCCGGTGGTCGCGACCGCGGTCGACGGCACCCCCGAGATCGTCCGCGACGGTCGCACCGGCCTGCTGGTGCCGCCCTCCGACCCGGGTGCGCTCGCCGACGCGCTGGCGCGGGTGCTGGACGAGCCGGGCCTCGCGACGCGCATGGGCGAGGAGGCCCTGCGGGTGGGGCGCGAGGAGTACACCTGGGAGGCGAACGCCCGCCGCATGACCGCGATCTACCGGTCGCTGACGGCGTGAGCGAGCCCCGCCCCCCCGCGGTCGTCCTGCAGGCGTCGGGCCCGAACGCGCTCGCGATCATCCGCAGCCTGGGCCGCGAGGGCGTCCCGGTGATCGCCTGCGACCACGACCCCCACGCCGTCGGCCTGGTCTCGCGCTACGCCGCGCCGGCCATCACGGCCAACCCGCTCACCGAGCCCGAGCGGTTCGTGGACGACCTGCTGGAGCTGGGGCGCGGACGGGGCCGCGGCGGCGTGCTCTACGCCACCCACGACGAGGCGATCGCGGCGCTCGGCCCGCGCCAGGCCGAGGTCGACGGCCTCTTCCGCCGCCCCTGGACGCCCTGGCCCGAGGTCGACGCGATCATGGACAAGGAGCACCAGCACGCGGCGGCCCGCGAGCACGGCTTCCCGGTGCCGGCGACCGTGACCCCGGACTCCGAGGCCGACCTCGCCGCGGTGGCGCGCGAGCTGCGCTTCCCGGTCGTGCTGAAGCCGCGCAACGCCCCCGAGTTCCGCCACCGCTTCCGGGCCCACCTGCTGACGGCGGCCGACCCCGAGGAGCTGCGCCGGGCGTGGGAGCAGGCCGGCCCGTACGAGCCCCAGGTCTGCGAGGTCATCCCGGGCGACGACTCGCGCCTGTGGACCTACGGCAGCTACCGCGACGCCTCCGGCCGGGCGCTCGCGACCTTCACCGGGCACAAGCTGCGCCAGTGGCCGGTCGGGTTCGGCGCCGCGCGGGCGGCCGAGTCGTGGTGGGACCCCGACCTCGCGGCCCGCTGCGACGCCCTGCTCGACGCCCTCGGCTACCACGGCATCTCGCAGGTCGAGGTCAAGCGCGACGAGCGCGACGGCCGCGACTACCTGATTGAGGTCAACGCGCGCGCCTGGCTCTGGATCGGCCTCGCCACCGAGTGCGGCGTGAACCTGCCGCTGGCCTGCTGGCTCGACGCGGTCGGCCGCCCGCGCGCCTGGCCCCCGGGGCACCGCAGCGGCCGCCGCTGGGTGCTGCTGACGAAGCACCTGGCCGGCAGCGCCGGCGAGCTCCGCCGCCGCGAGTGGTCGGCGCGCCCGTTCCTCGCGTCCCTGCGCCCGCCGGTGCGCGACGGCGTCTTCGACCCGCGCGACCCGCGGCCCGCCTTCGCCCTCTACGAGCGTCACGCCCGCCGCCTGCTGAGCCGTGGCTGAGCTCCGCCTCCGCGCCGAGGGCGTCCGCCCGGCCTTCGCCCCGCGGGCCCGCTGGGTGCTCGAGACCCTGGCCGAGGCGCTGGGCCGCGAGCCGGTCTGGAGCGAGGGGCAGGCCGACCTGGTCTACGCCCCGGAGCGGCCCGCCGACGGCGTCTGGGTCCCGGCCGACGACGGCGCCCAGGCCTTCTTCGAGTCGCCGGCGCCCTTCCCCGGGGACGCGGTCCACCGCGAGGCCGGCCTCACGCTGCTGTTCCCGCCCTCGCAGCCGGGGGAGCCGGTGCCCGGCGACCTCGTCGCGAGCGCCTTCTACCTGCTGGCGCGCTGGGACGAGCTGCGCGTGGCCGACCGCGACCGCTTCGGGCGCCTGCCGCTGGCCGCCAGCGCCTTCGGGCGGGTGGCGGGCCTCGACCTGACCGACCCGCCCGTCGAGGGCTACCTCGACGCCCTCCGGGCGGCGCTGCGCATCCCGCCGCCCAGGCGTTGGGGCGTCGCCCTGACCCACGACATCGACCGCCTGCGGCGGCGGACGCCCCGGGGGCTGGCCGGCATCGCCCGCCGCCGCGGGCCGCGCGGGCTGGCCGCCGCGCTGCGCGACGCGGACCCGTGGGACAACCTGCCCGACCTGCTCGGCACCACCTGGCAGCGCGGCCTGCGCTCGACGGTCTTCCTGATCGGGCGCAACGCCCACCGCCTCGACGGCACGCCGCGGCGCGTCTACGAGCGCGAGCGCCCGGCGCTGGCCGCCGCCGTGCGGGCCGCGGGCGGCGAGGTGGGGCTGCACGGCTCGTTCGCCGCGGCCGACGACCCCGCCGCGCTGGCGGCCGAGCTGGCCTCGCTGCGCGCCGAGGCCGGGCCCGTCGACGGGGTGCGCTTCCACTACCTGCGCTTCCGCTACCACGAGACCGTGCGCGCGCTCGAGCGGGCCGGCGCGGCCTACGACTCGAGCCTGGCCTTCAGCGAGGCGCCCGG
>DATLLV010000071.1:0-5010 GCA_035537655.1 Miltoncostaeaceae bacterium
GAGACGCTCGACACGGTCGCGTCGGACGACCCGCGCTGGATGGAGCGCTTCTGGTTCGGCGTCTGCCACCCCGACGGCGAGGTGGGGCTGATCTGCGGGCTCGGCACCTACCCGAACACCGGGATGGTCGACGCCCTCGCCCTGGTGGCGCGCCCCGGCGAGCAGCGCAACCTGCGCAGCTGGCGGCCGCTGGGCGACAGCCGCTGGACGCTCGACTCGCCGCCGCTGTCCTTCGCCATCACCGAGCCCATGCGCACGTGGCGCCTGGCGGCCGAGGAGACGGACGTCGGCATGGCGTTCGACGTCACCTTCCGCGCCCGCACGCAGCCGTTCCAGATGGAGCCGTCGATGCTCATCGAGAGGGACGGCCGGCTGGTGATCGCCTACGCCCACTTCGTGCAGTCGGGCCGCTTCGACGGCTGGATCGAGGCCGGCGGCGAGCGCTACGAGGTCGACGGCTGGCTGGGCGAGCGCGACCGCTCGTGGGGGGCGCGCAACCCCTCGGGCCGGGTGAAGCGGGGCCTGCACATCTGGCTGCCGCTGCAGCTGCCGCAGGTCGCGCCCTGGGTCTGGATCCACGAGCGCCCCAGCGGCCGGCGCACCAGCCTGAGCGGCGCGCTGCGCCCGGACGGTCTCGGCGAGCCCGACCCGGTCAGCGACTTCGGCTACGACCTCGACCTGCGCGAGGTCGGCCACCACCGCATCCTCGACCGCTCGCGCCTGTCGATCGCCACCGCCGGCGGCGCGTCGATGGCGCTCGAGACCGAGCTGATGCTGCCGGTGTTCCTGTCGGGCGGCGGCTACGCCGACGACGCCAGTGGCCAGGGGGTGCCGAAGACCGCCGCCGGCCACGAGGGCGAGGTCTGGGCGACCGCCACCGACGACGACCTGGCGGCGATCCCGATCTCGATCCTCGACCACTTCGTGCGCGTGCGGGGGCCCGGCGGCGAGGGGACGGGCGTGTTCGAGCTGTCGATCGGGGAGTTCGCGCCGCTCGGCTACGAGGCCTGAGCGGCGGCCCCGGCCAGCGCCGGGCGCAGGCGGGTCGCGACCAGCTCGACGTGCCGGTCGGCGAGGTCGTCGGGCATCCCGGCGATGCTCTCCCAGAAGAAGACGTGGTCGACCGGCATCCGCTCCAGCCAGCCGCGCAGGAACGGGATCGCCTGGTCGGGCGCCAACACGTGCAGGCGGGGCGGGCGGGCGTGGGCGTCCGGGCCTTCGCGGTCGGTGCGGCGCCCCTCGGCGTCGCGCATGAGGGTCGGCGGCAGCGAGGAGGGCTCGGCGTCGCCGGTCCCCTCGCGCCCGTAGCTGGCGTAGGTCTCGCGCTGGTAGGCCAGGTGGGGGCGGATGCGGGCGCGCGCCTCCTCCGGGTCGTCGGCCAGGATCACCATGGCCAGCCCGCTCATGCGCGCCTCCGCCGGGTCGTGGCCGCCCTCGGCGAGGCCCTCGCGGTACGGCTCCAGCAGCCGCTCGTCCAGCCACAGCAGGCCGGTGCCCAGGCGGCCGGCGGCGCGGGCGCCACGGGGGGTCATGACGCCCAGCCAGAGCGGCACCGGGTCCTGGACGGGCGGCGGGGTGCAGGCGCCCTCGTCCCAGATGCGGCGGAGCTCGCGGACGGTCTCGCGCAGCAGGGCGAAGCGGCGCGCCGGGTCGGCACCGAAGGCCGCGAACTCGGGCACCCGGTAGCCGGCGCCCAGGCCCAGCTCCAGCCGCCCGGCGCTGACCAGGTCGACGATCGCCGCCTCCTCGGCGATCTGCAGCGGGGGCCGCAGCGGCGCGAGCAGGACCGCCGTCCCGATCCGCAGCCGCGCCGTGCGGCCGGCGATCGCCGCGGCCATGGTGAGCGGCTGGGGGAGGTAGCCGTCCTCGAAGAAGTGGTGCTCGGTCACCCAGACCGAGTCGGCGCCCAGGCGCTCGGCCTCGGCGATCCGGTCCATCGTGCGCGCGTAGTGCTCCGCCCAGGGGCGCCGCCACCCGGGCGGGTTGCGCAGGTCGGTGTAGATGCCGACGCGCACGGCGGTCAGACGTCCAGCGGCCGCCGCGCGGCGGGCCGCTCCTCGGTCCACTGGCGCATCACGTCGCGGCGGGCGAAGCGCCAGCCCTCGCCGGTGCGCTCGTAGGCGTCGCGGTAGCGGATGTACATCACCAGGTCGGTCTCGCCCTCGTCCCCCGGGACGATGTGGTGGGCCATGCAGTAGACCTCGCCCGTCGCCGCGTCGCCGTCCACCGCGCAGAGGTGGTTGGCCATCAGGTGGAAGGTCGTCGTGAAGTGGCGAAGGAGATCCATCACCTCGCGCAGCGCCGCGGTGCCGCGGTACTCGACCACCGCCTCGCCGCCGCCCTCCTCGTAGACGGCCAGCACGGCGTCGGGGGTGAAGAGGGCGGCGAAGGCGTCCGTGTCGCGCCCGTCGACCGCCCCCGCGTAGCGGTCCACCAGCCCGCGCAGGGCCAGCAGGTCGGCGATCGCGTCGGCGGGTGCGCTCATTGCGGGCCTCCGGGGGTGGGCTGGTCGGGGCGGGCGTCGCCGGCGGCGGCGATGGGCAGGCCGCGGGCCGCGGCCCAGGCCTCCCACTCGGCCGGGGTGCCGTCGCGGAAGGCCGCGGCGAGGGTGCCGCGCTCGAGGTCCGGCAGGCCGAGCTCCTCGCGCAGGCGCGCCTGGAAGTGGGGCTCGATGGCGGCGACCGCCACCCACCCGCCGAGCGCTTCGTAGAAGCCGTAGGCCGGCAGGCCGCCGCCCACCGGTCCGGCGGGGCCGGTCAGCCCGTGCACCCACGGGCCGGCGAAGGCCTCGGCGGCGTCCGAGAGGGCGACCTCGGCGTAGCGCTCCCCGCCGCCCCGCTCGCGCCCGAGCAGCAGGGCCAGGACGGCCGAGACGGCCCGCTCGGCGCCGCCGATGTCGGCCATCAGCGTGCGCGGCAGCGCCGGCGGGGCCAGCAGGCCAAGGTGGGCCAGGTAGGTGAGGTCGTGGCCCGGCACCTCCTCGCGCGGTCGCGGGTAGCCGACGATCGCGACCTGCACCAGGCGCGGGTGGCGCTCGCCGATCTCCGGCCAGCCGAGCCCGAGGCGGGCGAGCGCGGCCGGGCGGGTGGAGGTGAGGAGCACGTCGCAGCGCGCGAGGTGGCCGTCGAGCGCGGCGCGGTCGCCGGTGTCCTTCAGGTCCAGCCGCAGCACGGTCTGGCCGGCGGTGAGGATGCGGTACCAGCCCGGCGCGTCGGCCTCGAGCATGTCGCCCGAGGGCGGCTCCACCTTGACCACGGCGGCGCCCATGCCGGCCAGGCGCGCGGCGGCGGCGGGGGCGGGCAGGTTGACGCCGAGGTTGACGACGGCCAGCCCGTCGAGGGGGCGGGGCGGGACGCTCACGGCGCGTCAGGCTATCAACCAATCGTTTGGTTGAAAACGCGGTCATGAGCGCCTATCGTCGCGGCGCCGGAGGAGGCGGAGGGCCGCGGATGACATCGGAGCGCACGTCCATGACCCAGGCCGACCCGACCGACCTCAGCCTCGAGCAGCGCGAGATCGCCGACCTCGCCTTCGCGCTCGGCGCGAAGTACGCCGACCGGCGCTTCGACGACCACGACGCCTCGCTCGACCAGTGGCGGGACCTCAGCGCGGCCGGCCTGACCGGGCTGTCGCTGCCCGAGGAGCACGGCGGGGCGGGCGGCATGCTCGACCTCTGCATCGCCTCCGAGCGCATCGCCGCCGGCGGCTTCCCGGCCGCCAAGCTGGTGATCGCCACCGCGATCGCGGGCACGGTCATCGCCCGCCACGGCTCCGAGGCCCAGCGGGCGCGCTGGCTGCCGGGCATCGCGGCCGGCACCACCCGCTTCTGCTTCGCGTTCACCGAGCCCGAGGCGGGGTCGAACGCCAACCGCCTGCGCACCCGCGTCACCGGGCCGCCGGGGGCGATGCGGCTGAGCGGCCAGAAGACCTACATCTCCGCGCTCGAGTCGTCCGAGGCGATGATCGTCGTCGCCGCCGACCCCGAGCGCGGCGGCCTCACGCTCGTCGTGCTTCCGCTCCCCTGCGAGGGCGTGAGCCACCACCCGGTGCACATGTCGGCGCCCTCGTTCGAGCAGCAGTGGCACGTGTTCTACGACGACGTCGCGGTGCCCGAGGACGGCGTGCTCGGCGAGCGGGGCGGCGGCGGCCGGGTCCTCTTCGACGGCCTCAACCCCGAGCGCCTGATCGTGGCCGGCCAGGCCGTCGGCGTCGGCCGCTGGTGCCTCGCGCGGGCGGCGGAGTACGCCTCGCAGCGGGTGGTCTTCGACGTGCCCATCGGGGCGCACCAGGCCGTGCAGCACCCCCTGGCCGAGGCCCTGATCGCGCTCGAGGGCGCCTGGCTGCTCGTCGCCCGCGGCGCGCGCCTGCACGACGCCGGCCGCCCGGCGGGGCTGGAGTCGAACATGGCCAAGATCGCGGCCTGCGACGCCGGCCTGGACGCCGCCGACCGGGCCCTCCAGTGCTTCGGCGGCAGCGGCTACACCGAGGACACGATGATGCTCCAGCGCTTCACCTACATGCGGCTGCTGCGCACCGTCCCGGTCGCGCGCGAGCTGGCCCTGAACCACGTGGCGACGGCCGGCCTGGGCCTGCCCCGCTCCTACTGACGGCGGCCCGGGAGGCGGCGATGGCGATCGAGCGGGTGGCGGTGGTCGGCGGCGGCGGGGTGATGGGCTCCGGGATCGCCCAGGTGGTCGCGCAGGCCGGCCTGACCGTCACCGTCGTCGAGGCCGACGACGCGGCGGCCGAGCGCGGCCTGCGGCGCATCGAGCGCGGCCTCGGGCGGGCGGTGAAGGCGAAGGTCCTCGACGGTCCCGAGGCGGCCGCCGAGGCGCTCGGCCGGGTGAGCGCCTCGACCGACCTCGCGGCCGCCGGCGCCGAGGCCGACCACGTCATCGAGACGGTGGTCGAGGAGGTCGACGTGAAGTGCGACGTCCTCGGGCGCCTCGACGAGGTCTGCCGCGACGAGGTCGTGCTGGCGTCGAACACCTCCCAGATCTCGATCTCCCG
>DATLLV010000072.1:0-2639 GCA_035537655.1 Miltoncostaeaceae bacterium
TTCGACTACCGGCTCACGCCGCGCGGCAAGGAGCTGTTCCCGGTGATCCTGGGCCTGCAGCGCTGGGGCGACGAGAACCGCGCGCCGGACGGGCCGCCCGCGCTGCCGGTGCACGCCGCCTGCGGCGAGCCGGTCACGCGCGTGGGCCGGTGCGAGCGCTGCGCGCGGGCGGTCGACCCCGACGAGGTCGACTGGCACTGGGGCCCGGGCTCGCGGGGCCGGACCGGCGTGCGCCCGCGCCCGCCCGAGGCGCCGCCGGCGGCGGCCGGCGCCGCCTAGTCGCGCAGCGCCGCGGCCCGCTCCAGCAGCTGGTCGCGCTCGCGCGCGTTGCGGGTCATGAAGGCGGCCCGCTCCAGCTCGGCGCACGCCTCCTCCGCGCGGCCGAGCTGGGCCAGCAGCTCGCCCCGGACGCTCGGCAGGAGGTGGTAGGACGCGAGCGAGGGCTCGTCCGCCAGCTCCTCGACGATCTCGAGGCCCGCCTGCGGGCCGAACGCCATCGCCACGGCCATGGCCCGGTTGAGCTCGACGACCGGGGACGGGGTGAGCTGGGCGAGCCCGTCGTACAGGGCGACGATGCGCTGCCAGTCGGTGTCCTCCGGCCGGCCGGCGCGCGCGTGGCAGGCCGCGATCGCCCCCTGCAGGCCGTAGGGGCCCAGGCCCACGCCGATCGCCTCGGCGCGGTCGAGGGCCCGCAGCCCGCGGACGATCAGGATGCGGTCCCAGCGGCCGCGGTCCTGGTCGAGCAGCAGCACCGGCTCGCCGGACGCGCCCACGCGCGCCCGCAGGCGCGAGGCCTGGAGCTCCATCAGGGCCACCAGGCCGTGCACCTCGGGCTCGTCCGGCGCGAGCTCGGCCAGGATGCGCCCCAGGCGCAGGGCGTCCTCGCACAGCCCGGGCCGCAGCAGGTCCTCGCCGGCGGTGGCCGAGTAGCCCTCGTTGAAGATCAGGTAGACGACCTCGAGCACCGAGCCCAGGCGGTCGCCGAGCTCCGGCCCGGAGGGCACCTCGAAGGGCACCTTGGAGGCGGCCAGCGTGCGCTTGGCGCGCACGATGCGCTGGGCCAGCGTCGGCTCGGGCACCAGGAAGGCCCGGGCGATCTCCTCGGTGGTCAGGCCGCCGAGCAGGCGCAGCGTCAGCGCCACCCGGGCGTCGGTCGACAGCACCGGGTGGCAGGTCGTGAAGATCAGGTTCAGGAGGTCGTCGCCGACCTGGTCGTCGATGGCGGCGTCGATGTCGTCGCCCGCGTCGCCCAGGCGCACCTCGAGCTCGCGGGCCAGCTCCTCCTGCTTGCGCTCGAGGGTCGCGCCGCGGCGCAGCTGGTCGATGCCGCGCCGCTTCGCCGTGGCCATGAGCCAGGCGCCCGGGTTGTCCGGTACGCCCGACTCGGGCCACGTCTCGAGCGCCGCCACGAGCGCGTCCTGGGCCAGGTCCTCGGCCAGGCCGACATCGCGGACCATCCGGGCGAGGCCGGCGATCAGCCGCGGCGACTCGATGCGCCAGACGGCCTCGACCGCGCGGTGGGCGTCGCGCACGGGCGCGGTCCGCGGCCCCGCGCTCACCCCCGCTGCTCGGCGATGGTGTCGCGCATCCGCCGCTCCGACTCGGCGACCTCGGGCGGCAGGGCGTCGCCGAAGTCCTCGGCCTCGAAGACCTGGCGCACCTCGACCGCGTCCTCCTGGAACGGGATCCGCTTCGCCCACTCGATCGCCTCGTCCATCGACTTCAGCTGCAGGAGCCAGAAGCCGGCGATCAGCTCCTTCGTCTCGGCGAAGGGACCGTCGGTCACCGTGCGCTCCTTGCCGGAGAAGGCGACCCGGGCTCCCCTGCTGCTCGGATGGAGGCCCTCGCCGGCGAGCATCACGCCCGCCTTCACGAGCTCCTCGTTGTACTTGTTCATCTCGGTGAACGCCTCGGGCGGCGGCATCTCGCCGGCCTCGGACTGCTCGGTGGCCTTCACGATGATCATGAACCGCATGTCGCGCTCCTTCCGTTCGAGGGTGTTCTACCCACTGCGACGAACGGGGGCCGCCGCGATCGACACGACCCGGGGATCGTCGCGCGGCGAGGCCGACGCCGCCTGCCGTGTGAAAGCATCGCGCCGGTGGCGACGACGACCAGCGGCCCCTCCTGCCTCGCGCCCGACCGGCCGGTCGACGCGCCCGACCGACCGGTCGACGCGCCGGTCACGCCGGCCCCCGGGCGCTACGCGCGCATGCTGCCCGACCTGCCGCCGCTGACGTGCGACGACGGGGCTCTGCTGGCCCTCGGCAGAGCGGCCGCGGTGCCCGACGACGAGCTGGCCGACGGCGGCGAGGCCGCGGGATGGCCGGTCTTCGGCCAGGCCGTGGCCCACGACATCACGGCCGACCGCTCCCCCCTGACCACGAGGGCCGACGAGGCCCGGATCGCCAACTTCCGCACGCCGCGCGTCAACCTCGAGTGCCTCTACGGCGACGGGCCGGTGGGCGCGCCCTTCCTCTACTCGCGCGACGACCCGGCCAAGCTGCTGACGGCCGGGCACGACGTGCCGCGCAACTCGGAGGGGACGGCGCTGCTGGGCGACCCGCGCAACGACGTGCACGGGCTGATCGTCCAGTTCCACGTCCTCCTCATCCGCGCCCACAACCTGGCGGTCGACC
>DATLLV010000073.1:0-21880 GCA_035537655.1 Miltoncostaeaceae bacterium
GCTCGCGCGCGGCCGGGTCGTGCGCGTCGACCTCCGGCGCACGCCCCTCGGCTAGCCGGCCCTCGTGTACACGAGGTCGAAGTCGTGCTCCCAGGTCGAGCCGTCGCCGGCGATCTCCCAGGCGCCGCTGATCGTGGAGCCGTCGTCGCTGACCGTGCCCGAGAAGCGCTGGGAGAAGTCGTCGCCGTCGCGCCAGAGCCTCCAGACGCCCCGCTCGAGGCTCATGCCGTAGACGCGCGCGACCCCGCGCGAGTCGAAGTAGTGCTGGAGCAGGCCGTCGCCGTCCGGGTCCACGCCGATGATCGCGATGCCGTCGGGCGCCCCCGGGACGTCGACCGTCCAGCGCTGCACCAGGAAGCGACGCCCCTCCAGCCAGGCGAAGGTGGCGCGCCCGACCGGGACGGCGGGGTCGCCCAGCACCCAGTCGCCGACCAGCGCCTCCAGCGCCGCGAGCCGGCCGTGGTCGCCGTCGCCCATGTCTCCCTCCCCTCGCCGTGGTCTTCGCAGCCTACGACCGCGGCGACGCGGCGGGTTCACCGCGGGCCCGCGTCGGGCGCGGCTGGGATGATCCACGCCGTGGAGCGGGCCGAGCACATCGAGGACCGGGTGCGGGCCATCCCGCCGGGATGGGTCCGCACCTACGCCGACATCGACCCGGGGGCACCGCGCGTCGTGGGGCGGGTCCTGGCGACCACCGGCGAGCCGCTGCCCTGGCACCGGGTCGTGCGCTCGGACGGCAGCATCCCCAAGGGGGAGCACCAGCTCGCCCTGCTGCGCCGCGAGGGCGTGCCGCTGGCCGGCGGGCGCGTCGACCTCGACCAGGCGCGCTGGCCGTACGAGCCGTCCGGATCGCCGGCCGCGCCGAGCGGGCGGCGGGCGTCGCTGGACGCCGCCATCGACGCCGTCGCCGACGCCGACCCCGTGCTCGCCCGGCTGGTGGCGCGCGCCGGCCGCATCGGCCACCGGCCCCGCAACCCGGACGGCCACTTCGGCGCCCTGGCGCGCGCGATCGTCTTCCAGCAGCTCGCCGGGCCCGCCGCGCAGGCCATCCACGGCCGCGTGCGCGCGCTGGTGCCGGGTCCGCTGACGGCGGAGGCGCTGAACGCGGTGCCGGACGCCGACCTGCGCGGGGCGGGGCTGTCGGCCAACAAGCTGGCCTCGCTGCGCGACCTGTCGGCGAAGACGCTCGACGGCACCGTGGTGCTCGGCGGGCGTGGGCTCACCGACGACGAGGTGGTGGCGCGCCTGACCGCCGTCCGCGGCATCGGCCGCTGGACCGCTGAGATGTACCTGATGTTCGAGCTCCGGCGGCTCGACGTCTGGCCGGTGGAGGACCTGGGCGTGCGCCAGGGCTACGGCATCACCTGGCACCTCGACCCGCCGCCGGTCGCGCGGCGGCTGGAGCCCCTTGGCGACCGCTTCCGGCCCTACCGTTCGGTCGTGGCGCGCTACTGCTGGGAGGCCGTCGCCCTGGCGCGGGCCGGGGCGGACACCGCCCTGCGCTGAGGGCGCGATACGGCAACCGGCGGCCCCCGGTACGGCGGTGCGCCGCGCGGCGGCGGCCCTAGACTCGGCGAATGGTGGCGACGCGCGCCGCGCTCGTCGGCCGCGAGGCCGAGCGACAGCACCTCGAGGACGCACTCGCGCGTGCCGGCGCGGGCCGCGGCTCGCTCGTCCTCGTGGGGGGCGAGGCGGGGGTCGGCAAGTCGCGCCTGCTCGAGGAGCTCGCCGCGGGCTCGGCCGCCGTCGTCCTCTGGGGCGGCGCGAGCCGCGAGACGGCGGCCGCCTACGGCCCCGTCGTGGCGGCGTTCCGCTCGCGCCTGCGCGAGCGCCCCGATGCCCTGGAGGGGTGCGGGCGGCTGGGCCCCCAGCTGGCGGCGATCCTCCCCGAGCTGGGCGGCCCGGCCCCCACCGCCGACCCGGCGACGCTCTTCGAGGCGCTGCGCGACGCCCTCGCGCACCTGGCCGGCGACGGGCTCGTGCTGCTTGTGCTGGACGACCTGCAGTGGTCGGACGACGCGAGCCTGGAGCTGCTGGCGTGGCTGGCCGAGCCGCTCGAGGGGCTGCCGGTGCTGGCCGTCGCCGCGTACCGCTCGGACGGCCTGCCGCGCGAGCACCGGCTGCGCCGCCTGCGGCACGACCTGCGCCGCGGCGGCCGGCTGGACGAGGTGGCCCTGGCGCCCCTGGCCCCCGCGGAGACGGCGGAGCTGGTCGGGCGGCTGCTCGGCGAGGGCGCTCCGGCGGACCTGGCGGCGGCGATCCACGACCGCGCCCAGGGCGTCCCCTTCTTCGTCGAGGAGCTCGCCCGCGCGTCGGTCGCCGAGCCGGGCGAGGGCCCGGGCGACCTGCCGGAGACCGTGCGCGACGCGGTGCTGATCGGCGTCTCCGAGCTCTCGCAGGAGGGGCGGGGGGCGGCCGAGGTGGCCGCCGTCGCGGGAGACGCGTTCGACCTGGAGATGGTGGGCGGTCTGGCCGGCCACGAGGCCCTCGGAGAGCTGCTGGACGCGGGCCTGGTGCGCGAGGAGGGCGCCGGGACCGGCGCCTTCCGGCACGCGCTGACGCGCGAGGCGCTCTACGCCGACGTGCCCTGGCTGCGGCGCCGGGCCCTGCACCGCCGCATGGCCGAGGCCCTCGAGGCCGGCGGCGCCCCGAGCCTCGAGATCGCCGTCCACTGGAAGGGGGCCCGCGACGCGGCCCGCGCCCGCGAGGCGCTGTTGCTGGCGGCCGCCGAGGCCCGTGCCGTGCACGCCCACCGCGACGCCGCCCGGGCCGGCCGCGACGCGCTCGAGCTCTGGCCCGAGGGCGAGGATCAGGAGGGGCGCATCGCCACCCTGGAGTGGTACGCCGACAGCGCCGAGCTCTCCGGCGAGCTGGCCGAGGCGGTGCGGGCCCTGCGCGAGATCTGCGCCCTCCGGGCCGACGTCGGCCCCGCCGAGGCGCTGGCCGCCGCCGAGCGGCGGCTCGGCGAGGTGCACGAGCTGCGCGGCGACCGCGAGGCCGCGCTGGCCGCGCGCCGGTCGGCGGCTGCGATCTTCGCCGCCGCGAGCCGGCCGGCGGACGCCGCCGTCGAGCGCCTCGCGGCGGCCAACCACCTGCGCGCGGCCGCCGCCTACACGCCGGCGATCGACCTCGCGCGCGCCGCGGGCGCGGAGGCCGAGCGGGCGGGGCGCGACGACCTGCGTGCCCGGGCGCTGGGGCTGGAGGGCGTCGCCCTGGCCAAGCGCGGCGACGCCGAGGCCGGCCTCGAGGCCGTGCGGGCCGGGCTCGCGCTGGCGCTGGAGCACGACCTGACGCCGGTGGCCGCCGAGCTCTACCAGCGGCTCAGCCTGGTGCTGTACGACGGCGCCGACTACCCCGGCGCCGAGGCGGCCCTCGACACCGCCCTCGAGCTGTGCCGCACGGGGGACCAACCCGGGACGGAGCTGGCCTGCGTGACCTGCCTGGTCTACGTGCTGCGGGAGCGCGGCGACTGGACCCGTGCCGAGACGATGGGGCGCGGCCTGATCGCCTCGGGCTCGGGCGTCTGGGTGGCCGAGGGGCTCGTCGGCGCGATCCAGGCCTTCCGCGGCCGCCTCGGCCCCGCGCGGCGGCTGCTGGCCTCGTCGCTCGCGACCTCGTCGCGCGTCGAGCACTTCAACATGACGGTCGACAGCACGTCGGCGCTCGCGTGGATCGCGGCCGCCGAAGGCGACGACGACGAGGCCGCCCGGCTCTGCGACGAGGTGCTCGCTCGCTGGGAGCGGAGCGAGGACAACCACTACGCCGTCCGCGGCCTGCGCTGGGCGTCGGCCTTCTTCGCCCGCCGCGGCGACCCCGGCCGCGCCAACGGCTGCGCCGAGGCCCTCGCCCGGATCGCGGCCCGCACCGGCCACCCCGACGCGCTCGCCGCCCTCGCCCAGGCGATCGGCGAGGCCGCGCTCGCGGAGGGCGACGCGGCGACCGCCGCCGAGCAGCTCGCGCGGGCGGTCGAGATCCACCGCGGCCTCGACCTGCCCTACGAGCGGGCCGAGATCGAGCTGCGTGCGGGCGCCGCCCTGGCCGCGGCCGGTGAGCGCGAGCCCGCCCTGGAGCGCCTCGCCGCCGCCCACCGCGCCGCGCGACGGCTGGGGGCCCGGCCGCTGGCGGCGGACGCCGCCCGCGCGGTCGCTGCGCTGGGCGAGTCGGTCGCGGCCCGCCTCGGGGGGCGGGCCTCAGCCGAGGCCGAGGGGGCCGGCCTGTCGCGGCGCGAGCTCGAGGTCGTCCGCCTCGTCGCCGAGGGACGCACGAACCGCGAGATCGCGAACGAGCTCTACCTCAGCCCGCGCACGGTCGACATGCACGTGCGCAGCATCCTGCGCCGCCTCGACTGCCGCTCGCGCGTCGAGGCCGCCCGCCGCGCGGGCGAGCTGGGCCTGCTCGCCGCGCCGCCCGGCGGGGGCGGCGCGGCGGGCGCGGCGACGGCCTAGGGCGCCACGCAGACGACCGTCGCGGAGATCGAGGCGGGCGCCCCCCCGGTCTCGGCGGTCACGGTCCAGCCGGTGCCGTCGCCGGTGGGGCCGGTGGCGTCCGCGAGCGCGAAGGCCCCCACGTTGAAGCCGCCGGCGATCGCGCGCTGGCCGGCCGGACAGGTGGCGGTCGCCGTGGTCCCGGTGGAGCCCGGCGGAACGCTGACCGGCGTCCCGGGGACGACGGTGACCTTCGACGCGCTCACCCCGCCCAGCACGCCGGGCTTGAAGCGCGTCGCGTCGAGGCTCTCCTTCGCGACCTTGTTCAGCGTCACGGCGCCGTTCGCCAGCTTGGCCGCCTTGACCGACCCCTGGGCCAGCTTGGTCGCCGTGACCGCGTTGTTCGCCAGCTTGGGCGCGCTGACGGCGTTGTTGGCCAGCTTGGCCGACGTCACCGACCCGTTGGCCAGGTTCGACGCCGCCACCCCCGTGCCGGCGAGGGCCACGATCATCGCCGCGACCGCCACGGCGTTCCCCGGCGTCAGGTGACGCCTCAGTGCAGTGGTCATCACTCTCTCCCCTCGCGTCCTCGATCCGCTGTACGGATTCGGCGCGGGGGATGCCTCGTGCACCGCCGAGCGGCGAGCATCGTGGCGGCGCCGGACGAGGCGCAATCATCCGGCGCTCCGGGGAGCGCGATGTCGTGCATGCCGATACCGCCCCGGGGCCCGGGTTGCCCGCCGAATTCCGGCCGGGATACGGTCGGGGGTTCCGGCGCGCCGGGCGCCGGGCCGGCCGCCCACCCGCCGGGTAGGCTGCCGCGAGTTTGGCCCCGGCCCGCGATCGGAGGGGGTGGCGAGTGGGGACCGCGGAGACCCAGCAGGCCGCCGTGCACGGCGGGCCGCCCGGGGTGATCCTCGCCTTCGTCCCCTGGATCGTCTTCTGGGTGCTGGTCGGCAACGTCGACTTCGGCCTGGCCTGCGTCATCGCGCTCGCCATCGTCGGCGTCCAGGCGCTCAAGACCCTCCAGGCCGGCGAGGTCCCCAAGGTCCTCGAGCTCGGCACCCTGATCGCCTTCGCCGTGCTCACGATCGTCGCCTACACCGGCGACGAGCAGTTCCTCGAGCGCTGGTTCCAGCCGCTGTCGAACGCCGCCCTGTTCCTCATCGCGCTGGTCTCGGTGCTGATCGGTACGCCCTTCGCGTCGCAGTACGCGCGCGAGCAGGCGCCGCCCGAGGTGCAGGAGACCCCGCTCTTCCATCGCACGACGCTGGTCATCACCTGGGTCTGGATCGCGGCCTTCGGGGTGATGACCGTGTCGAGCCTGATCCCGCCGATCGTCGACGGCGACGCGACGATCCTCGACCAGGACGACACGCTCGGCGTGGTCTTCTACTGGGTGATCCCGTTCGTCGCGCTGGCCGCCGCCTTCCTGTTCACCAAGTGGTACCCGGATCAGGTGCGCCGGCGCGCGCGCGGGGAGGCGCGAGGCGCGGCCGCCTAGTTCAGGCCGGCGATCGCCCGATCCGGCGCGGGCGCGCCCGGTGGGCGAGGATGCCCCGATGGCCGTCGATCGGTTCACGGGACGCACCGCCTGGGCGCGCAACCTGCAGACGCCCCTGCGCACCTTCCTGCGCACCCAGACCGGCAGCGCGGCCATCCTCCTGGTCGCCACCGTCGCGGCCCTGGTGTGGGTGAACGTCGACGCCTCGTCGTACGACGACCTGTGGAGCACCACCCTGTCGGTGCAGCTGGGCGACCACGGCATCTCCCAGGACCTGCGCGACTGGATCAACAACGGCCTGATGACCTTCTTCTTCTTCGTCATCGGGCTCGAGGCGCGCCGCGAGTGGGACATGGGCGAGCTGCGCGAGCGCCGCCGGTTGGCCCTGCCGCTGGCGGCGGGCATCGGCGGCATGCTGGTGCCGGTCGCGATCTACCTCGCGGCGAACGCGGGCCAGTCGTCGCTCGACGGCTGGGGCGCGGCGATGTCGACCGACACCGCGTTCGCGCTGGGCATGCTCGCGCTCGTCGCGCCGGGCTTCCCGATCCGTCTGCGGGCCTTCCTGCTGACGGTGGCCGTCGTGGACGACCTGATCGCCCTGGTGGTGATCGGCGTCGTCTACAGCGAGGACGTCGAGGTGGGTGCGCTCTTCGTGGCCCTCGGCGTGTTCGTGGCGGCGCTCCTCCTGCGCCGGGCCGGCCTGCAGGCCGTCGGCTTCGGGCGCGGCCTCGTCTACGCGCTGCTGGGGGTGGCCGGGTGGCTGGCCCTCTACGAGGCCGGCGTGGAGCCGATCGTTTTCGGCCTCGCGCTGGGCCTGCTGGCCTACACCTACCCGCCGGCCCGCAGCGACCTGGAGCGGGCGACCGACCGCTTCCGCCTCTTCCGCGAGCAGCCCACGCCCGAGCTGGCCCGCGACGCGCGCCTGGAGCTCGCCGCGGCGATCCCGGCCAACGAGCGCCTGCAGCAGGCCTTCCTGCCGTGGACGAGCTACGTGATCGTGCCGCTCTTCGCGCTCGCGAACGCCGGGGTCAGGATCGACGGCGAGACCCTGCGGCGCGCCTTCACCTCGCCGATCACGCTGGGGATCCTGCTGGGCTACGTCCTGGGGAAGCCGGTCGGCATCGTCGGCGCCACCTGGCTGGTGACGCGCGTGACCCACGGGCGCATCCGCCCGCCGGTGGGCTGGGCCGCCGTGGCCGGGGCGGGGACGATCGCCGGCATCGGCTTCACGGTCTCGCTGCTGATCTCCACGCTGGCCTTCGACGGGGCCGACCTCGAGGACGCGAAGATCGGCACCCTCAGCGCGGCCATCGCCTCGTCGATCCTCACGTGGATCGTCTTCCGCGCGACCCTGCTGCTGCCACAGCGCTCCCGCACGCGCGCGCTGCTCGGCACCGCGACGCTGATCGTCGACCTCGCCGCCCCGGTCGACCCGGACCGCGACCACATCCGCGGCCCGCGCGAGGCCCCGGTGACCCTCGTCGAGTACGGCGACTTCGAATGCCCCTACTGCGGCCAGGCCGAGCCGGTCATCCGCGAGCTGCTCGCCGGCCACGCCGAGCTGCGCTACGTGTGGCGCCACCTGCCGCTGAACGACGTCCACCCACGCGCCCAGCAGGCCGCCGAGGCAGTCGAGGCCGCGGCCGAGCAGGACGCCTTCTGGGAGATGCACGACGTGCTGCTGCAGACCCAGGCCGACGAGGACCGCGATTTCGTCGCGATGGCGGGGGAGATCGGCCTGGACCTCGAGCGCTTCGACGACGACGTGCGCACCCACGCCGGCGCGGGCCGAATCGCCGAGGACGTCGACAGTGCCGACCTGAGCGGCGTCTCGGGCACGCCCACCTTCTTCATCAACGGCCGGCGCCACCAGGGCGCCTACGACATCGACAGCCTCACCCGGGCGGTCAAGGCCGCGAAGGCGCGCGCGGCCGTCGCCGCCTAGTTCAGCGGACGGGGAAGTCCCGCCCGTGCTCCTCGGTCGGCCGGGTCCCGGAGATCCAGCGCTGCCCCTCGTCGATCGGGTCGTCGTTGATGCTCGCCTCGCGCCGGCGCATGAGCCCGTTGTCGTCGAACTCCCAGAGCTCGTTGCCGTAGCTGCGCCACCACTGGCCCTCGGCGTCGTGCGACTCGTACTGGAAGCGCACCGCGATCCGGTTCTCGTCGAAGCACCACATCGACTTGCGCAGCGCGTAGTCGAGCTCGCGCGCCCACTTGCTCGCCAGGAACCCCACGATGCCCGGGCGGCCGGTCACGAAGGTGTCGCGGTTCCGCCACACCGAGTCGGGCGTGTAGGCCAGGCTCACGCGCTCGGGATCGCGGGTGTTCCACGCGTCCTCGGCGGCCTGGACCTTCTGCGCGGCGGTCTCGCGGGTGAACGGGGGGAAGGGCGGGCGAGACTCGGGCATCGGCGCTCCTCGTCGTCGGAGAACGATCGTTCCCGACCTGGGTCGGCTACGCTAGAGAACGATCGTTCTCGGATCAAGGCGGGGCGGAGTGGACGACGGCGCGGCGCGGACGCGGGCGCTCGACGCGGCGGAGGAGCTCTTCTACACGCGCGGCATCCAGGCGGTCGGCATGGACGAGCTGCGGGACCGCTCGGGCCTGTCGCTGCGCCGCCTGTACGCGCTCTTCCCCGGCAAGGAGGAGCTGGTGGTCGCGGTGCTCGAGCGGCGCGACGAGCGCTGGCGGCGGCGCCTGGCCGACCATGTGGCCGCGGTGCCGGAGCCGGCCGAGCGCATCCCGGCGGTCTTCGACTGGCTCGGGGAGTGGTTCGCCGAGCCCGGCTTCCGCGGCTGTGCGTGGATCAACTCGAACGGCGAGCTCGGCGGCGTGTCGGCGGCGGTCGCGGCGCAGGCGCGCGAGCACAAGCGGCGCTTCCGCGCCGACCTGGGGCGGCTGGTGTCCGACGCGGGCCTGCCCGAGCCGCTGACCGACGAGCTGCTGGTGCTGGCAGAGGGCGCGATGGCGACCGCCGGCATCACCGGCTCGCCCGAGCCGGCAGCCCACGCCCGGCGGGCCGCGCGCACCCTCCTGGCGGCCGCCGCGCCGGCATGAGGGCGGTCGCTGCGGTGGCGCTCAGCGGCCGCTACGCGGTCTTCGGCCGCCAGGCGGCCGCGGGCCTGCGGGCCTGGGCCGGGCTCGCGGGCGCCGACCTCGTCCTCGAGGACGACGGCAGCGTCCCCGAGCGCGCGGCCGAGATCGTCGACCGCCTCGCGCCCGGCGCCGACATCGTCTTCGGCCCCTACGGCAGCGGCGCGGGCCGGGCCGTCGCCGAGCGCATGGCCGGCCGGCCCGAGGTGATCTGGAACCACGGCGCGGCCGCGCTGGGGCCGGGCCCGCGCCGCGCGCGGGTGGTCGACGTGCTCGCGCCCGCGCCCGCGTACTGGCGCGGCCTCGGCGAGACGCTGGCCGCGGTCGAGCCCGGGGCGCGCGCCCTGGTCGCGCGCGGCCCGGGCGGCTACGCCGCCGAGATCGCCGCCGGGGCGGTGGCCTCGCTCGAGGCCGCGGGCTCGCCGGCGCCGCTCGCCGACCTCGACCCGACCGACCCCGCCGCCGCGGTGCGGGCGGCGCGCGACGCCGGCGCAACGTGGGTGACCGGCGGCGGCCGCGCCGACGACGACCTCGCGCTGGCGCGCGAGCTGGCGCCCGCCGGCCTCGCCGCCGCGCTGCCGGTGTGCGGGGTGACGTTGGCCGCGGAGGCGCTCGGCGACGCCGTGCGCGGCTGGATCGGGCCCAGCCAGTGGCTGCCCGGAGCGTCGGCGCCGCCGGCGCCCCTGCCCGCCGACGCCGACTTCCCGGCCGCCCAGGCGCTGGCCGCGGGGCTGCTCGCCCAGGAGGCCCTGCGGCGGGCCGGCTCCGCGGACCCCGACCGGCTCTGGGACGCCGCCCGCGCCCTGCGCACGACGACCTTCTTCGGGCCCTTCGCGGTCGACGCGGAGGGGCGCCAGACCGCCCACGCGCCCCTGCTGGTGCGGTGGACGGGGTGCGGCGCCGGCCTCCGGCGCGAGGTGGTGTGGGCCCCCGGCGGCCCTCAGCAGTTGTCGGGATAGAGCTCGCTGGGATCGAGGGAGAAGTTCCAGCCGTTGTAGGCCTCGGCGAGCCGGTACGCGTCCTGCTCCTGCGGGATGGTGTTCTCGGTCCGGTCGAAGTCGGCGCACATCGCCCGCCCGACGTCCTCCGGAGTCGCCTCAGGGCCGAGGCCCATGACGAACGGCTGCGTCCTCGCGTAGTGCTCCCACGCGCGCGTGTTGAGGTCGCCGTTCGCGCAGGTCAGCGGCGCCGCGGTCCCATTGACCGCGATCATCAGCTGCTCGGTGCACAGGCCGGTCGCCGGCGGAGCCGGCGCCGGGGCCAGCGGCTGCCCATCAGAACGTGGGACGGGTGCCACGCTCGACGGGTCGGCCGACGATCCGCCGCCCGAGGTGGCGATGAGGAGACCGAGCGCCGCGACGATGGCGGCGACCAACGCGCTGATGGCCGAGATCCACCCGGGGCCGAGCTCGGCGAGGCGGCCCCGGAGCCCGGGCTTGGCCGCGGTCGCATGCTGATCCGTGCTGCCCATCGTCGGCTCCCCTGCTCCAATCGCGTGCGCGGTGAGGCTCTCAGCGGGCTCGCCCCCGGACCACCGACCCTTGGTGTCGACCGCCGCCACCTGGCCGGCCGAGGTGTGGCCGGTCGACCCCCAGGGTGGCTAGCCCGCGACGGCCCCCGGCGGGTGACCTGGCGCCACGGACACGATCCGAAGGAGGCGTCCGTGACCAGCTACGCGATGAACGAGGACCTCGTGATCGGCGACGGGGGCGGCGTGACGATCTACGAGCGGCCCGACGGGAGCCGCTACGCGCTCGACGCCGAGGGCCGGGGGCACGAGCTGTGCTGGGGCGAGGGGGTGCTCGGGCCGGCCCGGTTCGACGCACGCGCGCTCGCCGACGGGCGGTGGCCCGGCTCGCGCTCGCGGAGCGCGATGGCCGCGCGCGCCTGACCGGCCGGCGGCCTATGCTGCCGCCATGCCGGAGGCGCCGCTCGAGGACACCGGGCATGGCCTCGCCCCGGCGGGCGACGGCTGGTTCGTCGTGAACGCGCGCGAGGCGCGCTGGCGGCACCGGCCGGGGCGAGGCGACAGTCTCCCCTTCACGGGGTGGACGGACGAGGAGTGCGAGACGCGCTACCCCCAGCTCGGCGTACAGCTGGTCGTGCTCGGGCCCGGCGAGCCGATCGGCATGTACCACTGGGAGGCCGACCAGGAGGGCTTCCTCGTGCTGGCCGGCGAGGCGCTGCTGATCGTGGAGGGTGAGGAGCGCCGCCTGCGGGAGTGGGACTACGTGCACTCCCCCGCCGGGACGCCGCACATGATCGTCGGCGCCGGAAGCGGGCCGTGCACGCTGCTGGCCGTCGGCTCGCGGGAGCACATGGCCGAGGAGGGCTGGGGCGCCTACGTGGTGGACGAGACCGCACTGCGCCACGGCGCCGGCGTCGAGGAGGAGACGCCCCACGCTGCCGTCGCGTACGCGCGCTTCGCCGACACCGAGCCGACGCGCTACCGCGAGGGCTGGCTGCCGGGCGATCCGCGGCCCGCCGCCGCCGGCCGGCCGGACGTGATCCTCGACGTGCTTTTCGAGGACGGCCTGTTCATCCTCGCCGTCGCGAACATCGGCGGCGCCGCCGCGGTCGACGTCACGTGCGCATTCGCGGGGCCGGTCCGCGGGCTGGCCGGGACGGTGGACATGGCCGAGCTGCCCCTGCTCCGCCGCATCGCCTTCCTCGCGCCGGGCCGCGAGATCCGGACGCTGCTCGATGACGCCGCGGCCTACTTCGCGCGCGGCGAGCCGGTCGAGCTGGAGGCGACGGTCGCCTGGCGCGACCGCGAGGGCCAGCCGGGGGAGGCGAGGATCCGCCACGACCTGTCCATCTACCGCGACGTCGCCTACGTCCCGCAGCGGAGGGCTTCTCGATGAGCAGCAACCAGCCCTACGGCAACTTCAACTTCCGCGTGGAGATCGACGGGATCACCGTCGCGGAGTTCAGCGAGGTCTCGGGGCTCGGCGCCTCGGTCGACGTCATCGAGTACCGCACCGGCGGCGACCCGACGACGCGCAAGCTGCCCGGCCGCGCGAGGATGGACGACCTCGTCCTGCGTCGCGGCGTCGACAGCAACCGTGAGCTGTGGGACTGGTTCAAGGGGGCGCTCGACGGACACATCGTGCGGAAGAACGGCTCGGTCGTCCTCCTGGATGCCGCTGCGACCGAGCAGTCTCGCTGGAACTTCTACCGCGCGTGGATCCGTAAGTACGAGGGCCCCACGTTCAACGCGAGCGGGAACGAGGTCGCGATCGAGGAGGTCGTTCTGACCCACGAGGGGATCGAGCTGGCCTAGCTCGGACGCCTCAAGGCTCGCCTTCAGTGCGGCCGTCGGGGGCCAGCTCCTCGTGGGGCAGGACCTCGTCGGCGAAGAACATGCGCGCGAGCGTGAGCCCTCGAGGACGCGCTCAGGCGGCGGCGGGACCGCCCGCGCCGGCGATCGCCATGAGGGCCTCGCGGGGCTCGCCGTCCTCGTCGGCGCCCGGCACCGAGAGCATCGGGACGCTCGAGTGGTAGTGGACGGAGCCGTTCACGCTGCCCAGCAACCCCGAGCGCGCCGGGCCGCGGCCGCGCGAGCCCAGCACGACGAGGTCGTAGCGGCCGGTCTCGAGCTCGCGGACGACCTCCGAGCCGGGGTGGCCGTAGCGCTGCACGGTCCGCAGCAACACGTCGTCGGGGACGGTCGTCGCAGCGTCGGCCAGCACCTGGGCGGCCCAGCGCTCGACGTCGTCGCGCAGGGCCACCGGGTCCACGCCGGCCACGGGCAGCAGCGGCGGCGCGGGCGGGGCCACGGTGAGGATCGTGAGGGTGCTGTTCTGGACGCGGGCCAGGTCGACGGCCTCGCGCAGGGCGTGGATCGACGAGGGCGAGCCGTCGACCGCGACGAGGATGTTCAGGAACATGGCGGCACCTCCGGGCCGTTGGCCCCGAGGCCGGCGAGCAGGGCCCGCACGGCCAGGGGATGGGCGCGCTCCGGCGAGACCTCGCCGGCGGCGATCGCCGCGCGGGCGGCCCTGAGGACGCCGCCCAGCACGCCGAAGGCGAAGCCGGCCGGGAAGCGCGGGTCGAGCTCACCGCCGTCCTGGCCGCGGCGGATCAGGTCGAGCAGCGGCCGCTCGACGGCCTCGACCAGTGCGCGCTGCTCGGGGTCGGACCGGTCGGGGAGCGGCGCGTCGATGAGCACGCGGTAGCGGTCGAGCACCGGCAGCAGGGCTCCGATCACGGCCTCGAGCGCCTCGCGGGTCGACCCGCGCTCGAGCACGTCGGGCGCCAGCGCCTCGCGGCAGTCGCGCAGGGCGCGGAGGCGGATCGCCCGCACCAGGTCGTCGCGGGTCGAGAAGTAGCGGTAGAGGGTGGCGCGGCCGACGCCGCTCGCCGTCGCCACCTCCTGCATGCTCGCCTCCGGGGTCTCGCCGAGCACGCGGATGGCCGCGTCCAGAATCCGCTCCTCCGTGCCGTCGGCGGCGGGAGGAGCCGGGCTCACCGTGATGTCGGCGGGAGGCGGCATGAGGCAGTCGTGTCTCACACATGATAGAACACGAGACACTCTTGTCTCAACCGACGCCTGGGAGGAGCCCGGTGGACGACGCAGCGCCCCGCCGGCCGGGGCTCACGCTGACGATCCTCGCGGTCGCGTGCGTGGCCTACGTGCTGCAGCAGACGCTGGTCGTCCCGGCGATCCCCAACTTCCAGAGCGACCTGAACACGACCGCCACCTGGGCGGCGTGGGTGTTCACCGGGTTCCTGCTCACCTCCGCGGTGGTGACGACCCCGATCGGCAAGCTCGGCGACACCTACGGCAAGCGCCGCCTGCTCGTGATCTCGCTCGGCATCTTCGCCGTCGGCACGGTCGGGGCCGCGCTGGCCAGCTCCATCGCGCTGCTGATCGGCGCGCGCGCGCTGCAGGGCGCGGCCGGCGCGATCTTCCCCCTCTCGTTCGGGATCATCCGCGACGAGTTCCCGCGCGAGCGCGTCGGCGCGGCCCTGGGCCTGCTGTCGGCGACCTTCGGCGTGGGCGCCGGCCTGGGCCTGGTGCTCTCGGGCGTCATCCTCGAGTCGCTCAGCTGGCACTGGCTGTTCTGGATCGGCGCCGTGCCGGTCGTCGTCGCCCTCGTGCTGGTCTGGCGGCTCATCCCCGAGTCGCCCGTCCGCACGCCCTCGCGCTTCGACGTCTGGGGCGTCCTCACCCTGTCGGCCGGCCTGGGCGCGCTGCTGCTTGCCCTGAGCGAGGGCGAGCGGTGGGGCTGGACCAGCGCCGCCACCCTCGGCTGCTTCGCCGCGTCGATCGTGATCCTGGTGCTCTGGTGCTGGGTCGAGACGAAGGTCGCCGACCCGATGATGGACATGCGCATCATGCGCGAGCGCGCGGTGCTGTGGACGAACGTGCTCGCCGTGGTCGTCGGCTTCTCGATGTACGGCACCTACCTGCTGATGCCGACCCTCGTACAGCTCGGCAACGGCCTGCCCGCCGACCTGGCGGCCCAGGTCTCCTACGGCTTCTCCGGCTCGGTGATCATGGCCGGGCTCTACCTCACGCCCGCCACCGTGGCGATGCTGATCATCGGGCCGCTCGGGGGGATCCTCGAGCCGCGCGTGGGCGCTCGCTGGCTGACCTTCGTCGGCCTCTTCGCCATCGGCGTCGCCGGGCTGCTGCTGGCCGTGGCGCACACCGAGGCCTGGCACATCATCCTGGCGATCGGGATCCTCGGGGTCGGCGTCGGCCTGGTCTACGCGATGCTCGCGAAGCTGATCGTCGACGCGGTCGCGCCGTCGGTCACCGGCGTGGCGATGGGGATGAACACCGTCATGCGCACGGTCGGCGGCACGATCGGCGGCCAGCTCTCGGCCGCCTTCCTCACCTCGTTCACGGTCGCCGGGACGACGCTGCCGGCCGAGCACGCCTTCACCCTCACCTTCCTGCTCGCCGGGATCGTCGCCCTGGTCGGGCTCGCCGCCATCTTCCCGATCCCGCGGCGCCAGGGCTACGCCGTCGCGGGGTCGGCCCCGGAGGGCGCCCCCCAGCCGCAGACGTAGGCCCGACCGCCCTGAGGGCCGCGGCGCGTCCCGCGACCCTCAGAGATCGGCGGGCACAGTTCGCTCAGGAGGCGACGGTGACCGGGTCCTGCCGGACGATCACCGTGTCGGCGACCGGCGAGATCTCGTCGGCGGGCATGCCGACCCGGTGGGCGTGGGTGCGGATCGCCTCGGGGCTCTCCGCCTCGTAGATGCAGACGGTGCCGAGCCCGCCATCGACCTCGGTGACGACGTAGCTGCGGATCCAGCGGATGCCGGAACCGGGCTTGTCGCCCTCGGCGGCCGAACGGGCGGCGGACTCGCCGAGCTCCTCGGCCGTCGTCCAGCCATCGCGGCGCCTGATCGCGTACAGCTCCATGGTGGTCTCCTTTCGCGGACGCTCACGGCTGCGGCGTCCGGTCGCTGTCGTGGGAGGACGCTATGAGCGGCGGCCCGGGCGGCACATGCGCGGAACCGCCGTATCGTCGCCCGCCGGCTGCTGTACCGGGGGCGGTCCGCTACCGTCGGCACCGATGGCTGCGGAGGCCGAGCACCTCGAGCTGGACGCGGACGGGCGGACGATCGCCATCAGCAGCCCCGGGAAGGTCATGTTCCCGGAGCACGGCGAGACGAAGGCCGACGTCGCCCGGTACTACCTCACCGTCGGCGAGCCCCTGATGCGGACGGTGCGCGACCGGCCCACGCTGCTGCAGCGCTTCCCCAACGGCGCCTCGGGCAAGTCGTTCTTCCAGAAACGGATCCCCGAGTCGGCCCCCGACTGGCTGCAGACGACCATCGTCTCGACGCCAAACGGCACCACCTCGCGGGCGATCGTCATGGCCGACGTCGCCCACGTCCTGTGGGCGGCGAACCAAGGCTGCCTCGGCTTCCACCCGTGGCCCTACCGGGCCGCCACTCCCGACCAGACCGACGAGCTCCGCCTCGACCTCGACCCCTCGCCGGGGGTGACGTTCGAGATGGTCCGCGAGGCCGCGACCGAGGTGCGGGCCTTCCTGGGCGAGGTCGGCATCGCGGCGTTCCCCAAGACGACCGGGAACCGCGGCCTGCACCTGTACGTGCGCGTCGAGCCGGGCCGCGACTCGTTCGAGGTGCGCCAGGCGGCCGTGTCGGTCGCCCGCGAGATGGAGCGCCGCCGGCCCGACCTGATCACCGGCGCGTGGTGGAAGGAGGAGCGCGGGACGCGCGTCTTCATCGACTTCAACCAGAACGCCCCCCACAAGACCGTCTTCGGCGCGTGGTGCATCCGGGCGCGCGTCGGCGCCCAGGTCTCGACCCCGTTCGCCTGGGACGAGCTCGAGGCGATTCACCCCGACGAGCTCACGATCCGCACCGTCCCCGAGCGCCTCGCGACGCTCGGCGACCCCTGGGCGGCGATCGACGACGAGCCCCAGTCCATCGAGTCGCTGGTCGAGCGCTACCGCGCCGACCTCGCCGCGGGGATCCCGGACAACCCGTGGCCCCCGGTCTACCCCAAGATGCCGGACGAGGCGCCGCGGGTCGCGCCGAGCCGGGCGCGCAAGGCCTAGCGGCTCGGGCCCGCCCTGGCTGCGCTCGACGGCGCCGCCGGGCCGACGGCCTCCAGGGCCTCGTGGTCGGTCAGGTCGAGGCGCAGCGGGGTCAGCGAGACGAGGTTGCGCGCGACCGCCCAGAGGTCGGTGCCCTCCGCGGGGCGCTCGATCGGCGCGACCGTGAACCAGTAGAGCTCGCGGCCCATCGGGTCCGTGTCGGCGACCACGCGGCCGTCGTACTGGTCGACGGAGAGGGCGGTCCAGCACATCCCCTCCGGCTCGAGGGGGAAGTTGACGTTGACGAGCCCCGGCTCGTCCCGCTCCAGGAGCGTCTCGAGGGCGCGCGCGATCCAGGGCTCGAGGCGCGAGAGGTCCGTCGTCTCCTCCTTGATCGGCGCGCTCAGGGCGATGCCGCGGATGCCGAGCAACGCGGCCTGCTTGGCCGCGGCGAGGGTGCCCGAGTGCCATGTAGCGTTGCCGAGGTTCGGTCCCAGGTTGACCCCGGAGAGGACGAGGTCGACGCCATCCCAGAGGTGGGCCCCCAGGGCCACGCAGTCGGCCGGCGTGCCGTTGACCCGGAAGGCGTCGATGCCCTCGATGACCTGGGTGCGGCGGTAGCGGACCGGCCGCGACGAGGTGATCGCGTGCCCGGCCGAGGACTGCTCGACGTCGGGCGCCACCACCCGCACGTCGCCGAACTGCCGCGCCGCCCGCGCCAGCGCCGCGATCCCCGGGCTGTAGATGCCGTCGTCGTTCGCCACGAGGATCCGCATCGCCGCCTCCCTCCCGCCGTCGTCGATCGTCCCCTGAGGTTTCCCCGGTGCGGGTGACCCTCATTCACAACGCCACCGCCGGGGACGGGGAGCACACCCGCGAGTGGGTCGAGGGGCTGCTCGGCGGACGCCACGACGCCCGCTACCTCTCGATGGACGACGACGACTGGCGCGCCGGCCTCGCCGAGCCGGCCGACCTGGTCGTCGTGGCCGGTGGCGACGGCACCGTGGCGTCCGTGGTCACCGCTCTCGCCGGACGCACGACCCCGGCCGCCGTCGTCCCGCTCGGCTCGGCGAACAACATCGCCCGCACCCTCGGCGTCGCCGACGTCGATCCGGCCTGGCTGGCGCGCGCCGATCAGGGCGTCCGCCGTCCGTTCGACATCGGCCGCGTCACGTCGAGCCTGGGCGAGGCGCCGTTCGTCGAGTCGCTCGGCGGCGGCGTCTTCGCCGACCTCCTCCACCGCGCCGAGGCCGACCCCCACGACCCCGACGGCGAGGAGAAGCGCGAGCGCGGGCTGCGCTTGCTGCGCGATGCGATCGCGGAGGCCCCGTCGCTGCGCTGGGGCCTGACGCTGGACGGCCGCGACCTCTCGGACGACCTGCTCGCCGTGCAGGTGATGAACATCCGCGAGATCGGGCCCAACCTACCGCTCGCCGCCGACGCCGACCCCGGCGACGGGCTGCTGGACGTCGTGGTGGTGCGCCCGGAGCATCGTGGAGCGCTGCGGGCGCTGGTCGACGCGGCGGCGGAGCGACGCGTCGTGGCCTCGTCGCTGCCGGTCGCGCGCGGCCGGCGCCTGGAGGCGCGCCTGCCCGCCGGCTGCCGCGTGCACGCCGACGACGATCCCTGGCCGACGGCGGACGCGCTCGAGCGCGACGCCCCCGCGAGCATCGCCCTCGGCCCCGCGCGCCTCGAGGTCCTCGTCCCGCCGGAGGCGGCTACGGCGCGATCACGATCTGCCGGAGCCCGATGACCACGGACTCGGCGGGCCTGAGCGGGGCCACGCCGACGAGGCAGATCAACCGACCGGCGTCCAGGTCGTCCTGGGTCATCGTGGTGCGGTCGCAACGGACCCAGAACGCCTCGTCCGCGGTCGCCCCCGCGAGGGCGCCCGCCTGCCAGGTGCGCAGCAGGAAGTCGCTCACCGCGGCCCGGACGCGCGCCCACAGCGCCTCGCCGCTCGGCTCGAAGACGACCCACTGGATGCCCCTGTCGATGGACTCCTCGAGGTAGATGAAGAGGCGGCGCACGTTCACGTACCTCCATTCGGGGTCGTCCGAGAGCGTGCGCGAGCCCCACACGCGAATCCCCCGGCCCTGCGGGCGCAGGTCGCGGATCTCGTTCACGCGCTCCCCGGCGCCGGGGGTCCCGGCGGCGAGCCCCACCACGCCGGCGAGCGCCTCGCCCGTCGGCGCCCGGCCGAGGCCGCGCTCGATGTCCGTGCGGGCGATCACGCCGGCGGCGTGGCCGACCGGCGGGACGGCGCCGGACGCCGTGTCGAGCCAGGGGCCGTAGGCGGCCGCGAACGCCGACTCGCGCGCCGGCGCCGGCGCCGACAGCACCGCGAACCGGTCGCCGTGCTGCTCGCACTGATCAATGACGGCGTCGGCCACCGTCGGCCGGGCGGCGCTCTCGTCCGGCACCACGAGCAGCGAGACCTCGTCGACGGGCGCGAGGCGGTCGAGGGCGGCGATGAGGGCGGGCGCGCCGGCATCGGCGGCGCGGGCGACGTACGCGCGGCGCCCGCCGTTCTCGAAGAAGCCCCGCAGGGCGTCGCCGAGGTGGGAGCCGCCGGCCGCGCCGCCGAAGACGGTCGCGAACTCGGCGTAGGACGCCACCGACGTGGGCTCGGCGGGGCCCTGCTGCGCGACGCCGACGACGCCCGCGGTGCTCGTCGACACCCCCTCGATCCGCGGGGCGAGGGGGTCGGGCCCCTCGACGACGATCTCGGGGATGTCGGGCACGGGTGCACCCTCCCCCGTTCCTCGGCCCGCGTCCAGGACCGCCCTGCGCGGGTACCCTCACCGCGTGGGCGAACTGGACGACTACCGCCGCAAGCGCGACTTCGACCGCACGCCCGAGCCGTCCGGCCGCCGGGGCCGCGCCCGCCGGCGGGGCGAGCCGCGCTTCGTGATCCAGAAGCACGCGGCCACCTCGCTGCACTACGACTTCCGCCTCGAGGCCGCCGGGGTGCTCAAGTCGTGGGCGGTGCCCAAGGGCCCGTCCACCGACCCGCGCGTGAAGCGGCTGGCCGTCCAGGTCGAGGACCACCCGGTCGACTACGCCGGGTTCGAGGGCGTGATCGGTGAGGGCTACGGCGCCGGCCGGGTGATCGTCTGGGACGCGGGCACGTACCGCAGCCTCACCGACGGCCCGGTCGAGGACGCGATCGCGGCGGGCCACCTGTCGGTGTGGCTCGAGGGCGAGAAGCTGCGCGGCGGGTGGACCCTGCAGCGCACGCGCGGCGGCGCCAAGCCCCAGTGGCTGCTGGTCAAGCGGCGCGACGAGGGCGCCGACGCCCGGCGCAACCCGGTCAGCACCCAGCCGGAGTCGGTCCTGAGCGGGCGGACGGTCGAGGACCTGGCCGAGGACGGCTGAGTGGACCCGTTCGCCCCGCTCTCGGATGAGGAGCGTGCGCTGCTGCGGCCCGAGCCTTTGCCCGAGCGCGTCGAGGTGATGGCGGCGACGCTCACCGGCGAGCGCTTCTCGGACCCGGGCTGGATCTACGAGCGCAAGCTCGACGGCATCCGCTGCGCCGGCATCCGCGACGAGGGCGGCGCCCGGCTGCTGTCGCGCAACAACCTCAGCCTGGACGCCCGCTTCCCCGACGTGGCGGCAGCGATCGCGGCGGGGGCGGTCGCCGACCTGGTGGTGGACGGCGAGGTCGTGGCGTTCGCCGGGTCGCAGACCAGCTTCGCCCGCCTGCAGCAGCGCGGCGAGCGGCCGGTCGCGGTCTTCCTCTACGCGTTCGACCTGCTCCACCTGGCCGGGCACGACACGACCGCCCTGCCGCTGCGGGCGCGCAAGGCGCTGCTGCGCTCGGCGCTGGAGTACCACGGGCCGCTGCGCCTGACCCCCCACCGCAACCGCGACGGCGAGGCCCTCTTCCGCGAGGCCTGCCGCAAGGGCTGGGAGGGGCTGATCGCCAAGCGCGCCGAGGCGCCCTACACGCGGGGGCGCTCGCGCGACTGGCTCAAGTTCAAGTGCGGCAACGAGCAGGAGCTCGTGGTCGGCGGCTACACCGCGCCCCGGGGCAGCCGGACCGACCTCGGGGCGCTGCTGCTGGGCTACTACGACGGCGGCCGACTGCGCTACGCGGGGAAGGTGGGGACCGGGTTCACCCGCGCCACCCTCCACGAGCTGGCCGGGCTGCTCGCGCCGCTGCGCCAGGACGAGCCGCCCTTCGCCGACCGCGTGCGCGAGCGCGGCGCCACCTGGGTGCGACCGGAGCTGGTCGCGCAGGTCGGCTTCACCGAGTGGACGCGCGACGGCCGCCTACGGCACCCGCGCTTCCTGGGGCTGCGCGACGACAAGGCGGCGAGAGAGGTGGTGCGCGAGTGAGCGAGACGACGGTGCGCGCAGGGCGGCGCGCGGTGCCGGTCAGCCATCCGGAGCGGGTGATGTTCCCGGACGTGGGGATCACCAAGCTCGACCTCGCCGAGCACTACGCGCGGGTGGGGCCGAGGATGGTCCCGCTGGTGCGGGGGCGGCCGCTGGCGCTGCAGGTCTTCCCGGGCGGGATCGAGGGCCCCGGGCACTTCCTCAAGAACGTCCCCGCCCACTTCCCCGACTGGATCCACACGGTCGATGTGCCCAAGCGCGAGGGCGGCGCGATCCGCCAGGCGCTCGCCGACGACGTGCCGGCGCTCGTCTACCTGGCCGGCCAGAACGCGGTCACGCCGCACGTCTGGACGAGCCGCGCCGACCGCCTCGAGCGCCCGGATCGGATCGTCTTCGACCTCGACCCGGCGTCGCCGGACTTCGCCCTCGTCCGGGCCGCGGCCCGCGACCTCGGCGCCCTGCTGCGCGACCTGGGCCTGGCCCCGTTCGCCATGACGACCGGCTCGCGCGGGCTCCACGTGGTCACGCCCCTGCGGCGCACCGCCGACTACGGCGAGGTGCACGCCTTCGCCCACGAGGTCGCCGAGGCCATGGTCGAGCGCGACCCCGACGGGCTGACGGTGGAGTTCCGGCGCGCCAAGCGCGGCGACCGCATCTTCATCGACGTCGGGCGAAACGCCTACGGCCAGCACGCCGTCGCGCCCTACGCGGTGCGCGCCCTGCCCGGGGCGCCGGTGGCGACGCCGCTGCGCTGGGAGGAGCTCGACGACGACGCCCTCAGCCCGCGCGGCTGGGCGATCCCGACCATCGGCGAGCGCCTCGAGGGCCACGACCCCTGGGCGGGCATGGCCCGGGCCGCCCGCGGCGTGGGCCCGGCGCGCGCGGCGCTCAGCCGCCGCTGACCAGCGCGCCGGCGACGACGGTCGCCCGGCAGCGCAGGCCCGCCAGCTCCTCGGGCGCGACGGCGAAGGGGTCGCGGTCGAGGACCGTGA
>DATLLV010000074.1:0-2837 GCA_035537655.1 Miltoncostaeaceae bacterium
CGGTAGTCGAAGAGCAGCACGGCGAAGCCCCGTCTGGCCAGCGCGCGCGCGAGCGGGGCCCGCAGCGAGCGGTTGCCGGCGTTGCCGTTGGCCACCAGCACCGCCGTGGCACGGTCGGGCTGCCCCGCCGGGACGAACCACGCGCCCAGCGTCAGGCCGTCAGAGGTTCTGAGCGTGACCTCGCGCGCGCTGGAGAGCACCTGGGCAGGCGCCGGCACCGCGGCCCGGGACGGCAGATAGATGAGGCGGCGCTGGAATCCCCACAGCACCGCGAGCACGGCGAGAACCGCGAGCGCGGCGAACCCGGCCTGGATCACCCTGCAGAGTCTGCCGGAGCCGACGTCGATGCCGGCCGCGACGGACTTCTGAAACCGCTTCCTAGAACAGCTCGGGGTGGCCCGCGGCGGCGGGCGGGACGAGCCCGAGGTGGCGGTAGGCCCGGGGCGTCGCCACGCGCCCGCGCGGCGTGCGCTTGAGCAGCCCCTCCTGCAGCAGGTAGGGCTCGTAGACGTCCTCGATCGTGTCCGGCGACTCGCCGACGCTGTCGGCCAGGGTCCCCAGCCCGACGGGCCGGCCCTCGAAGGTCTCGGCCAGGCGGCGCAGCAGCTGGCGGTCGAGGTCGTCGAGGCCGAGGGCGTCCACCTCCAGCAGCTCGAGGGCCTCCTCGGCGACGGCCCGGTCGACCTGCGGGTGGCCGCGCACCTGGGCGACGTCGCGCACCCGGCGCAGCAGGCGGTTGGCGATGCGCGGCGTGCCCCTCGCGCGGGCGGCGATCGCGTCGGCCCCCTCGGCGTCGACCTCCACGCCCAGCAGGCGCGCCGAGCGGCGCACGATGGCGGCGAGGTCGTCGGCGCCGTAGTAGTCGAGCCGGTGCAGCACGCCGAAGCGCCCGCGCAGCGGCGTGGTGAGGAGGCCGGTCCGGGTGGTCGCGCCGATCAGGGTGAAGCGCGGCAGGTCGAGGCGCAGCGTGCGCGCCGAGGGGCCCTGGCCGAGGACCACGTCGAGCTGGAAGTCCTCCATCGCCGGGTAGAGCACCTCCTCGATGGCCCGGTTGAGACGGTGGATCTCGTCGATGAAGAGGACGTCGTGGGGCTCGAGCGCCGTCAGGACGGCCGCGAGGTCGCCCTTGCGCTCCAGCACCGGCCCGCTGGTGACGTGGAAGCCGACCTCTAGCTCGGCCGCCACGATGCCCGCCAGCGAGGTCTTGCCAAGGCCCGGCGGCCCGGCCAGCAGCACGTGGTCCAGGGCCTCGCCACGCTGGCGGGCCGCCTCGAGGAAGATGCCGAGCTGCTGCTTGACCCCCTCCTGGCCGATGAACTCGGCCAGCCGCCGCGGCCGCAGGCTGAGGTCGAGCTCGTCCTCGGCGCCGATCTCGGCGCCCTCGGCCAGGCGCTCCTCGCTCATCGCCGCAGCCGCCCGAGGCCGTGGCGGACCAGGCCCTCGGCGTCGAGGCCGTCGGGGGCGTCCTGCAGGGCCGCGTCGGCCTCCTCGGACCGGAACCCGAGCGCGACCAGCCCGTCGCGGGCCGACAGGTAGGCGTCGGCCGACCCGGCCGCCACGACCGCCGGCTCGCCGCCGTTGAGGGCGCCGAGCCGGTCGCGCAGCTCCAGCACCACCCGCTCGGCCGTCCGCTTGCCGACCCCGCTCGCCGCCTGCAGGCGGGCGCTGTCACCGCGGGCCAGGGCCAGCCGGAGCTCGCCGGGGGCGTCCAGCCCGCAGATCGCCAGCGCCAGCCGCGGGCCCACCCCGCTGACGCCGGTGAACGCCTCGAAGAGCGTCCGCTCGGCGGCGGTGGCGAAGCCGTAGAGATCGAGTGACTCCTCGCGCACCACCAGCACCGTCAGGAGCACGGCCTCGGAGCCGGCCGGCGGCAGGCCCGCGGCCGTGGTGGCGGAGACGCGCACGAGCAGGCCGACCCCGCCGACCTCGACCACGGGGCCCTCGGCCTCGTGCGCCACCACGCGGCCCCTGACGGAGCGGATCATCCCGGCAACGCTAGCGCGCCCGGCGGATGGCCCCCCGCAGCGGCGCCGAGCTGAGATGGCAGATCGCGGCGGCCAGCGCGTCGGCCTCGTGGTCCCCGCGCGGCTCGGCCGCCGCCAGCCGGCGGACCATCGCCCGCACCTGGGCCTTGGCGGCGCCGCCCTGGCCGGTCACCGCCTGCTTGATCGTGTTCGGCGCGTACTCGGTCACCTCGACCGCCGCCCCGGCCAGGGCCACCAGGATGGCCCCGCGCGCCTCGGCCATCCCCATGGCCGAGCGGCTGACCGGGTGGACGAACCAGGACTCGATCGCCGCGGCGTCCGCCTCGTGGGCGGCCGCCAGCGCGGCGATGCCGTCGTGGATGGCGCGCAGCCGCTCGGGGTGGGGCGTCCGCGGCGAGGTGCGGATCGTGCCGAGCGCCAGCACCCGCAGCCGCGTCCCCGACCCCGCGAGGACGGCGTAGCCGGTCGACGCCAGGCCGGGATCCACGCCGATGACGCCCGCGCTCACCCGCATAGCCAACCAGCGAACCCGGACGGCGGGGCAGGCGCCGCCACCGCACCGGCCAATTGGCAGACGCTCCATCGGCCAATTGGCCAACCGCGCATCGGCCACATGGACGATCCCGGCGCAGGGTTCAAAGGCGGCCCGCCCCGCCGCAGGCGGTGCCGCCGGCTTTGAAGGTCAACACCACCGCGCCCTAGGACGCAACCGCCTCCAGCACCTCCTCGGAGATGTCGAAGTTGGCGTAGACGCCCTGGACGTCGTCGTTGTCCTCGAGCTCGTCGATCAGGCGGAGGATCTGGCGGGCCTCCTTCTCGGAGACCTCGACCGTGCTCTTGGGCACCATGGTC
>DATLLV010000075.1:0-19238 GCA_035537655.1 Miltoncostaeaceae bacterium
GGCCTCGCTGCGCGCCGAGGCCGGGCCCGTCGACGGGGTGCGCTTCCACTACCTGCGCTTCCGCTACCACGAGACCGTGCGCGCGCTCGAGCGGGCCGGCGCGGCCTACGACTCGAGCCTGGCCTTCAGCGAGGCGCCCGGCTTCGCCGCGGGCATCGCCCGGCCCTTCCGGCCGTACCTGGTCGGCGAGGAGCGGCCGGCCCGCCTGACCCTTCTGCCCCTGGCGGTGATGGACACGACGCTCCACTCGCGCCTCGGCCTCGACGCGGCCGCTGCCCGCGAGACGGCCCTGGCCGTGCTCGAGCGCGTGCGCCGCGGCGGCGGCCGCGCCGCGCTGCTGTGGCACAACACCTACCTGGCCGACGACCGCGCGCCCGGCTACGGGCCACTGTGGGGCGAGCTGCTCGACGAGCTCGCGGCGCGCGGCGCCGACCTCGGCCCGGCGGGGCACCCGGCCGAGCCGCCCGCCGGCGCCTCGCTGGCCGGGCGGCGGATCGTCCACCTCACCTCGGTCCACCGCCCGCGCGACGTGCGCATCTTCCACAAGGAGGCGCGCGCCGCGGCCGCGGCCGGGGGGCGCGCCTGGGTCGGGGCGCCGCGCGAGCCGGTCCGCCGGGCGCGGCGCGTCGCGACGGGCTGGCGGCTGGCGCGCGAGGCGCGCCGGCGCGAGGCCGACCTCTACCACGTCCACGACCCGGAGCTGCTGGCGGCGGCGCTGTGGCTCGCGCGCCGCAGCGGCCGGCCGGTGGTCTACGACGCCCACGAGTACCTGGGCGAGACGGCCCGCACCAAGCGCTGGCTGCCCCGCCCGCTGCGGGTTCCCGTCGCCCTGGCGTCCGGGCGGGCGGAGCGGGCCGCCGCCCGCCGCCTGGCCGCCGTCGTGGCAGCCAACGAGGACCTGGCGGCGCGCTTCGCCGCCGCCGGCGCCCGGGCCGTGGCGGTGACCAACTCGCCCTGGGCGGAGGCGTTCCCCGAACCGGTCGCGATGCCCGCCGACCCGGTCGCCCTCTACGTCGGCGGGCTGGGCCCGCTGCGGGGCCTCGAGGTGATGCGCGCGGCGTTCCCGCTGGTGGGCGTGCCCGGCGCGCGGCTGGTGCTCGCCGGGCCGGGCGACCCGGGCGAACTGCCGCCGGGCGCCGAGAGCGTGGGGGCGGTCGACCACTCGCGGGTACCCGCCCTGCTGGCCGCGGCGCGCGTGGCGTGGGTCCCGCTGCAGCGCCACGGCAACTACGATCGCGCGGTGCCCACCAAGCTCGTGGAAGCGATGGCCGCCGGGCGCCCGGTGGTGGCCAGCGACCTCGGCCGGATGGCCGCGCTCGTGCGCGAGGCCGGCTGCGGCCTGGTCGTGCCGGCCGCCGACGCCCGGGCCCACGCCGCCGCCCTCGAGCGGCTGCTCTCCGACCACGGCGACGCCGCCCGCATGGGCGCGGCCGGCCGCGAGGCGTTCGTGGCCGGCCTGGGCTTCGAGGCCCAGGCGCGCGCCCTGACGTCGCTCTACGACGAGCTCCTGCGCCCGTGAGCCGGATCCTCTACGTCTCGCAGTACTTCGTCAGCGCCGACCAGCCCGGCGGCGTGCGCCACTGGCAGCACACCCGCGCCCTCGCCCGCGCGGGCCACGAGGTGAGCGTGGTGACCTCGTACGTGCAGCACAAGGAGCGCACCGTCCCCGGGCGCTACCGCGGCCGCCGGGTCGTGCACGAGGTCGAGGACGGGCTCGACGTCTGGCGCACCTACTCGACCCCCGGCTACGGCCGCGACCTGCGCTCGCGCCTGGCCAGCTACGGCACCTTCGCCTGGTGGTCGGCCGTCGCCGGCGCGCGCGCGCCGCGCCCGGACGTGGTCGTCGCCTCGTCGCCCTCGCTGCCCTCCGCCGCCGCCGCCGCGTCGCTGGCGCGCGCCCGCGGCGCCCGCTTCGTGCTGGAGGTGCGCGACCTCTGGCCGGAGTCGGCGGTCGCCATGGGCCTGATCGGGGACGGCCCGGCGCTCGCCGCCGCGCGGCGCCTGGAGGCCTACTGCTACCGCCGCGCCGACCGCATCGTGGCCCTCACCGAGGGCATCCGCGACGGGCTGCTCGCAGCCGGCGTGCCGGCGGCCAAGGTCGCGCTGATCACGAACGGGGTGGACCTCGAGATCGGGAACGGGTCGGCCCCCGCGGCCGCGCCGGTGCCGGCGGGCGCCTTCGTGGCGATGTACGTCGGCGCCCACGGCACCTACAGCTCGCTCGAGACGGTCCTCGACGCGGCGGCCGACCTGCGCGACGCCCCCGACGTGCGGCTCGTGCTGGTGGGCAACGGCGACCGCAAGCCGGCCCTGGTCGAGTCGGCGCGGCGGCGCGGCCTGGACAACGTCGCCTTCGTCGACCCGGTGCCCAAGCGCGAGGTGCCCGCCTGGCTCGCCCGGGCCGACGCGTGCGTGCTGCCGTACCAGGACAGGGCCCTCTTCGCCGGGGCGCTGCCCAACAAGGCGTTCGACTACCTGGGCGCGGGCCGCCCGATCGTGGCCTCGGCGCCGGCCGGCGAGCTCACCCGGATGGTCGAACGGGCCGGCTGCGGCGTCGCCGTGCCCCCCGAGGACGGGCCGGCCCTGGCCGACGCCATCCGCGGGCTCGCCGGCGACCGGGTCGGCGCCCGCCGAATGGGTGCGCGCGGCCGCAGCTACGCCCTCGCCCACTACGACCGCGCCGCCCTGGCCGCCCGCTTCGTCGCGACGGTGGAGTCCGTTGCCTGACGCGGCGACCCCGGGCCCGGTGGGCGGGCGCGTCAAGCGGGCGACCGACCTGGCGCTGGCCGTACCGCTGGCGGTGGCGACGGCGCCGGCCATGGCCGCGATCGCGCTCTGGGTGCGGCGCGACTCCCCCGGCCCCGCCCTCTACCGCCAGCGGCGGGTCGGCTACGCCGGCGAGCCGTTCACGCTGCTCAAGTTCCGCACCATGGTGCTCGGCGCCGAGACCATGGGGGCCGGGCTGGCGATCAGCGACGGCGACAGCCGCATCACCCGGACCGGGCGCCTGCTGCGGCGCCTGTCGCTTGACGAGCTCCCCCAGCTGCTGAACGTGATCCGCGGCGACATGAGCCTGGTCGGGCCCCGGCCGACGGTGGCGTCGCAGGTCGAGCTCTACGACGCCCACCAGCGCCGCCGGCTGCTGGCGCGGCCGGGCCTGACGGGGCTGGCGCAGGTGAGCGGGCGCAACCTGATCCCCTGGTCGGAGCGCATCGAGCTGGACGTGCGCTACGTCGAGACCTGGAGCGCGCGCCGCGACCTGGCGATCCTGGCCCGCACCGCGCGCGTGGTGATCGGGCGCGCCGGCACCTACACCGGCTCGCGCGGCGGGTTCGACCTGTCCCGACCCGGAGCCCCGGATGACTGACGTGAGCGTCCTGCTGACCTGCGCCGGCCAGCGCGTCGACATCGTGCGCGCCTTCCGCGACGCGCTCGACGCGGGCGGGCACGACGGACGCGTCCTGGTCAGCGACCTCGACCCGCTGTCGCCGGCGCTGTTCGCCGCCGACGCGGTCGTCGCCCTGCCACCGGTGTCGGACGCCGGCTACGGCGACGCCGTGGCGGAGGCCTGCCGCGCCGAGGCGGTGCGGGCGGTGCTGCCGCTGACGGACCTCGACCCGGTCGTCCTGGCGCGGGCGCGGGCGGGCATCGAAGACGCCGGCGCGCGCCTGTTCCTGCCCTCGCCCGAGGTCGCCCACGGCTGCCAGGACAAGTGGGACTGCCACCTGATGCTCGAGGGCCACGGCCTGCCGTCGCCGCCCACCTGGCTGCCGGCCGAGGCCGACCCGGCGACGCTGCCCTACCCGGTGCTGCTGAAGCCGCGCCTGGGCTTCGCGGCGCGCCACATCTACCGCTGCGCCGATCCCGACGAGCTCGCCTTCTTCCTGCGCTACACGCCGGCCGAGAGCGTCGTGCAGCGGGCCCTGCCGGGCGAGGAGTTCAGCGTCGACTGCCTCGGCGACCTGGACGGGCGCGCCCTGGGGGCCGTGCCCCGGCGCATGATCCAGGCCAAGGGCGGCGAGCAGATCAAGGGCGAGACGCTCGACGACCGCCAGCTGACGGACCTGGGCGCGGCGGCCGTCGAGGCCCTCGGCCTCGCGGGGCCGAGCACGGTGCAGTGCTTCCGCGACGACGGCGCGATCCTCGGCATCACGGACATCAACACCCGCTTCGGCGGCGCGTTCCCGCTGCCCCAGGCCGCCGGCGCCGCCTACCCGGAGGCGATCCTGGCCATCGCCGCCGGCGAGCGCGTGGAGCCCCGGATCGGCGAGCACGCCGCCGGCGTCGTGATGACGCGCTTCCTCGACCAGACCATCCTCCGGCGGGAACCGCGGGGTCTCGCCCCCCTCACGCGCGTCCACTAGGGTCCCCCGGACGTGGAGCGCGAGATCACCCTCCGGGACTACGGCCGCGTGCTGTGGAGCGGCCGCTGGATCATCCTCGCGTCGACGGTCGTGGCCGCCCTCGTCGGGCTGATCCTGACCTTCGCGACGTCGACGGAGTACACCGGCACCTCCGAGGTCTACCTCGGCCAGGCCACCTCGGTCTCGGGCACCCCGGTGTCCACCCCGTCCACCAATCCGGCCACCGCGCCGACCGCTTTGACCGGCGACACCCTGGTGATCCGGGTGGCGCGGGAGCTCGGCATCTCGCCCAGCCGGGTGCGCACGGCCGTCGAGCTGACCGCACCGCGCGCGCCGGGCGGCGCCGTGGGCAACCAGCCGACGATCGCGACGATCAAGTTCACGGAGGAGACCCGCGACCTGGCCCGCCGCGGGGCGAACTCGTACGCCGAGGCCGTCCTCGACCAGTCGCGCGAGAGCTCGGCCGCGGTCGTGCAGACCTACGAGCAGGCCGTGGCCCGCTCCTCGGCCCAGGTGGTCCGCCTCCAGGCCGAGCTCGAGGCCTACCGGCGGCAGCTGGGCCAGAACCCGGGCGGCGACCAGGCCCTGACGCTCCAGTCGCTGCTCTCGAGCGCCGGCCAGCAGCTGCAGATCGCCTCCACCGACCTTGCCGACCAGCAGCTGAACCTGGTCAAGGAGCGCCAGTACGGCCAGCCGGCGATCGTCTCGCTCTCGCAGACGCCGAGCTCCTCGTCGAGCCTCCCCAACCGCGCGCGCACCGTGCTGCTGGCGGCCGTCATCGGCCTGATCGTCGGCGTGATCGTGGTCTTCGTGTGGCGAGGGAGCCCCGCCGGGCGTGCGGCTCCCGAATAGTGCCCGAGTCGCGGCCCTCGTCGCGGCACCGCTCGCGGCGGTCGCCCTCGCGGGCTGCGGCGGCGGTGGCGGCGACGCGGTCGACACGACGGCCCCCGCGCCGCCCCCGGAGTCGCCGCCGGTGGCCGTCGCGGTCGTGGACGGCGACACCGAGGCGCCCGTCGCGGGCGCGCGGGTCCAGGCGCTGCGCGGCGGCGCGGTGGTGGCGACGGCGAGGACCGACGACCAGGGCGCGGCCGCGGTCCCGCTCGGCACGGCCGCCGTGGCGGTGACCGCGCCGTCGTACACCCCGGCCAGGACGCGCGTGCGCAAGGGCGCGGCCGAGGTCGACCTCTACGACCCGCGCCTGCAGAGCCCCGAGTACGGCGGCGGCCCGGCGCGCGACCGGTACGTCGCGGCGGTGAAGGTCCCGCCGCCCGCCGGCAGGCCGGCGTGGACGTTCGAGAGCCGCACCCTGATCGAGTTCCCGCCCGCCGTCGGCGACGGCCTGGCGGTCTTCGGCACCAACTCGGGCCGGGTCTACGCCCTCCACACGCGCGGGGGCGAGCTCGCCTGGGCGCGCCGCCAGAGGGGCGAGATCGCCTCGACCCCCGCCATCGCCGGCGGCGCGGTCTACGTGAGCTCGATGGACGGCCGGCTGACGGCCTACGGGTTCGGCGCGGGCGTGCCTCTCTGGACCTTCTCGACCGGTGGCAGCCCGATCGAGAGCTCGCCGCTGGTCGTCGACGACACCGTCTACGTCGGCACGTGGGCCGGCGTCCTCTACGCCGTCGACGCCGAGACCGGCAAGCAGCGCTGGCGCTTCCAGGCGCCCGCCGACATCAAGGGCAGCGCCGCGCTGGCCGACGGCGCCGTCGTCGTCGGCGACTACGCCGGCAACGTCCACGCCCTCGACCCGCGCACGGGCGCCGAGCGCTGGACCTACACCGGCGGCACCCGTTTCTACGGCGGGCCCGCGGTGAGCGGCGACACGATCGTGATCGGGGATGTCGGCGGCGCCGTGATCGCCCTGAACGCCCGCACCGGCGCCGAGCGCTGGCGCCACTCGACCGGCGGTGCCTACGTCTACTCGACCCCGGCCATCGCCGACGGCGCCGCCTACGTGGGTTCGTACAACGGCACCTTCCAGGCGCTCGAGCTCGGGAGCGGCGCGGTGCGCTGGTCGTTCGACGTCGGCGGCCGCATCTCGGGCTCGGCGACCGTCGTCGACGGGGTCGTCTACACCGCCCGCCTCTACGCGCCGGGGCAGTCGCCGCGCACCTACGGGCTCGACACCGGGACCGGCGCCGTCCGCTACCAGGCCGCCGAGGGGCGCTACTCGCCCGCCGTCGCGGCCGGCCGCACCCTGTACCTCGTGGGCACGCGGCACGTCTATGCCCACCCTGCGCCCTCGCGGTAAGCGCCTCTGGCTGACGCTGGCCGGCGTGGCCGGCGTGCTGCTGATCGCGGCCGGCGTGATCGCCTACGGGGTGGCGCGGGGGTGGTTCGACTCGGGCAACGTCGAGGGGACGGCCGAGGGCTTCCGGCCGGCCGAGGCCCCCCGTGGCGCGGCCGCCGCCGGCTCGTGGCCGGAGTACGGCTACGACGCCGAGCGCACGCGGGCCAACCCGGCCCTGCGCCTGCGCCCGCCCTTCCGGCGCGCCTGGGAGTACGACGCCGGCTCGCTGCTCGAGTTCCCGCCGGTCCTTGGCGACGGCCGGGCCGTGGTCGGCACGAACGCCGGCCTGGCCGTCGCGCTCGACCTCGACACCGGGCGGGCGGCCTGGACCGTCCACCTGCGCGGCCGGGTCGCCTCGTCTCCCGCGCTCGCCGGCGACCTCGCCCTGTTCACCACCATCCGCGGCGACGTCGTGGCGCTGCGGGCCGCCAGCGGGCGGCCGGTCTGGCGCCGCCGCGTCGGCTCGCCCGTCGAGTCGTCGCCCCTGGTCGTCGGCGGCACGGCGTACATCGGGACCCTCTCGGGGCGGGTCATGAGCCTGGACGCCCGCACCGGCGGCGTGCGTTGGAGCGCCGAGGCGCCCGGCGACGTGAAGGCCAGCCTCGCCCTCTCGGGCCCCAACGTCATCGCCGGTGACTACGCGGGCACGGTCACGGCCTTCCGCCGCAGCGACGGGCGGGTCGCCTGGCAGACCGAGAGCCCGGGCGAGCGCCTGCGAGGCGCCGGGCGCTTCTACGCCGGCCCCGCCGTCGCGTATGGGCGGGCCTTCATCGGCAACGTCAACGGGCGCGTGATCGGGCTCGACGAGGACGACGGCGAGATCGCCTGGGTGCGCGTGCTCGACGACTTCGTCTACTCGAGCGCGGCCGTCGCCGACCGCACCGTCATCGTGGGCAGCTACGACCGGCGGCTGCATGCCCTCGACGCCGTCACCGGCCGGCCCCGCTGGACCTTCGACGCCGGCGAGCGCATCTCGGGCTCGGCCTCGGTGATCGGTGACGTCGTCTACGCATCGACGCTGGCCCGCGACCCGCGCGACGGGCGGACGTTCGCGCTCGACCTGCGGACCGGGCGGCGGCTCTGGACCTTCCCCGACGGCCGGTACAGCCCGGCCGTCGCGGTGCGCGGCCTGCTGGTGCTGACCGGGGTGCGGACGCTCTACGGGCTCGTGCCCCGGTGACGGTCACGCGGCTCGCCCGGGCCGCGGCGATCGTCGCGCTGTTCGGGCTGCTCTCGCGCCTGCTGGGGTTCGCGCGCGAGGTCGTGCTGGCGGCGGCCTACGGCACCTCGGCCGCGACCGACGCCTTCGTCAACTCGCTGCTGATCGTGAACACGGTCGCCGCGGTGCTGCTCTACACGCTGGTCACGCTGATCATCCCGGTGTTCCAGCGCGAGCGCTCCGAGCACGGCACCGACAGCGCCTGGCGCCTGATCTGCGCGCTCGCCCTCTGGACCGGGGTGGGCCTGGTGGTGCTGTCGTCGCTGGTCGCGCTCTTCCCCGAGGCGCCGGCGGCGCTCTTCCACCTCGACCCGACGCGCGCCGAGGACACCGCGCAGCTCATCCGCATCATGGCCCCGGCCATCGCCCTGCAGGGGTTCTCGGCCATCTTCACCGCGATGCTGCAGATCCACGGGCGCTTCGCCGGCCCGGCGGCCGTGGGCATCGCGTTCAACTTCGGGATCATCGTCGGCGTCCTGATCGGCAAGGACAGCATCGGCATCGAGGCCGCCGGCTGGGGCGTCGCGGTCGGCGCCGCGCTCCAGGTGATCCTGCAGCTGCCCCAGTTCTGGCGCCTGCTGCGCGAGGCCCACGCCCGGCCGGTGCTGGGCCACCCGCGGCTGGCCGCGGTGAGCCTGCTGGCGCTGCCGGTGCTCGGCGCGTCGATCCTCCAGCAGGTCAACAACTTCACCGACAAGCTCTTCGCCTCGAGCCTCGAGGCGGGCCGGGTCTCCGCCCTCAGCTTCGCCAACGCCCTCGGCCAGGCCCCCCGGGCAGCGCTCCTGCTGCCCCTGCTGACGCCGCTCTTCCCCCTGATCGCCCGCCTGATGTCCGAGCGCCGCGAGGAGGAGGCGCTCGCCGCCTTCCGGCGCGTGGCGGGCCTGCTGGGGCTGGTCGCGTTCCCGATGTCGCTGCTGCTGGCGATCTGGGCCGACGAGGTGGCCCAGCTCGCCTTCCAGCGCCAGGCCTGCGGCGAGAGCTGCGTGGCCCAGATCGCGCCGCCCCTGCTCTGGTACGCGCTCGGAATCTGGCCCGCCTTCCTGTCGCTGCTGCTCAACCGCACCCTGTCGGCGGCCAACTTCCAGCGCGACATCCTCTGGACCACGATCGTCACGGTCGTCCTCACGATCGTGCTCGACCTGATCCTGCTCGGCCCGATGGCCCAGGCCGGCCTGGCCCTGGCCGCGACGATCGGCGTCTTCGCCAACGCCGCGATGCTGCTCGAGCGCCTGCGCCGCCACTTCCCGCGCCTGCGCCTGCGCGAGCTCGGGGCGCGCCAGCTGCGGCTGCTGCTGGCGGCCGGCGCCGGGGCGGTGGCCGCCCTGCTGCTCGACCTGGCCATCCCCACCGACGACATGGCCTCGCTGGAGATGGCGCCGCTGCTGGTCCTGAAGGCGCTGATCGCGGTCGTCGTGACCGTCGTCGCGGCACGGGCCGTCGCCGCGCCGGAGCTGGCCGACGGGCTCGGGGCCCTTCGGTCGCTGTTCGGCGGCCGGCGACGGGCCGCGGAGTAGGCTGGGGCGCGTGCCGACGTCCGTCGTGACCGGCGGGGCGGGCTTCCTGGGCTCGCACCTCTGCGACCGCCTCCTGGCCGAGGGCCACCGCGTGCTCTGCGTGGACAACCTCGACACGGGCACGCTCGAGAACATCGAGCACGTGCGCGACGGGCGCTTCGTCTTCGTCCAGCACGACATGACCGAGCACGTCGAGATCCCGGAGCCGGTGGACTACGTCTTCCACCTCGCGAGCCCGGCGAGCCCGATCGACTACCTGCGGCTGCCGCTGCACACGCTCAAGGTCGGGTCGTACGGCACCCACAACGCCCTGGGCCTGGCCAAGGCCCACCGGGCGCGCTTCCTGCTCGCGTCGACCTCCGAGGTCTACGGCGACCCCAAGGAGCACCCGCAGTCCGAGGGCTACTGGGGCCACGTGAACCCGATCGGCCCGCGCGGGGTCTACGACGAGGCCAAGCGCTACGCCGAGGCGCTCACGATGGCCTACCACCGCCAGCAGGGCGTGGACACGCACATCGCGCGCATCTTCAACACCTACGGCCCGCGGATGCGGCCCCACGACGGCCGGGCGATCCCGACCTTCATCCGCCAGGCGCTCGAGGACAAGCCGCTCACGGTCTTCGGCGACGGCTCCCAGACGCGCTCGTTCTGCTTCGTCGCCGACATGGTCGAGGGCTTCCTGCGCCTGATCGCGTCCGACCACCACGAGCCGGTCAACCTCGGCAACCCGTCCGAGTTCTCGATCCTCGAGCTGGCCGAGGTGGTGTTGGCGCTCACCCGCAGCGCCTCGCCGATCGTCTTCGAGGCCCTCCCGGTGGACGACCCGGCCGTGCGCCGGCCGGACATCGCCCTCGCCCAGGAGCTGCTCGACTGGTCGCCGGCGGTGGACCTCGAGCACGGGCTGCGCCTGACGCTCGCCGGCATGGGCCGGGGGGTCTCGCTCGCCGGCTGACGCCGCCCCTCCGGCGGCCGTCTGGGCGCGGCACCTCCGCAAGTCCTACGGCGCCCTCGCGGCCGTGGACGGCCTCGACCTGCGGATCGAGCCGGGCGAGTGCTTCGGCTTCCTCGGCCCGAACGGGGCCGGCAAGACCACGACCATGCGCATGCTCTCGTGCCTGTCGCCGCGCGACTCGGGCGAGCTCGAGGTGCTGGGCAGCGACCCGGAGGTGGGCCCACGCGAGCTCAAGCGCATGCTCGGGGTGGTGGCCCAGGACACCACCCTCGACCTCGAGTTGAGCGTCCGCGAGAACCTGCTGGTCTTCGCGCGTTACTTCGACATCCCCCGCCCCGAGGCCGAGCGCCGCGCGGCCGAGCTCCTGGCGGTCATGGCCCTCGGCGACCGCGCCGACGACGACGTCGACCGCCTCTCCGGCGGTATGCGCCGGCGCCTCCAGATCGCCCGCGCGCTGATCAACCGGCCCCGGCTGGTGTTGCTGGACGAGCCCACCACCGGGCTCGACCCGCAGGCGCGCCACGCGGTGTGGGAGCGCCTGCGCGCGCTGCGCGGCGACGGGGCGACCCTGGTGCTCACCACCCACTACATGGACGAGGCCGCCCAGCTCTGCGACCGGCTGGTGATCATGGACGGCGGCCGCATCGTCCGCGCCGGCCGCCCGGGTGATCTGGTGGCGCGCGAGGTCGGCCGCGAGGTGCTGGAGCTGCGGGTGGCGCCCGCCGATCAGCCCGCGTTGATCGCCCACCTCGCCGGGCGGCCGCGCGGCCACGAGGTCGACGGCGACCTGGTGCTGCTGTTCACCGACGACGCCGAGGGGCTGCACGCCCACGCCCGCGAGGCGCCCGTGCCGTCACGGCTGCAGGCGGCCCGGGCGGCGGGCCTGGAGGACGTCTTCCTGCGCCTCACCGGGCGCAGCCTGCGCGACTGACGGCGCGGCTAGGCCGCGCCGCGCGCCTCGTCCTCGTCCCTGCCGGCCCACGCCTCCCGCGCCCACACCGGCGGGCGGCCGAAGCGCTTGGCCAGCCAGATCCCCAGGCCGTAGAGCAGGATCTGGGGGATCATCAGCAGCATCATGCTGAAGGGGTCGCCGCCCGGCAGGGCCGCGGCGAGGACCGCGATCACCACGATCGCCACCCGCCAGTGGCGGATGTAGAAGCCCGCGCTGGTCACGCCGATGCGGGCGAGCGCGAGCATCGCCACCGGCACCTCGAACAGCAGCCCCGACGCGAGCAGCAGCGTGCTGGCGAAGCCGAAGTACTCGCCCGCGCGCACCTGGGTGAGGAAGGTGTCGCCGCCGAAGCCGAGCAGGAAGTTCAGCGCGACGGGGAGCACCACGAAGTAGCCGAAGGCGACGCCGGCCAGGAACAACGACGAGGCCCCCGCGACCACGGCCAGCATCTTGCGCCGCGGCTGGTCCTGGACCGCCGGGACCACGAAGGCGTAGAGCTGGTAGAGCCACACCGGCAGCGCGGCCAGCAGCGCCGCGTAGAAGCAGACCTTCAGCACCGTGAAGAACGGCTCGGTCGGCGACAGGGTGATCAGCCCGGTCTCCTGGTACTTCTCGGGCAGCGGCCAGACCAGCGCGTCCAGCAGCTGCTCGTTGAAGCCGTAGGCGACCGCGAAGGCCACCACCAGGGCGACGATCGAGATGATGATCCGGTTGCGCAGCTCGTCGAGGTGCTCCACGACGCTGAGCTGCTCGTCGCGTCCGACGCGCCGCACCGTCATCCCGCGGAGGCGGGCCATCGGGCCTCCGGGTCAGGCCGCGGGCGGGCGCGGCGGGGTGTCCCCCGGGACGACCACGCCCTCGAGGACGTCGTCGTCGTCCTCGTCGCGGGTCGCCGTGGCCGTCGCCGTCGCCGCGGGCGACCGCGCGGGCTCCTCGCGGCGCTCGCGCGAGCCGTCGTCCTCGTCGAGGACCGCGCCCTTGAACTCGCGGATGCCGCGGCCGATTGAGCGGCCCATCTCGGGGAGGCGCTTGGGCCCAAACACGAGCAGCGCGATCACCAGGACGATGATGATCTCGATGGGGGAGAAGTCGAACACGGCCCGTCCTTCGCCGTCGGGAGGGTGCTGCCCGCCCTAGGTTAGCCACCGCGGCCGCGACGGGCCAGAGGCCGCGTCAGCCGGCGATCTCGCGCTTGGTCAGATCCAGCAGGTGGCCGTAGAGCTCGTGCAGGCCCTCCTCGCTGAGGGGCCCGCCGTTCGCCGCGGCCAGGTAGCGGTGCATCCAGTCCTCGCGCGCCTGGTCGACGAACTCCAGGCCCTGGGCCAGCTTGTAGGCGCGCAGCCGCGCGACCAGCTCGAGCCGCGCGTTGACCGCCGCCAGCAGCTTGAGGTCGTTGTCGATGATGGCGTCGCGCATCTGGCGCACGACGGCATCCGCCACCGGGTCCCGCACGTCGGCCACGGGCCCCTCAGCTCTCGGAGAGGAAGTCGTCCGGGCTGACCTCGTCGAGGAACTCCTTGAACTTCTCGACGACCTCGTCGGTGTCCTCGACCTCGTGCTCGAACTCGATCCCGCTCTCCTCGATGACGCGGTCGGCGGCGAAGATCGGCGCGTTGCTGCGGACGGCCAGGGCGAGCGCGTCGCTCGGGCGCGAGTCGATCTCGATCTCGGAGGCCGCGGCCCGCAGGGTTATTTGGGCGTAGAAGGTGTTTTCGCGCAGCTCGGTGACCGTGATCTTGGCGATCTCCGCGTTCAGCTCGGAGACGACGTCCGAGAGCAGGTCGTGGGTCATCGGGCGCGGGGTCTCGGCACCCTGCAGCTTCATCAGGATCGCGGCCGCCTCGGCGTGACCGATCCAGATCGGCAGGAATTTGTTGCCGCTCACGGTCTTCAGCAGCACGATCGGCTGCTTGCCGACCATGTCGAAGCTCACGCCGTAGATGACCATCTCCTGCACCGCTCCGCTCCTCTCTGACGCGGTCGCGGACGGGCGGGTCATTATAGGCTCGCCGGGGCGGCTCCCCGCCCCGACGGGCACGGTTCCGGGCCCGGCCGGGCGTCGCCTGGCGGGGCCAAGACACCCTTGATAGCCTCGCCGGACCGCAGGGCAGGGGGCGATTAGCTCAGCCGGTTAGAGCGCATCTCTGATAAGGATGAGGTCCCTGGTTCGAGTCCAGGATCGCCCATCCCGCCCGCGGCCCCGGCGGGCTCGTGCGACTGGGAGGTCGGCCGCGATGAGCACCGCGACGGGCAGGCAACGACAGTCGGCCGGCCCTCGACCGATCGGTTGTCTGGTGGTGGACGATCACGCGATCGTCCGCGAGGGGCTGCGCCGGGTCCTGTCCCAGGACGACGAGATGGTCGTGGTGGGCGAGGCCTCGTCCGGCGAGGGCGCGCTGGAGATGGTCGCCCTGCGCCGGCCGGACGTCGTGCTCATGGACGCGCGCATGCCGGGCATCGGCGGCGTGGCCGCCACGCGCTCGATCGCCGACGACCACCCCACGGTGCGGGTCGTGATGTTCACCGCCCACGCCGAGCAGGACCTGCTCTGGGAGGCGCTGGACGCCGGCGCCCAGGGCTTCGTGCTCAAGGACTCCGACAGCGGCGCGCTGGTCGGGGCGATCCGGCAGGTGATGGATGGCGAGCCCTACGTCGATCCCCGCCTCGCCCCCGACTTCCTGCGCCAGCTGGCCAAGCCGCGCAACGCGGGCATCCTCAGCGCCCGCGAGCGCGAGATCCTGCAGATGCTCGCCGACGGCTGCTCGAACCGCGAGGTCTCGGAGCGCCTGGTGGTCAGCGTCGAGACGGTCAAGACCCACGTCAAGCACATCCTGGCCAAGCTCGGTGCGGAGCACCGCACCCAGGCCGTCGCGATCGGCATCCGCCAGTCGCTGATCCGCTAGCTCATCACCGGCGGTTAAGTCCTTGAGCGCAAGCGATGGCGACGCAGTCGACCAGCGGGTCCGCGAGCGCCTCGCGGAGGCCGACCGGGCGAACGCCGAGCGCCGCTCGCTGGCCGCGGCGATCGTGCTGGCCCAGGAGCAGGAGCGGCGGCGGGTGGCGGAGGACCTGCACGACGGCCCGGTCCAGGAGCTGGTCGGCCTCGGGCTGACCCTCGACGCCCTCAGCGCGGAGCTCCGCACGACCGCCCCGGCCGCCTCCGCCGCGGTCACCCGCGCCGCGGCCTCCGCCCGCGACTCGGTGCGGGCCCTGCGCCGGGCGATCTTCGACCTGCACCCGATGGCCCTGGAGGAGCTCGGCTTCGCGGCGGCGACGCGCGCCCTCGTGCAGCGCCTCGAGTTCCGCGGCGCCCGCGTATCGCTCGACCTGACGGCCGCCGACCCGCTGTCGGAGACCCACCGGACCGTCGCCTTCCGCATCGTGCAGGAGGCGATCGCCAACGTCGTGCGCCACGCCGAGCCGACCGCGGTGACGATCGCCGCCCGGGCCGAGGGCGACCGCATCGTGGTGGAGGTCGCCGACGACGGGCGCGGCTTCGACACCGACCTGGTGCGCGCGCGGATCGAGGACGGCCACCTGGGCCTCGCGGCCATGACCGAGCGGGCGGCCCTCGCCGGCGGCGAGGCGACGATCATCTCCGCGCCCGGGCGCGGCACGACGATCCGCGTCGCGCTCCCCGCCGACGGCGGGGGGGCGGCTCAGCGCGCGGGCGGCAGGAGCCGGAGCGCGGCCTCCAGGGCGTCCTCGTCCGGGAAGCGGAGCTCGACCAGCATCTGACCGTCGGCGGCCGCGCGCACGCGCACCGGGGCGTCGAAGGCGGTGCCGAAGGCCTCCAGGGCCGCGTCGCCCACCGGGCCCACCTCGGGCCGCGGCGGCCGGCCGCGCCCGGCCGACGCCCGCCGCGCCAGCTCCTCGGTCGCGCGCACGGTCAGCCCCCCGGCCAGGGCGGCCTCGGCCACGCGCAGCCGGCGGGCGCGGCCGTCGGCCATCAGGATCGCCCGCCCGTGACCCTCGGTGAGGCCGCCGGACACGATCATGGCCTGCACCTCCTCGGGCAGCTCGAGCAGGCGGACGACGTTCGAGACCGCCGGCCGGCTGCGCCCGAGCCGCTCGCCGAGCTCGGCGTGGCTCTGGCCGAAGTCCTCGATCAGGATCGCGCAGGCCTGGGCGACGTCGATCGGCGTGAGGTCCTCGCGCACCAGGTTCTCGACAAGCGCCAGCTCGAGCCGCTCGCGGTCGTCGACGCGGCGGAGGATGGCCGGCACCCGCGGGAGCCCCGCCAGCCGCGCCGCCCGCCAGCGGCGCTCGCCCGCGATGAGCAGGTGGCGACCGCCCTCGTCGGGCGGCGCGACGACCACCGGCTGCAGCACACCGGTGGCGCGGATCGAGGCGGCCAGCGACTCGAGCCCCGCCGTGTCGATGTCGCCTCGCGGTTGGCTCGGGTTCGGCGCGATGGCGTCGAGCGGGAGCTCCACCAGGCCGCCGCCCTCCGCGACGGGCGCCGCCGCGGGTACCGCGGCGTCGCCGAGCAGCGCCGACAGCCCCCTGCCGAGCCCGCGGCGGCCGCGGGGGGGCTCAGCCACGGGCCGCGACCTCCTTGGCGGCCTCGAAGTAGGCGTCCGCGCCGGCGCAGTGGGGGTCGTACCGGATCACCGGCTCGCCGTAGGAGGGCGCCTCGGCCAGGCGCACGTTCCGCGGGACCACCGTGCGGAACGCGAGCTCCGGGAAGTGGCGCCGCACCTCGCCGATGACGTCGCCGCTGACGCGGGTGCGCGCGTCGTGCATGGTCATCAGCATCCCCGTGACGCGGAGGCCGGGGTTGATCGTCTCCTGGATGGCGGAGACGGTCTCCATCAGCCGGGACAGCCCCTCGAGCGCATAGTACTCGCACTGCACCGGCACGATCAGCCGGTCCGCGGCGGCGAGGGCGTTGACCGTGAGCAGGTCGAGGGACGGCGGGCAGTCGAGGAAGACGTACGCGTAGCGCGCCCGCGCGGGGGCCAGGGCGTCGGCCAGCAGGCGCTCGCGCCGGTCCCGCCCCGGCAGCTCGACGGCGGCGCCGGCGAGGTCGGGCGACGAGGGGACGACGTCGAGGTTGGGCACGGCCGTCGACACCACGGCGTCCTCGACCGGCAGCCCGTCGAGCAGCACGTCGGCCGTGGTCGGGCGGTCGCGTCCCGAGACCCCGAGTCCCCCGGTGGCGTTGGCCTGCGGGTCGACGTCGACCAGCAGCACCGACGCCCCGGCCTCCGCGAGGCAGGCCGCCAGGTTCACCGCGGTCGTCGTCTTGCCGACGCCGCCCTTCTGGTTGGCCACCGCGTAGATCACCGGCGGCTCCCGGCGTCGAGCGGGCGCGTGGCCGCGCGCCCCGCGCGCCTGGGGTAGCGCTCCGGCGTCGGCGCGACCTTCCGGAACAGCTGCAGGCGGCGGCGCGCCCCCGGGAAGGGCCGCACCGCCACGGGCTCCGCGGGCGCGAGCCCGAGCAGCTCGGCCGCCCGGGCCGCGTCGGCCTCCTCCGCCGCCGTGGCGCCTTCGCCGCGCCAGAGCAGCACCCCGCCGCCCACCGCCACGAGCGGGGCCGTCAGCTCCAGGGCGACCGGCGCCGGGCCGACGGCCCTGGCGAGGGCGAGGGGAAAGGCCTCCCGCTCGCGCGCCGCGAGGTGCTCCGAGCGGTCCGCCACGACCCGGACATTAGGGACGTCGGCGGACGCGCGGCGGAGCCAGTCGGCCTTCCGCCGCTCGCTCTCGACCAACGTGACATCCAGGCCGGGCCGGGCCACGGCCACCGCGAGCCCCGGGAAACCGGCGCCGCTGCCGACGTCCACGACCGCCCCGGCGCCGGCCAGCGCCGGGTGGCCCAGCGCGACCAGGCTGTCCAGCAGGTGGCGGTCGATGCCCTCGTCGACCCCCTCGATGGCGGTGAGGTTCTGCGGCTCCAGGCCGATCCGGTCGAGCAGGGCGATCAACCGCGCCGGCGCGTCGCCGGCCAGGGGGACGCCCAGCGCGGCGGCGCGGGCGGCCAGACGCTCGGACGGCCCGGTTTCACGTGAAACCGCCCCGGTCATGCGGCGGTCTAGGCCTCGGCCGGCTCGACGATGATGCGGCGGCGCCCCTCGTCGCCCTCGCTGCGGGTGACGACGTCGGTGCGGTCCTTCAGGGCCATGTGGACGATGCGGCGGTCGTGCGGCGTCATGACGTCGAGCTCGATCTCCTCGCCGTACTCGACCGCCTCGCGGGCCGCCCGCTCGGCGAGCTCCTCCAGCGCCGCGGCGCGGCGGGCACGGTAGCCGTCGGCATCCAGCGCCACCCGCCGCCGCTCGCCGCCGTCGGCGCGGCTGGCGATCTGCGCGAGCAGGTACTGGAGGGCGTCGATCGTCTCGCCGTCCCGCCCGACCAGCGCCGAGGCGCCCTCGCCCTCGACGGTGATCCGCAGGTCGGTCTCCGCGTCGCCGCGGCTCACGGTCACGTCGGCCCCCAGGCCCATCCCGCGCACGACGGCCGCCACGGCCTCGGCGGCCGCGCGGGCGCCGGGGTCCTCGGGGGGCGCCGTCACCGCTTCCGCTTCCGCGAGCGCGACTGCGACTGCGCCGGACGCGAGCCCTTGGCCGTGCCGCGCGCCCGCGGCTGGCGCCGGCGCTGGCCGCCGCTTCCGCCCGACCCGCCGGAGCCGGACCGGGCGCCGGTCTTCTCGACCGGGCGGTCCCCCTCGCCGGCCCCGTCGTCGCCCCCGGCGGTCGCGGGCTCCTCCGCCGCGGGCGGTTCCGCCGCCTCGTCCTCGGCAGCGGGGACCGCCTCCGCGTCGGGCTCCGGAATCGCCTCGGCGTCGGGCTCGGCCGGGGCCTCGACGGGCTCCGGGGCCTCCTGCACCTCCGCCGCCTCGGCCTCCGGCTCCGGAACCCCCTCGGCCTCGGTCGCCTCCGCCGCGCCCGACCCGTTCGCCGCCGCCTCGGCGGAGCGCCTTCGCCGCTTGCGCGGGGTGGGACGCGGCCGCGCAGCCTCCTCGCCGGCGCCGGCGTCGCCGTCCGTCGCGACCGCCGCCGCGGCGGTCGCCGGCTCAGGGGCGGGCGTGCGCGAGCCCTTCTTCGCCACCGCCTCGACCTCATCCGGGTCGGCCAGGTGCAGGCCGATGCGATGTCGCATGACCAGCTGCTGGCCGCAGGTCCAGAGGTTGGTCGTCATCCAGTAGAGGACCAGGCCGGCCGGCACCGGGAACTGGAAGACGAAGATCACGATCACCAACGGCAGCGCGCGCATGATGCGCCGCTGCGACTGGGGCATGTTCGGCGTCGCCGAGAGCTCGGTCGACAGCAGCTGGGAGAGGCCGTAGATCGCCACCATCACGAACGCGCCCCAGCCGATCTCGGTCAGCTCGAGGCGGATGTCCGAGATGATCCACATGAAGGAGACGTCGCCGCCGCTGACGGTCGCGTCCTTCGCGAACTCCTTCAGCACGTAGTAGAGGGCGATGAAGACCGGCAGCTGGGCGACCAGCGGCAGGCACGAGGAGAACGGGTTGATCTCGTTCTCCTTGTAGAACTTCATGAGCTCTTCGTTGAGCTTCGTCCGGTTGCCCTTGTACTTCTGCTGCAGCTCCTTCATCTGGGGCGCGTACATCTGCATGCGCCGCATCGAGGAGTACTGCTTGATCACCAGCGGCAGCAGGCACAGCCGCACGATCACCGTGAGGACGACGATCGACCACCCGTAGGTGAGGTCGGCGTTCTCGTGGAGGAAGTCGAGGAGCGCGCGAAGCGGATCCTCGAGGAGCTCGAGGGGGTTCACGCCCGGAAGACCCGCTGGTCGCGCGGGTAGTCCACGCCCCCGTGGCTCCACGGGTTGCAGCGCAGCAGCCGCCACCCCGCCAGCACGAGGCCGCGCGCAGGGCCGAACTCGCGGATCGCCTGCGCGGCGTAGGCCGAGCACGTCGGGTGGTACTTGCAGTGCCGGCCCATCAGCGGGGAGATGGCGCGCTGGTAGAGCCGGATC
>DATLLV010000076.1:0-6300 GCA_035537655.1 Miltoncostaeaceae bacterium
GGCGAGGGCGCCTCGAGCGAGGACGAGATCCTCATCGTCTGCGTGCCCTCCGGCACCGCCCCGGACCCCGCCGCCCTCACCCTCTGGCTCGCGGAGCGCATGCCCTACTTCATGGTCCCGCGCTACATCCGCTTCGTCGACAGGCTCCCCAAGACCCCCACCGAGCGGGTCCAGAAGGTCCCCCTGCGCGAGCAGGGCGTCACCCCGGACACCTTCGACCGCGAGGCCGCCGGGATCACCATCAGGCGCTGAGGCCGCGCGGGGCCGCCGGCCCGGTCACCGCGGCGCGGAACCCCTCGCCCGCCAGCCCGCCCGCCGCGGCGTCGGCCCGCCACCGGTCCGGGAACAGCCCCGCCACGCACGACCCGCTGCCGCACAGCAGGACGGCGTCGGCGCCCGCCGCCGCCAGGGCGCGGGCGGTCGCCCCCAGCGCCGGGGCCAGCGCGAACGCCGCCCCCCACAGGTCGTTGCGTGCACACGCAACAAGGTCGCCGTACGCCAGGCGGTTGCTTGGCTCGGCAACGATCTCCGGTGGCGGGGGCGGCGGGGCGGGCATGCGGTCGAAGGCGCGGTAGACGGCGGCGGTGGACAGGCCGAGCGCGGGCTTGGCGAGCACCGCCGCGAAGGGCGCGACGTCGGCCGGCCCGAGCCGCTCGCCGCGGCCCTCGGCCCACTGGGCGCCGCCCCGGACGAAGAAGGGCACGTCCGAGCCCACCCGGGCGGCGACGCGCTCCAGTCGGCCGGGCCCGAGGCCGACGGCGTGGACGCGCTCGGCCGCCAGCAGGACGGCGGCGGCGTCGCTGGAGCCGCCGCCCAGGCCGGCCCGGACGGGGATGCGCTTTTCGATGACCACCTCGCAGGGCAGCCGCCGCCCGGCCTCGCGCTCCAGCTCGTCGAGCGCCCGCCAGGCGAGGTTGGCGGGGCCGTCGATGGCCGGGCCGGCGATGCCCGGGCAGCTCACGCGCCGCTCCTGCGCCGGGGTCACGGTGACGGCGTCGGCGAGCCCGTCGAGGGCGACCATCAGCGACCGCAGCGGGTGATAGCCGTCCCCGCGGGGCGGCCCGACCAGCAGCAGGAGGTTGACCTTGGCCGGCGCCTCCAGGGTCAGCCCGGCCAGGCGAGCGCCTCCGCCAGGGCCGGGAACGCGGCCGGTGGGAGCTGCTCCGGGCGCGCGGCGGGCGGCAGCGCGAGGCGCTCCAGGGCCTCGGCGACGGCGGCCTTGGCGGCGCCGGCCGCGGCCAGGGAGTTGACGAGCGTCTTGCGCCGCGAGGCGAAGGCCGCACGCACGAGCGACCGCACGGCCGGCGACGGCCCGGGCCCGGTGCGGCGCAGCGCCACCAGCGAGGAGTCGACGCGCGGGCGCGGGGTGAAGACCTCGCGGCCCACGGCGCGCCGGAAGGTGGGCTCGGCGGCCAGCAGCAGCAGCACCGAGGGCGCCCCGTAGAGACGGCCGCCGGGCTCGGCGAGCCAGCGGTCGGCGACCTCACGCTGCACCATCACGCACCAGCGGGAGACGTCCGGCAGGCGCCAGAGGCTCTCGAGCACGACGGGGGTGGCGATCGCGTAGGGCAGGTTGGCGACCATGACCGTCGGCGGCGGGTCGAGCTCCTCCACGGGCAGGCGCATGGCGTCGCCCCAGTGGACCTGGACGTTGCGTGTGCGAGCAACGACCTCGGCGAGGGCGGGCTCCAGGCGCCGGTCGATCTCGACCGCGTGCACGGCGCGGGCCTCGCGCGCCAGCGCCGCCGTCAGCACGCCGAGGCCGGCGCCGACCTCGTAGGCGACGTCCTCGGGGCCGACGCCGCCCTCGCGGACCGCCAGGTCGGCGAGGTTCTCGTCGAGCAGGAAGTGCTGGCCCAGGTCGGTGTCCGGCCGCAGGCCGTGGGCCTCGAGCAGCCGCATGACGCGCACGCGGCCGCCGTCCGGCACGGCCGGTTCACCAGGCGAAGACGCGGGCGGCGTTGCGGGTGGTGAGCCCGTCGAGGGCCTCCTCGGAGACGCCGCGCAGGCCGGCGACGAACCGCAGCGTGTGGGCGACGTTGGCGGGCCGGTTGGGCCGGCCGCGCCGGGGGACGGGGGCGAGGTAGGGGCTGTCGGTCTCGACGAGGACGAGGTCGTCCGGGGCCGCGGCGGCGGCGCGCTGGAGGTCGCCCGCCTTCGGGTAGGTGACCTGGCCGGCGAAGCTGAGCAGGTAGCCGCGCTCGGCCGCCTCTTCCAGGCGCTCGGGCATGGAGAAGCAATGGAGGACGACCGGGTGGCCGTCGGCCTCGGCCGCGAGGACGGCGAGGGTCTCGTCGGCCGCGTCGCGGGTGTGGATCACCAGCGGCAGGCCGGCCTCGCGGGCGAGGCCGATCTGGGCCGAGAAGGCGCGCCGCTGGGCCGGCCGCGCGGAGTTGTCGTAGTGGAAGTCCAGGCCGCACTCGCCGATCGCGACCACCGCCGGGTGCGCGGCGAGGTCGCGGATCCAGGCCTCGTCGGCCGCCGTGAAGTCGTCGGCGTCCACCCCCACGACGCCGACGGCGGCGCGCAGCTCGGGGAGTGCCTCGCAGAGCGCGATGGCGCGCTCCGACGACTCCCGCCCCACCCCGATGGTCACGATGCGCTCGACCCCCGCCGCACGCGCCTCGGCCACCAGCGTCGCGGGGTCCGCGTCGCAGGAGTCGAGGTGGGCGTGGGTGTCGACTACGCCACCTTCTCCTCGATGCGGGGGAAGAGCGGGCCCGTCGGCGCGACCCGCGCGCCCGCGCGACCCGCGCCCCACGCCGCGCGCGCGATGGCGACGTCGGCGGCGTCCTGGCCGAGCGAGGCGAGGATCCGCTCGGCCGACCCGGGGATGACGGGCCACAGCAGGATGGCGGCGGCGCGCAGGCCCTCGGCCAGGCTGAACAGCGTCTGGTCGAGCTCGCCGGCGCGGGCCGGGTCCTTGGCGAGGGTCCACGGGGCGCGCTGCTCGACCAGCCGGTTGAGGCGCTGCACCAGGCGCCACTGGTCCTCGAGCGCGCGCGAGATGTCGAGCCGGTCGTAACCGGCGAGGGTCGCCTCGACGGTCGCCGCCACCTCGCCGGCGAGCTCGCCGTCGGCACCCGGGTCGGTCGGCACGACGCCGTCGCGGTAGCGGCCGATCATGCTGACGACGCGGTTCAGGAGGTTGCCGAGCTCGTTGCCGAGCTCCTGCGAGTAGCGCGCCTCGAAGCCCTCGGCGGTGAACGTGCCGTCCTCGCCGAAGCGCACCTCGCGGGCGAGGTAGTAGCGCAGCGCGTCGATCCCGTACTCCCCGATGAAGGGGAAGGGGTCGACCACGTTGCCGGTGGTCTTGCTCATCTTCTCGCCGCCCTTGAGGACGTAGCCGTGGATCATCAGCCGCCGAGGCAGCTCCAGGCGCGCGGCCATCAGCAGCGCGGGCCAGATGACGGCGTGGAACTTGAGGATGTCCTTGGCCATCACCTGCAGGGTCGGCGGCCAGAAGCGGGCCACCAGGTCCTCGCCGGGCCGCGCGTACTCGAGGGCCGTGTAGTAGTTGAAGAGGGCGTCCACCCAGACGTAGACGGTCTGGTCAGGGTCCCAGGGCACGCGCACGCCCCAGTCGACGCCGGCCCGCGAGATCGAGAGGTCCTCCAGGCCGTCCTCGATCATCCGGCGGGCCTCGTTGCGCCGGGCGGCCGGCAGCACCCAGCCGGGGTCCTCGTCGTAGCGGGCCAGCAAGCGGTCGCTGTAGGCCGAGAGGCGGAAGAACCAGTTCTCCTCCTCGACCCAGTCCACCGGCCGGTTGTGGATCGGGCAGACGTGGCCCTCGAGCAGCTCGCTGTCGAGGTAGAAGCGCTCGCACGAGGTGCAGTACCAGCCGGCGTAGGCGCCGCGGTAGATGTCGCCCGACTCGCGCAGGCGCTCCATGACGCGCTGCACGCCCTCGACGTGCTCGCGGTCGGTGGTGCGGATGAAGAAGTCCGTCGTCGCGCCCACCACCCGCCCCAGCTCGCGGAAGCGCTCGGCGTTCAGGTCGGCGTGCTCGCGCGGCGTGCGGCCGGCCTCGGCCGCGAGGCGCACCACGTTCGAGCTGTGCTCGTCGGTGCCGGTGAGGAAGAAGACGTCCTCGCCCCGCTGGCGGTGATGGCGCGCGACCAGGTCGGCCATGATCGTGGTGTACGCGTGGCCGATGTGGGGCTCGGCGTTGACGTAGTAGATCGGCGTCGTGATGAAGAAGGTCTCGGGCACCCCATTGAGTCTAGTGAGGCGCGCCCGCGCCGCCCCCGAGGGCCCGGCGGTAGGCGGCGTTCCGCGAGGCCACCCCCAGGGCCGCGGCCACGTCGGCCGCCCGCCCGGACCCCAGGCCGGCATCGCGCAGCAGGGCCAGCACCTCGTCCAGCCGCGCATCGTCGGGCGCGGCGGCTGCCGGGGCCGCGCCGACGACGACCGCGACCTCGCCGCGCGGCGCCTCGGCGAAGCGCTCCGCGACCTCGGCCGCCGTGCCGCGCACGACCTCCTCGTGCACCTTCGTCAGCTCGCGGCAGACGGCGACCTGGCGGTCCGGGAGGGCCGCGGCGAGCTCGGCCAGCAGCGCGGGCAGCCGGCGCGGGCTCTCGAAGGCCACCGCGGGGACGTCGAGGCCGGCCAGGCGCTCGGCCAGGCGGCGCCGCTCGGCCGGGCGGCGCGGCGCGAAGCCGAGGAACACGAATCCGCCCTCCCCCGCCAGGCCCGACGCCGCCAGCGCCGCCGTGACGGCGCTCGGGCCGGGCACCACGCTGACCGGCAGCCCGGCGTCGAGCGCCGCCCGCACCAGCCGCGCGCCCGGGTCGCTGACCAGGGGCATGCCGGCGTCCGAGACCAGGGCCACGCGGGCGCCGTCGCGCATCCGCGCCACCAGGTCGGCCGCCCGGCCGGCCTCGTTGTGCTGGTGGAGGGCCAGCATCGGCGCCTCCGACCCGGCGTGGCGCAGCAGCACCGCCGTCCGGCGCGTGTCCTCGCAGGCCACCAGGTCCGCGTCGCGCAGCGCGTCCGCCGCGCGCGGCGACAGATCGGCCAGGTTGCCGATCGGCGTTCCCACCACCGCGAGGGAGCCCTGGCCGGTCATGCGCGCCTTGCCGACTGATAACGGGGGTCGCCGGAGCTGACGCTACCATTGCCCGCCGATGTCGCGGACGACGAAGCCCTACCGGCGCTACCGCAGCCGGAGCCGTGAGGGCGCCCCCGGCGGCGGCATGGACGAGCTCCGCGCGCTCCGCGAGCGCGAGGGCGGCGACGGCGCGCCGCCCTCCGGCCGCGGCGGCGGGGGCCCGGGCGCGGCGGACCCCCGCCCGCTGCCGGCGCAGCGCCCCAGCCGCGAGGACCGCCGGCGGCGGCGGGCGGCGCAGCGCGAGGGCCGGCCCTGGTGGTCGCTGCGCGGCCTGGGGCCCGGCGGCTGGGCCTGGCGCGTCGCGATCCTGCTGCTGATCGGGGTCTTCGCGTGGGCCGGCTTCGGCTACATGGCGATCAACGGCGCCGTCCACGACTCGAACGAGAAGATCACGCCCTCGGCCCGCGCCGCCCTGGACCAGCCCACCGGCGGCCTCCTCGGGACCCCGACGAACACCCTGATCATCGGCGTGGACGCCCGCAAGGGCCAGACGCGCAGCCGCGCCGACACCCTCCTGGTGATGCGGACCGACCCGGACGAGAGCCGCATCAAGTACCTCTCGATCCCGCGCGACTACCGGGTCGAGCTGCCCGGGCAGGGCACCCAGAAGATCAACGCCTCGTTCTTCTTCGGCGGCCAGGCCGGCGCCATCAAGGCCGTCAAGCGGCTGACCGGCGTCCCGATCAACCACATCATCGTCATCAAGTTCAACGGCTTCCCGAAGATGGTCGACTCGGTGGGCGGCGTGACGGTCAACAACCCCACGGCGCTGGAGGACTGCCCCTACCCGGGCGGCCGCACCGTCAGCTTCCCGAAGGGGGACCTCGACCTGGACGGCGCCCAGGCGCTCGAGTACGCCCGCGCCCGCCAGGGCGACTGCGGCGGCGACTTCGGCCGTGCGCTGCGCCAGCAGGCGGTCGTGGCCGCCATGAAGGGGGAGGTGCTGTCGCCGGGGAACATCTGGCGCGCCCCCTGGCGCGGCGCCGGCGTGGTGCGGGCCCTGCAGACCGACATCGGCACCGTCGACATGATCAAGATGGGCTGGCTGCAGGCGAAGCTCGACCAGAAGCCCGGCGACCGCATCCTGCTGTCGGGCAGCATCCTCGACATCGGCGGCGTCTCGTACGTGGTCCAGACCGACCCCGACCAGAACGAGCGCGAGATCGCCAAGTTCATGGGGCCGAACTAGG
>DATLLV010000077.1:0-7120 GCA_035537655.1 Miltoncostaeaceae bacterium
GCACGTCGATCAGGCGCCCGTGGCCGCGCGAGGCCTTGTCGAGGTGGTAGGCGACGTCGGCGGCGAGGTAGGTCGTCTCGCCGTCGCCGCGCACCAGCACGCGGTCCTTCTCGTCCCCGTAGTCCGAGGTGCGGAACCAGAACGCCCCCTCGGACCGGTAGGCGTCGCCCGCGGCCTCGAGGGCGGCGATGCCCGCCGCGACGCGCCCCGCCTCGTGCAGGGTGCGCTCGCTGAAGAAGCGGTCGAAGCGCACGCGGAAGCGCTCGAGGTCCCGCCGGATTGCGGCGAGCATCTGCTCCTCGCCGCGGAGGGTGAAGAGGTCGAGGGCCTCGGGCGAGGGCGCGCCGGCCTCGTCGGCGTAGCGATCGCCGACCTACTCGCGGACGGCCTCGGCGATCGGGACCACGTAGTCGCCGTTGTAGCCGTCCTCCGGCACCGCGGTCGCGCGCCCGGCGAGCTGCCCGTAGCGGGCGGCCACCGAGGCACCGAAGAGCCGCATCTGGCGGCCGAAGTCGTTGACGTAGTACTCGCGCGTTACCCGGTGGCCCGCGAACGCCATGATTCGGCCGAGCGAGTCGCCGTAGGCCGCCTGCCGGGCGTGGCCGACGTGCAGGGGGCCGGTGGGGTTCGCCGAGACGAACTCCAGCATCGCGTCCTGGGGCGCCGCCGCCGCCCCGGCACCGTAGCCCGCACCCGCCGCGACCACCGCGCGCGCGGCCCCGGCGAACCACCGCGGCGCGAGGGTGATGTTGAGGAAGCCGGGGCCGGCCACCTCGACGCCCGCGAGCCACGCGTCCGCCCCCGGCCGCTCGGCCAGGGCGGCGGCGATGTCCTCCGCGATCTCGCGCGGCGGCCGGCGGGTGGCCTTGGCCAGCGTCATCGCGACCGGGCTGGCGAGGTCGCCCTCGTGCCCCTGGGCGGGCGGCGCCAGCGGGACGGCCGGCGGCGCCGTCCCCGTCACGGCCTCGGCCGCGGCGGCGAGCGCGTCGCGGACCGGCGCGAGAGGGGTCTGGTCGCTCACGGCCGGGGGAGCTTAGTGCGCGTACGGGTGGCCCGCCGCGATCGTCAGCGCCCGGTAGAGCTGCTCGGCCAGCACCACCCGCGCGAGCTGGTGCGGCAGGGTCAGCGGGCCCAGCGACAGCCGGTCCTCGCTCTCGGCGACCAGCGCGGGCGCCAGCCCGACGGCGCCGCCGAGCAGGAAGGCCACCGGCCGCGGCTCCTCGAGGCGCCGCTCCAGCCAGTCGGCGAAGCGCGCGCTCGAGGCCGGCGCCCGCCCCCCCGGGTCGAGCGCCACCCGGTAGGCGCGCGGCAGGAGCCGCGCACGCAGGCGCTCGGCCTCGCGCTCGCGCGCCCGCTCCTCGCCCCGCTGCACCGGCTCGGCCGCCACCTCGTCCACCCGCAGGCCGGCGAGCCGATCGATGCGCTCCTCATAGAGCCGCCCGGGCCCGTCGTGGGGCGACCGAAGCCGGCCGACTGCGGCGATCTGCAGCCGGGGCGCCCGCCGTCCCAGGTCAGCCGCCCTCGTCGCGGGCGCGCAGGGCGAGGGCGATGCGCTGGAGCGCCGTGGGGTGGGTGCCGAACCAGACCTGCACGGCCTCGGGCGTGTCGGGGACGCCGAGGCTGCGCTCGACCAGCCCCTGCTGCAGCGCGATGTCGGCGCCGGGGTCGCCGGCGAGCGCCAGGCCGCGCCAGTCGGCCTCGCTCTCGTAGGCGCGGCTGACCCAGTTGGTCAGGGGCGCGCTGAGCACGCCGATCACCGCCACCGACGCCGCCGCGATCGCCAGCCGCCGGACCACCAGCTCGGTGCCCGCCGGCCCCCTCTCCGCGGGGTCGAAGCCGGTGCGCCAGCCGACCACCGCGAAGACCAGGAGCGCCGCCGGGACCGCCAGCGCGGCGCCCCAGGTCGAGCCCTTCAGCACGTGCCGCCGCTCGACGTGGGCGAGCTCGTGGGCGACGACCATGCGCACCTGGTCGCGGGGGAAGTCGCGTAGCAGGGTGTCGAAGAGGACGATGTGGCGGCTGCCGCCGAGCCCCGAGACGTAGGCGTTGGCCGCGGTCGTCCGCGCGCTGGCGTCGTTGACCTTCACGTCGTCGGCCTGCACGCCCGCCCTGCGCGCCAGCGCGAGGATCTGGGCGCTCAGCGCCGGGTCGCGCAGCGGCTCGGTGCGCTGGAACAGCGGCTCGAAGACCAGCGGGGAGAGCAACGACACCGCGTAGACCAGCGCCCCGGCGCCGGCGGCGAGGATCGCCCACCACCAACGTGGCGCCCGTGCGATCGCGACCGCCACGCCGCACCCGATCGCGCCGGCGATGACGATCTGCAGCCCCAAGCCCTTTGCGAGATCAAGCAACCATCCCGGGACGCTCTGGGTGACGATCCCGTAGTCGCGTCCCCAGGCGTAGCGGGCGATCGACAGCGGCAGCGCGACCGCCGTCGTGGCGACCGCCAGGCCGGCGCCGAAGAGGATGCCCGCGCGCCACGGCCGCGCCCGGGCCGCGCGCACCAGGCCCGGCCGCCAGCGCGGGCCCAGCAGGACGACGCCGATCGCGGTGGCGGCGCCGAGGGGCGCGCCGATGGCGGCCATCGTCCAGACGCCGCGGCGGTAGTCGCGGTTGCGGGCGAGCTCGGCCGGGTCGAACCAGTCCGCCAGGCGGGCGGCGTCCACGTCCGGGACGCCCGCGCTCCAGAGCCTCCAGCGCAGCAGCGCCACGATGCCGCCGGCGCCGACGACCGCCGCCGCCGCGAGCCCCGCCGCACGGCGCGACGACCCGCGCGGAGGCCCGGCCAGGCCCCTCTGCCGCCGTCGCCGCACGGGACTATCGTAGCGGCGACCCATCCGCCGTCCCGGGAGGCCGTCACGCCGCCGGTCGCCATCCTGAGCGACATCCACGGGAACCGCCAGGCCCTCGACGCCGTCCTGCGCGCCGCCCGCGAGGCCGGCGCCGCCAGGTGGTGGTGCCTCGGCGACCTCGTGGGCTACGGCGCCGACCCCTCGCACTGCCTGCACACCGCGATCGGCGGCGCCGACCGCTGCATCGGGGGCAACCACGACCTCGGCGCCGCCGGCAAGGTGCCGCTGGAGATGTTCGCCCCCTGGGCGCGTGCGGCCCTGGCCTGGACGCGCGAGGCGATCGGGCGCGCGGGCGCCGCCAAGCTCGAGCGGCTGGTCCCGCTCGACCCGGACGACACGGTGCCGCTCTACCACGCGAGCCCGCGCGACCCGGTGTGGGAGTACGTCACCGAGGTCAGCCAGGCGCGGGCGGCGCTGGAGGACCGGCGGGTGCACCTGACGCTGATCGGCCACACCCACGTCCCCTCGGCCTGGCGGCTCACCACCGAGGGCGCGGTGGAGACCGTCGGCGTGCCGGCCGGCGGGCGCCTGACGCTGGAGGAGGGGCGCTGGCTGGTCAACCCCGGCTCCGTGGGCCAGCCCCGCGACCACGACGCCCGCGCCGCCTGGGCGATCTACGACGCCGAGGCGGACGAGATCGAGTTCCGGCGCACGCCGTACGACGTGGCCGCGGCGCAGAACGCGATCCTCGAGGCCGGCCTCCCCTCGCTGCTCGCGCACCGGCTGGCCGAGGGCCGCTGAGGGTGGCCGCCTACCTGGATCACGCGGCGGCCACGCCGCTCGACCCGCGCGTGCGGGAGGCGATGCTGCCGTTCGTGGCGGACGAGTTCGGCAGCCCCTCGAGCCTCCACGACCGGGGTCGCCGGCCGGCGGAGGCGCTGGAGCGGGCCCGCCGCCAGGTGGCCGAGCTGGTGGGCGCCGACGAGGAGGGCGTGATCTTCACCGCGGGCGCCGTCGAGGCGCGCAACCTCGGCGTGAAGGGGCTGCTGCGGGGGAACCGGCGAACGGGGCGCCACCTGGTGGCGAGCGCGGTGGAGCACCCCGCCACCCTGGCGGCCTGCCGGACGGCGGCTCGCGACGAGGCCGAGCTCGACGTCGTGCCGGTCGACGGCGAGGGCCGGGTCGGCGCGGGCGACCTGGCGGCCCGCCTGCGCGACGACACGGCGCTGGTGGCGCTCGTGCACGGCCAGCCGGACATCGGGACGGTGCAGGACGTCCCCGCGCTCGCCGCCGCGGCGCGGGGCGCCGGCCCGGGCGCGCGGATCGCCGTCGACGCCGGCGAGACGGCCGGCCTGCTGCCCGTGGACATGGCGGCGATGGACGCCGACGCGCTGGTGGTCGGCGGCCCGGCCCTGGGCGCGCCGGCGTGGGCCGGGGCCCTGGTGGTCCGCTCCGGCGCCCGGCTGCACCCCCTGATCGAGGGCGGCATCGAGGAGGGCGGCAAGCGCGCCGGGCCCGAGGCGCTGCCGGCGATCGCCGCGCTGGGCGCCGCGGCCGAGCTCGCCCGGGCCGAGATGGCCGGCCGGGCGGCGCGCATGGCCGCCCTGGCCGAGCGCCTGACCGCCGGGCTGCTGGCGGTACCGGACGTGCGCCTGAACGGCCCGCGCGAGGGGCGCATCCCCGGCCACGTCCAGGTGTCGGCGGGGTGGGTCGAGGGCGAGACCCTGGCGCTGGCGCTGGCCGCCCGCGGCGTGGCGGTCTCCCCCGGCTCAGCCTGCACCGCCCACGGCGGCAAGGCGGCGCCGGTGCTGGAGGCGATCGGGCTGGAGCCGCCGTGGACCCACTCGGCGATCCTCCTGACCCTGCGCTGGACGACCACCGAGGCCGAGGTCGACGAGGCGGTCGCGGCCTTCGCCGAGTCGGTGGCGTCGCTGCGGGCGATGAGCCCGCTGGCGCCGTGAGGGCGGCGCCGGCGCGGGTGGTGGACGCGCTCGGCACCTGGTGCCCGGTGCCGATCCACCTCATCGACCGCGCCGCCCGTCGTGCCGCGCCGGGCGAGGTGATCGAGCTCCTCGCCGACGACCCCCTGATCGAGGTCGACCTCCCGGCCTGGTGCCACTCGAGCGGCAACGACCTCCTGGAGCTCTGCCGCGAGGAGGGCGGCGACTACGTCGGCCGCGTCGCGATCAGCCGTGGAGGCCGTGGCGGTGGGCCACCGCGTGGCCGCGACCGCGGGCGATCAGCCAGCGGTTGACCGGCACCGCGGCGGCGAAGGCCACCGCCAGCGCGAAGGCGAGCGCGCCCCAGAAGCGGGGGCTGTCGAGCCCCGCGTCCATGGCCCCCGGGATGGCCACCATGACCGCGTTGTCGACGATCTCCATGATCACGATCGAGACCGTGTCCGAGGCCAGCGCGACGCCGGCGGCGGCGCCGAGGGCCATGCCCGAGCGCAGCAGCGGCAACATCGTCAGGGCGTAGCCGAAGGCGAAGGCGAGGACGACCGCCGCGGCGATCGTCGCCCCGTTCCCCCAGCCGAAGGCCGTGCCCAGCACCATCCCGAGCACCTCGCCGATCGCGCAACCGGTGAGGCAGTGCGCGGTCGCCGAGACGGCCATGCGCGTCAACGGGTCCATGGATCCATCATGATCGGGCGGTCAACCGGAGGGGCCATGACCGAGAAGCGCTACGCGATCATCCACGAGGCCGACGGCGACACCATCTGGCGCTGGCAGACCGGGCGCAAGGCGAAGTTCGTCGAGTACGGCGGACACCACCGCGCTCGCGAGCTGGCCGAGGCCTCCGGCGCGGTCCTCGCCCTCTGGGGCTCGCAGTACGGGCAGCGCGGCGTCCCCGGCGACGCGACGCCCGACGCCGTCATGGCCTGCGTGCAGGACGCGATCGACCGGGCCGCCGAGCACCCCGGCTAGCGATCGAACACACGTTCGCCTAGGATGCTGCGATGGGACGCGCGGCACCCAGCGGCGGACGCGAGCAGCTGCGCTGGCGCCTCGCCGACGACGACGGCGGCCGGCCGGACCTGCTCGGCGACGCGGAGCGCCACCCCGGCCGGGGCGAGCTCGCGGGGCTCGAGCTGCTGCACGTGCGGGCGGGCCGGATCATCAACGAGGTGCCGTCGAGCTCGCGGATGCCCTTCCGCTGGACGATCAACGCCTACCGCGGCTGCAGCCACGGCTGCGTCTACTGCTTCGCCCGCCCGACTCACGAGTACCTCGGGCTCGGGATCGGCGACGACTTCGACCGCCGCATCGTGGTCAAGGTCAACGCGGTCGAGCGGCTGCGGGCCGAGCTGCGCTCGCCGCGATGGGCCGGCGAGAGCATCGCGATGGGGACCAACACCGACCCCTACCAGCCGGCCGAGGGCCGCTACCGGCTGACGCGCGGCATCGTCGAGGTGCTCGCCGACGCCCCCAACCCCTTCTCGATCCTCACCAAGTCGACGCTGATCGCCCGTGACGCCGACCTGCTCGCCGAGGCCGTGCGGCGCACGGGGGTCGAGACCGCGCTGTCGATCGGCTGCCTCGACGCGGACGTCTGGCGCGCGACCGAGCCCCACACGCCCAGCCCGCGCCGCCGGATGGAGACCGTCGCGCGGCTGAACGGGGCCGGCGTGCCCTGCGGCGTGCTCGTGGCGCCGGTGCTGCCGGGGATCTCCGACGCCGACCGCCAGCTCGAGGAGGTCGTGCGCGCGGCCATCGACGCCGGGGCGACGGTCGTCTCGCCCATCGCCCTGCACCTGCGCGGGCCGCTGCGCGAGCACTACCTCGGCTGGCTCGCGGGCGCGCGCCCGGAGCTCCTCGAGCCGACGCGCCGGCGCTACCGCGGCGCCTACGCCCCGGCGTCGGTGCGGGACGACCTCGGCCACCGGGTGCGGGAGCTGGTCGACCGCTTCGGCGGCGTGCGCCGCACCGACCGGGCACGCTGGGGCCCGCGCGTCGCGAGCGCCGACCCGGCGCCCGAGCGCGAGCGCGACCCCCAGCAGCTTTCGATGCTCTGACCCGCCGGTACGGCGCCTCGGCGGCGCCGGCGTCAGAGCAGCGGGCGCCCGTCCATCGCCGGCCCGGGGTCCCAGCCCAGCAGCGCGCAGAGCGTCGGCGCGACGTCGCCCAGGGCGCCGCCGTCGGCCAGGGGCAGCCCGGGCCGGTCGATCCAGAGCGGCACGGGGTTGACGGTGTGGGCCGTGTTCGGGCTTCCGTCGGGCTCGATCATGACCTCGCTGTTGCCGTGGTCGGCGGTGACGCAGAGCAGCCCGCCGGCCTCGGCCACCGCGGGACGGATCGCGCCCATGCAGGCGTCCACCGCCTCGATGC
>DATLLV010000078.1:0-4487 GCA_035537655.1 Miltoncostaeaceae bacterium
TCGGCGGTCTCGATCTCGAGGAACGGGATCGTGTCGGCGCGCGCGCCGGCGTTGAGGACGAGGTTGCGGTTGGTCTGGTAGGCGTCGGTGCCGGGGGCGCCCGGCGGCACCACCAGGTTGCCGTAGAAGACCGTGTGGGCACGATCCTGGATCGCGCCCTTGTAGAGCAGGTTCGAGTAGGCCTGCGGCGCCTCGTGGCGCGCGACCACCCGGTGCTCGAAGTGCTGGTCGCCGCCGGCGAAGTAGAGGCCGAGCGCGCGGGCGTCGGAGCCCGGGCCGGCGCAGACCAGGGTCGGCTCGACGCGCACGACGTCGCCGCCCAGCGTCACGACCACCGAGCGGGCGCGGGCGTCGCGGTCGACGCGGGCGCGCAGCAGGGCGTGGTGGCGCACCCCGGCGCCCCAGCCGATCACCGAGACGTGCTCCAGCTCCGCACCCTGGCCGACGTAGAGCTCCACCACGGAGGACGCGACCACCGGCGCGCCGAAGTCCGGCGAGCCGTAGCGGTCGATCACCGTCGCCCGCGCGCCGTCCTCCACCACGACCAGGGTGCGCCCGAAGACGCGTCCGGCCGCCCCGCTGGCGGTGAGCAGGGCCTCGACCGGCAGCTCCACCTCGACGCCCCGCGGGACGTACACGAAGGTGCCCCCGTCCCAGCGGGCCGCGTTCAGCGCACCGGGGCGGTCATCGAAGCCGATCAGGCCGTAGAGGCGCTCGCGCACCAGGGCCTCGTGCTCGCCGAGGGCGGCTCCCAGCTCGGCCACGATCACGCCCTCGGGCAGGTCGCCGAGCTGCGGCTCGGCCGGGCGCCCGTCGGCGAGGTCGAGGAAGGCCGCGCGCTCGCCCGGGGCCGCGCGCTCGGCGACGAGCGGGCCGTCGGCCGGGGCCTCGGGCTCGGGGCCCAGCAGGGCCAGGTCGCCCGGCGGGGTGAAGCGCCAGACCTCCTCGCGGCCGGTGAGGGCCGGGAGGGTGGTCAGGTTCTCGTCCGCCGCCTGGCGGGCCGCCTCGGCCCAGGCGGGAGGGCTAGCCAATCGAGCCCTCCATCTGCAGCTCGATCAGCCGGTTCAGCTCGACGGCGTACTCCATCGGGAGCTCCTTGGCGATCGGCTCGATGAAGCCGCGCACGATCATCGCCATGGCCTCCTCCTCGGAGAGCCCGCGGCTCATGAGGTAGAAGATCTGGTCGTCGGCGACCTTCGACACCGTCGCCTCGTGGCCGACCGAGGAGTCCTCCTCCTGGATGTCCATGTAGGGGTAGGTGTCCGAGCGGCTCTCCTCGTCCAGGAGCAGCGCGTCGCAGACCACCGACGCCTTGGCGCGCTTGGCGCCCGGCTCGACCTGCACGAGGCCGCGGTAGCTGGTGCGCCCGCCGCCGCGTGAGATCGACTTGGAGATGATCGTCGAGGAGGTGTCGGGGGCGACGTGGACCATCTTGGCGCCGGCGTCCTGGTGCATGCCCTCGGAGGCCATCGCCACCGACAGCACCTCGCCGTGCGCGCCGCGCCCGGTCATCCAGACGGACGGGTACTTCATGGTGAGCTTCGAGCCCAGGTTGCCGTCGACCCACTCCATGGTGGCGTTCTCCTGCGCCACCGCCCGCTTGGTCACGAGGTTGTAGACGTTGGTCGACCAGTTCTGGATGGTCGTGTAGCGGCAGCGCGCGCCCTCCTTGACGATGATCTCCACCACCGCGGAGTGCAGCGAATCGCTGGTGTAGACGGGTGCGGTGCAGCCCTCGACGTAGTGCACGAACGAGCCCGGCTCGCAGATGATCAGGGTCCGCTCGAACTGGCCCATGTTCTCCGCGTTGATGCGGAAGTAGGCCTGGAGCGGGATCTCCACCTCGACGCCCGGCGGCACCCAGATGAACGAGCCGCCCGACCAGACCGCCGAATTGAGCGCGGCGAGCTTGTTGTCGCCGGGCGGGATCACCGTGGCCCAGTGCTCCTTGAAGATCTCCTCGTGCTCGCGCAGGGCCGTGTCCGTGTCGCAGAAGATGACGCCCCTCTTGTCGAGGTCCTCGCGCAGAGAGTGGTAGACGACCTCGCTCTCGTACTGGGCGCTGACGCCGGAGAGGTACTTCTGCTCGGCCTCGGGGATGCCGAGCCGGTCGAACGTGTTCTTGATGTCGCTGGGGACGTCGTTCCAGTCGGTGCTCTGCTTCTCCGAGGAGCGGATGAAGTAGAAGATGTTCTGGAAGTCGATCCCCGTGAGGTCGCCGCCCCAGTCGGGGAGGGGCTTGCGCTCGAAGATCTCAAGAGCGCGGAGGCGGAACTTGGTCATCCACTCCGGCTCGGACTTCAGGAAGGAGATCTCGCGGACCACGTCCGCGTTCAGGCCGCGCTTCGGCTCGAAGACGTAGTTCGCCGGGTCGTGCCAGCCGAACTTGTACTGGCCGAGGTCGATGTCGGGCGGCTTGACAGTGGACATGCGATCTCCCGTCGCTGGTCGCGCGATCTCTGTCTAAAGGATACGCCCGTTACCGTAATCGGTGAAGGGCGGCTTGGCACGTCGGCCGCCCGCCTCCGGGCGCCGCGCGGCGAAGCCTAGCGGGGCCGCCGAAGCCCGGTCGTCAGGGGCTCAGGTACCCGGCCCGCTCGACCACGCTGCGCCCGCCGAGCCGGCGGGACCACATGGCGATGGCGCTGCCGCCCTCGTCCATCGCCAGCGCGGGCGGCTGGTTGGACGGAACGCCCGGCCGCGACAGGGCGGAGCGCGGGCTGGTGTTGCCGTCGGCGCCGCGGGCGACCGCCAGCACCCGGCCCTCCGAGAGCCACGCCACGGCGCCCAGACGCTCCCGGCCCACGGCGACCCGCACGCGCGAGGCGGTCCGGTCCTGGCCCAGCGTCAGCGGGGCGGCCACCCCCAGGTCGCCGGCGATCGGCGCGGCGCGGGTGACCCCGCCCGCCGCGATCCAAGCGGACAGGGCGTCGCCCGACGACCCCACCGCGATCCGGGGCGAGCCGACGCCGCGGCCCAGGCGCTCGGCGGTGCCGGCCGCGGGCAGCTCCGCCAGGGCGACCCCCGCGGCCGACACCGGCCCGCGCCACCAGCGCAGCCCCTCGCCGGTCGCGCTCACGGCCACCGCCCGCCCGTCGGGGCCGATCGCGAGGTCGGCCGAGATCTCGCGGTCGCCGACGATCGCCAGGCGGGCCTCGGCGCCGAAGGGCTCGTCCGGCCCCCGGGCCACCGCGGCGGCGACCGAGCGGCCCCCGCCCAGGTCGCACTGCCACCAGACGGCGGCGTGGCCGGCCGTCCCGACGGCGACGCGGGGTCGGCGCACCTGCACGCAGTCCGACGCCGTGGACGCCCGGATCGGCGCGCTCCACGCGCCGCCCAGGACGCGCTCGGAGAGCTGCACCTGCCCGACGTAGCCCGGGTCGGCCGGGCGCGTGCCGGTGCCCCAGTGCCAGGCGGCCACGGCGAGGCCGCGCCCGTCCACGCCCAGGAAGACGCGGCCCACCTTCTGGCGCGGGCTCGACAGCGTGACGATCGGCTCCCAGTGCTCGGCCGCGAGCGGGCGCTCGCGCGCCCGGGCGACGTAGACGGCCTGGGTGCGGCGGGCGCCCCCGACGCGCACGACCCGGCTGCGTGCGACCTGGCGCCACACCACGACGACCCGGCCGTCGGGAGCCACCGCGACCTTCGGGTCGATCGCGGGCCGGCCTCGGCGCGAGATCGCCTCGGGCCGGCTCCAGCCGCCGCCGACGGGCTTGTACGAGACCACGATCTGGCGGCTCCGCCCGGTGCCCCGCACCCAGGCCGCCGCGGCGTCGCCGCGCGCGTTGAGGGCGACGTCGGGACTCGTCGCGTCCATCGGGCCGACCGACGCGCGTTCGGCCTCGTCCCACGCGGCGCCCGCGGGCACCGCGGCGGCGCCCAGGATCAGCACGGCTGCGAGCGCGAGCCTCACGGCGCCAGCCTCGACTCGGCCCGCTCGACGACGCTGCGGCCACCCGAGCGGCGGGACCAGAAAGCCGTCGCGACGCGGTCCGTCGCCGCGACGCCGGCGTCGTCGACGGCGCCGACGGCGGAGATCCGCTCGAGGGGGGCCCAGTCACGGCCGGGCGGCCGGCTCGTGGCGAGGACGCCCGCAGGGGAGAGCGCGACCGCGAAGGCGCTCCCCGCGGACGCGGGGGCCACCCGGGGCTCGCGGCGCGCCGGCAGCGTCCCGCCCGGCGCCGTCACCCGGTCGACCGTCCCGGCGGCCCCGATGTCGGCGATGCCGAGCCCGCCGGGGCCGATCCATCCTCCCACCGCGCCGGCGGCCGAGGCGGCGACCGACAGCCGCCCTCCGCTCCGCGCCAGTGCCTGCGGCGTGGGGAGCGCGACGGGCGCCAGGGCGAGCGCGCCCGCCGTCCCGAGCGGGGCGGGCCCGCGCCAGGCGGCCAGGGCGCCGCCGCCCGCGCTCAGCGCGAGGATCGCGCCGCCCGGCTCCACGGCGATGTCGGCGACCTGGTCCCCCGGGGCGTCGAACGGCAGGCGGC
>DATLLV010000079.1:0-5394 GCA_035537655.1 Miltoncostaeaceae bacterium
CATGTCCGGCGGGCCGCAGTGGGCCAGCACGCTGCCGTCGTCGAGGCGGACCATGGCGTGGATCATGGACTGGGGATGCACGACCACCTCGATCCGCGGGTAGGGCAGCCCGAAGAGGTGGTGGGCCTCGATCAGCTCCAGCCCCTTGTTCATGAGGGTCGCCGAGTCGATCGTGATCTTCGCGCCCATGGTCCAGGTGGGGTGGCGCAGCGCCTGCGCGGGCGTCACCGCGGTGAGCTCCTCCGCGCCGCGTCCCCGGAACGGGCCGCCCGAGGCGGTCAGGATCCCGGCCTCCACGCGCTCGGGCGGCACGCCCTCGAGCAACTGGAAGAGCGCCGAGTGCTCGGAGTCGACCGGCACGAGCGCCGCGCCGGTGCGGGCGCGCGCCGTAGCCACCAGGTCGCCGCCCGCGACCAGGGTCTCCTTGTTCGCCAGCGCCACCGGCAGGCCGCGCCCGATCGCGGCCAGCGTCGGCCGCAGCCCCGCCGCGCCCACCAGCGCGTTCAGCACGATGTCCGGCGCGCTGGCCTCGATCAGGCCTTCGAGGCCGGGGTCGTGGCCGACCGTGCCGCCGCCGCCGGCGCAGGCGGTGTGCTCCACGCCGTGCGCCGCCGCCTGGGCGGCCATCTCGTCGCGCCGGCCGCCGCAGGCCAGGCCGCAGGCGACCATGTCGGGCGCGGCGTCGATGACCTCCAGGGCCTGGACGCCGATGGAGCCCGTGGAGCCGAGGACGAGGACGCGGATCACCTCAGCGAGTGTAGCGAGGGTCCGATCGAGCGCCCGGCGCTCACCCGAACGGGCGATGGCCCGCCGCGCGCCGGGCCGCGGATACTCGCGGGATGGCGGACCGCCGCATCGCGCTCGTGCTGGTCCCCGGCGTCGGCGAGGAGGGCGCCGGCGAGACCGCGGGCGCCGTCATGCGCGGCCTCACCGGCGCCGCCATGGGCTACCGCGGCGGCACCCGCGGCACGCTGGGCGTCCAGGTCCCGCCGGCTGGGCCGCGGCGCGGCGAGCGCTACGAGGCCGAGACCCGCGCCCTGACCCTGCAGCGCGGCCCGGACCGGCACCGGGTGGACCTCGTCGAGATGCGCTGGGCGGACATCTCCCAGTTCCCGCGCGGGCTGGTGGCCTTCTTCCTCAGCCTCTTCGGCTTCGCCCTCCAGCTGGCGACCGTGGGCCTCGAGGCGCTCCAGGGCATGCTGCGCCGCGCCGGGCGCGGCCCGCGCGGCCTCGGGCAGGGCTGGACCATCGCGGTCGCCTGCTCGGCGCTGGCCGGCGTCTTCGCCGGGGGGCTGTGGGCCGCGGTGGGCGACCGCCCGACGCCCGAGAGCGTCCTGCTCGGCGCAGCCGTGGGCGGGGCCGGGGTGCTGGCGGCCGCGGCCGTCGACTCGCGCGACGTCGCCGTGCTCGCCCGGACCGCCGCCGACGCCGCCTCGTGGCTGGCCGCGGCCGTGGTGGTGCCGGTCACGCTGGCGGCGGCCATCGTCACCGCCGCCTTCGTGCTGATGATCGACGGCTGGCTGGGGCTGCCGGACTGGCTCATCGCGGTCGTCGCCGTGGGCGGCGGTGCCTGGCTGATGTGGCGCCTGGGCCGCGGCATCGCCGACGGCGGGTGGACCTACGGCGGCGGCGGCTGGCGGCGCCTGCTCAACCCGGCCTCCTGGTCGCTGGCGATCTTCGCCGCCGCCGTAGCCGCCGGCATCTGGCGGCTGGCCGAGTCCGGCTCGCTGCGCGTGGCGACCGGCGACACGCTGGCCGGGGTCTCCGCCTTCGGCCTGCGCGGCGCCTGGATGCTGGCGCTCGCGGTGCTGGGCCTGGCGCTGCTGCTGCTGGCCGCCGCGTTCGCGCTCGAGCGGCGCCGGCCGGCCGAGCGGCGCCTGGACGCCCGCGGTCTGGTGACCGGGTCGCTGGCCACGGCGCTGAGCCCGCTGCTGGTCGCGCTGGTGGGGCTGATCCTGTTCAGCGGCCTCTCCAGCGCCGCCTTCAGCACGGCCGGGGACGCCCGCTGGGGCACCGAGGCGCCCGACATCCTCTGCCTCGCCAGGGCCTCGTCCTGGACCCTCGGCCACGACTGCGGCGGGCCCCGGGTGGCCTGGCCGGAGACCGCCGCGGCGATCAGCGGCCTCACCGAGACCGCCGAGCGCGCCGGCGACGCGGCCACGACGCTGCGCCAGCGGGCCATCGCGCCGGGCGCCGTCGACCGCGCCGGGGCCGCGCGCGCGGCGACCGACGCGACGGCGCTCGCCGAGCTCTCCCAGCGCCGCGCCGACGACCTCGAGGCCGACGCCGGCATGACCCCGGTCGACTGGGCCCGAGCCCACTACACCGCGGTGGTCGCGCCGGTGGTCAACTCGGGCGTGCTGGGCGGCGCCCTGCTCGCGCTCGCCCTGATCGCCTTCGCGGTGCGGGCGATCCAGGTGCGCCGGAGCCGGGCGGCGCCAGGCGAGCGCCAGGGCCGGGCCATCGCCTGGCTCGAGCGCCTGATCGCGCGGCCCTGGGTGGCGCTGACGGTGCTCGCGGCTGCGCTCGTCGGCGCCTACTGGACCTGGGCCACGTACTGCGGCACCGGCTGGCGGCCGGAGCTGACGATCGGCGGCGTCGACGTCCTCGACGGCAGCCCCGCCATCTGGGCGCCGGGCAACGGGACCCTCGTGCTCGGCGGCAGCGCCGTGCTGGTGCTGGTGACCGTTCTGGGGCGGCTGTTCCCGGTCGACCCCTCAAAGCCGCTCCAGAACGTCGGCGGCCGGCTCGAGACCGTGCGGCGCTACATCGACATCCCCTACGACGTGGCGACGTACCTGCGCATCGATCACGGCGACGGCGTCCGCACGCGCATCGTCGCGCGCTACCGCGCCCTGCTCGACGAGCTGCGGCAGCAGGGCTACGACGCCGTGGTGCTGGTGGCCCACAGCCAGGGCTCCGCCCTGTCGGCCGCGACCCTCTGCGGCGACCGCTACCGGCGCGACCCGGAGGGCGCCACCCCCTGGGGCGACGAGTTCGGCGTGCTGCCCCGGCCGGCGGACGACCGGCCCGCGCGGCTCACCGGGCTCATGACGTTCGGCTGCCCCGTGCGCCAGCTGTACGAGGCGCGGCTGCCACACGAGTACGAGGAGCTCTGGTCCACCGCTTCCGAGGGCGAGCGGCGGCGGGCGGCGCTGACCCTGGGCTGGGTGAACGTCTACCGCGCCCGCGACTACGTCGGCCGCTCGGTCTTCGCGGATCCCGACGACGACGCGACCCTGGTGCAGGGCGCCGTTCGCCCCGTCGCCACGCCGGCCGGCGGCCCCGAGCTGCTCGACGCCTGCCTGCGCGGCCCGCGCAGCCACACGGGCTACTGGGGCGACCCCGAGCACACGCGCTGGGTCGACTACATGGTGCGGCGGGCGCTCGGCGAGCCCGCGGGCGCCTACCCGGAGGGCTACGCGTGACGCCCTGAGGGGCCCGCCCGCCGGGCCCCGGGTAGCGTCGGTGGGGTGACGCTGCTCCTGCCCCTGGCGTTCGTCTCCGGTCTGGCCACGGCGCTCTCGCCGTGCGCCCTGCCGGCGCTGCCGGTGGTCCTGGCCGGCGCGGCGGGCGGCGGCCGGCGCCGCCTCGCCGGGATCGCCGCGGGCTTCGTCGCCACGTTCGTCGCCGTCACGCTCGCCGTGGCGGCCGCGCTGCGGGCGGCCGGGCTCGACGCGGACGCGCTGCGATGGGTCGCCGTGGCGGCCCTGGTGGGGTTCGGCCTCGCCCTGGCCGTCCGGCCCCTCGAGGCCCGCCTGGCCGGGCTGCTGGGTCCGGTGGCGCGCCTGGGCGACCGCATCCCGCGCACGCGCGGCGGCCTGGCGGGCGGGGTGCTGGTCGGCGTCGCGCTGGGGCTGGTCTGGACACCCTGCGCCGGGCCGATCTTCGCCGCGATCGCGGCCGTGGCCGCGACGGGCGACGCCGGCCCGGCCGCCGTGGCGGTGCTGACCGCCTACGCGCTCGGGGCCATCGTGCCCCTGGTCGCCGTCGCCCGCGGCGGCCGGCGGCTGGTCGCGCGCCTGGGCCCGCGCGCGGCGGCGGCGCGGCCGGCGCTCGGGGTCGCGATGGTGGCGGTGGCCGTCGTCGTGGCGCTGGGGCTCGACGCCCGCCTGACGACGGCCGTCACGCGCGACGTCCCCGGCTACACCGGGACGCTCCAGGCCTTCGAGCGCTCGGGGCCCGTCGCGCGCCGCCTCGACGAGCTGCGGGGCATCCGCGGGCCCGCGCCCTTCGTGGCCGCGGCCCGCGGCTCACCGCCCGCGCCCGGCGACGACCTCGGCCTGCCCGACGCCGGCCCGGCCCCCGAGCTGCGCGGCATCACCGCCCCGTTCAACACCGGGGGCGAGCCGCTCACGCTGGCGTCGCTGCGCGGGCGGGTGGTGCTGCTGGACTTCTGGACCTACTCCTGCGTGAACTGCCTGCGAACGATCCCCGAGCTGACGGCCCTCGACGCGCGCTACCGCGCCGACGGCCTGACGGTGCTGGGCGTCCACACGCCCGAGTTCGCCTTTGAGGCCGACCCCGGCAACGTGGGCCGCGCCGTGCGCGAGCTGGGCATCCGCTACCCGGTGGTGCTCGACCCCGGCTTTGCGACCTGGGACGCCTACCGCAACGTCTACTGGCCGACGACCTACCTGATCGACCGCGACGGCCGCGTCCGCGACCTCCACGTCGGCGAGGGCGACGACCGCCGCACCGAGGAGATCGTGCGCCGGGCGCTGGGCCTGGCCGGCGACGGCGGCGGCGGGGCCACGGCGGGCGCCGGGCGCACCGGGCACGAGCCGATCACGCCGGAGTCGTACCTGGGCCGCGAGCGGCTGCGGCGGCTCGCGGCCCCCGACCGCCTGGCATTCGACGGCGCCTGGGAGATCGGGCCGGAGTACGCGCGCGCCGGCGCGGGCGCGGCGCTGGAGCTGCGCTTCCGGGCCCGGGATGTCTTCCTCGTGCTCGACGGCGCCGGGGCCGTCCGCCGGGGACGGGTGCTGCTGGACGGGCGCCCGGTGGCCGCCACCGAGGCCGGCGCCGACGTCGGCCCGGGCGGCGCGCTCGCCGCCGGCGAGCCGCGCCTCTATCGCCTGCTCCACCTCCCCCGCCGGGGCAGCGGGCTGCTGCGAGTCGAGCTCGCGCCCGGCACGCGCGCCTACTCGTTCACGTTCGGCTGAGCCTCACCCCGCACGGGGCTGTCGGTCCAGAGGGCCTGGGCCGTCTCGCAGAACGCCGTGACGAGGCGCACGGCCGCGTCGAGGTCGTCCGGGTGGCAGGCCTCGACGACCTGGTGGACGTAGCGGGTGGGGATGGAGACGCAGCCCGCCGGCGCCCCGTCGCCCGAGAGGGCGAGCTCGCGCGTGTCCGTCCCGCCGCGCGGCATGATCTCGATCTGGTGCGGGATGT
>DATLLV010000080.1:0-5338 GCA_035537655.1 Miltoncostaeaceae bacterium
CGGCGGCGCGGGCTCGGGGCCGGGAAGGTTGGGCGGGCGCTCGGCGCGGGTCATGCCTGGGCGTTCCCGCCCCGCGGCGTGCCGAAACGGCCCTACGCGAGCCGGCCGGCCTCCTCGGTCCGTTCCCGCAGCCAGGCCGCCAGCGCGGGCGTGAGCTGCCCGTGGCGCAGGCGCCAGCGCCAGTTGCCGCGCGAGGTCCCCGGCGTGTTCAGCCGCGCCTCGCTCCCCAGCCCGAGCAGGTCCTGGGCGGGGACGATCGCGATCCCCGCCGGCGAGGCCAGCGCCATGCGCACCATCAGCCGGCCCGGGTCGTCCTCGCGGATCCCCAGCGCCGCCGCGGCCTCGGTCGCGGCGCCGCGCGCCCGCGCGCTTGCCGACGCCCACCAGCCGGCCGCCGTGTCGTTGTCGTGGGTGCCGCTGTAGGCCACCGCGCGGCGGGGGTGGTTCTCCGGCCGGTGCGGGTTGCCCGGGCCGCCGGGGAAGGCGAACTGCAGCACCCGCATCCCGGGCAGCCCCAGGCGGTCGATCAGTGCCCGGACCGGCGCGGTGATCACGCCCAGGTCCTCCGCCACCAGCGGCAGCGGGCCGAGCGCCGCGCGGGCGGCCAACACCACCTCGTCCTTAGGTCCCCGGTGCCAGCGGCCGGCGCGCGCCGTGCGCTCCCCCGGCGGCACCCCCCACCAGGCGACGAAGGCCCGGAAGTGATCGATGCGTGAGCAAGCAACCAGATCGCGCGAGCGGCGCAGGCGCTCGACCCACCAGCGGTGGCCGTCGGCGCGCATGGCCGCCCAGTCGTAGGTGGGGTTGCCCCAGAGCTGGCCGTCGGCCGTGAAGGCGTCGGGGGGGACACCCGCCACCGCATCGCGGCGGAAGAGCCCGGGGTGGGCGCGCACGTCGGCGGCGCGGGGCGCCACGTAGAAGGGCAGATCGCCCATGATCCGCACCCCGCGGTCGTTTGCATGATCACGCAACGACCCCCACTCGCGCTCGAAGCGCACCTGGTCGGCCACCGCGTCGCGGCCGGCGACGCGGGCCCAGTCGCCGATCCAGTAGGCGTTGCGCTCGCGGAAGTCGGCCAGGGCGGCGGCGCTCACGCGGGCCCGCGGGCGGGCCAGCAGGGCGGCCGAGGCCGCGAAGGCGGAGCCGCTCGCGTAGGGGGAGCCGTGGCGGTCGGGCGGGGTCAGCGGGAGCACCTGCCACCACCCCTGCCCCGCGTCCGCGAGCCAGTCGACGAAGCGGAAGGCCTCGGGGCCGAGACGCCCGTCGGGAAGCGAGGTCACGTGCAGCAGGACCCCCGCCCTGCGGAGGGTCGTGGGGTCCTCCGGTGTCACGTCGGGCGGCACCGGGAAAGGCTACGCTCAGTGCCGCCCGTGCCAGCTCCTCCGCCTCGCACGCCCCCGCCCAGGATCCAGGTCCACGACGTCCAGCCCGCCGTCGAGGGGGGCCGCTGGCCCGCCAAGCGCACGGCCGGCGACGCCGTGGTGGTGGAGTGCGACCTCGTCCGCGACGGCCACGAGGCCCTGCGGGCCGCGGTGCGGCACCGGCCGCCCGGGGCGCGCGGCTTCTCCGAGGAGCCGATGCTGCAGCTCACGCCGGACCGCTGGCGGGGCGAGTTCAGGACGAGCGCGCTCGGGATCCACCCCTTCCAGGTCGAGGCGTGGGTGGACCGGTTCGCGTCGTGGCGCGACGAGGTCGAGCGCAAGCTGGCCGCCGGGCAGGAGGACCTCGAGGGTGAGCTCGCCGAGGGCGCGGCGCTGGTGGGGGACGCGGCCGGGCGCCTCAAGGGCGCCGACCGGCGGGTGGCCGAGGCGGCCTTGGCGGTCCTGACGAACGGCGACTCGTCGGCGGCCCGCGCCGACGCGGCCCTGGCGCCGGAGGTGTCGGAGGCCCTGTCCCGCGACCCGGAGCGCCGCGACCGGGCGCGCTCGGAGTCGTTCGAGGTGGACGTGGACCGCGAGCGGGCCCGCGTGGGGGCGTGGTACGAGCTCTTCCCGCGGTCCTTCGGCGGCTTCGCGGGGGTGCGGCTGCAGCTGCCGCGGCTCGCGGAGCTGGGCTTCGACGTGATCTACCTGCCGCCGATCCACCCCATCGGCCGCACCCACCGCAAGGGTCGCAACAACTCGCCCACCGCCCGCCGCGGCGAGCCCGGCAGCCCCTGGGCCATCGGCGGCCCCGAGGGCGGGCACGAGGCGGTCAACCCGGAGCTGGGGACGCTGGCGGACTTCGAGCGCCTGGTCGAGGCGGCGCGCGGGCACGACATGGAGATCGCCCTCGACTTCGCGATCCAGTGCTCGCCGGACCACCCCTGGCTGACCGAGCACCCGGAGTGGTTCCACCGCCGCCCGGACGGGACCCTGAAGTACGCTGAGAACCCGCCCAAGCGCTACCAGGACATCTACAACGTGAACTTCGACAGCCCCGACTGGCGGGGCCTCTGGGAGGCGCTGCGCGGGGTGGTGCTGACCTGGGTCGGGCGGGGCGTGCGGATCTTCCGCGTGGACAACCCCCACACGAAGCCGCTCGGCTTCTGGCAGTGGCTCATCCGGACCGTGCGCGAGGAGCACCCGGACGTGGTCTTCCTGTCCGAGGCCTTCACGACGCCGGCGCGCATGTACGCGCTGGCGAAGACCGGCTTCAGCCAGTCGTACACCTACTTCACCTGGAAGAACGGCCGCGATGAGCTGACCGAGTACGTCACCGAGCTCGCGGGGCCGGTCTCGGAGTTCTTCCGGCCGAACTTCTTCGCGAACACGCCCGACATCCTCCACGCGTACCTGCAGGAGGGCGGCCGGCCGGCGTTCGAGGCCCGCCTGGTGCTCGCGGCGACCCTGTCGCCGAGCTACGGAATCTACTCCGGGTTCGAGAACCTGGAGCGGACCCCGGCGGCCCCGGGCAGCGAGGAGTACCTCGACTCGGAGAAGTACGAGGTGAAGGAGCGCGCGCTCGACGGGCCGCTGCTGCCGCTGGTGCGGCGGCTGAACGAGATCCGGCGCGCCTCGCCGCCGCTGTGGCGGATCGACGTCCGCTTCCTCGACGCCGCGAACGCATCGCTGATCGCCTACGCGAAGGGCACCGGCTCCGGCGCGATCCTGGTGGTCGTGAACCTCGACCCGGTCGCGGCCCGCGAGGGCCTCGTGACGATCCCGGCCGCCCTCGGCCTGCCGGGCTCCTTCACGGCCCGCGACCTGATCAGCGGCGAGACCTTCGCCTGGCACGAGGGCGGCAACTACGTCCGCCTCGACCCGTCGGTGGCGCCGATGCACGTGATGAGGGCCGAGGCGTGAGCGCGATCGCCTCGATCGAGCCGGACATCGCCCTCCTCGCCGCGCGCAACCACCACGAGCCCCATCGCGTGCTCGGCGCCCACCCCGTGCCCGACGGCGTCGTGGTGCGCGTCTGGCGCCCGGGCGCCCGGACGGTCCGGGTGGTGCCGGACGGCGGGGCCCCGATCGACCTGCCGCACCGCGCGTCGGGCCTGTTCGAGGGCGTCGTGCCCGGGGCGCGCTCGCTGCCGCGCTACGAGGTGGAGGTGGAGCTCGGCGACGCCATCACGCGTGGGCGCGACCCCTACTCGTTCCTGCCCACCCTGGGAGAGCTCGATCTGCACCTCGTCGGCGAGGGGAGCCACCAGGACCTGTGGGAGCGCCTGGGCGCGCGCCCCCGTGAGATCGACGGCGCGCGGGGCGTCGCCTTCACGGTCTGGGCGCCGTCGGCGCGCTCGGTGAGCGTGGTGGGCGACTGGAACGGCTGGGACGGGCGCGTGCACCCGATGCGCACCCTCGGGGCCTCGGGCATCTGGGAGCTGTTCGTCCCCGGCGTGGACGAGGGCGCGCGGTACAAGTTCGAGATCAGGGGCGGCGACGGTTCGCTGCGCCTGAAGGCCGACCCCGAGGCGCAGCGGGCCGAGCACCCGCCCAAGACGGCCTCCGAGGTCTTCGTCAGCCGCCACCAGTGGGAGGACGAGGAGTGGATGGCGGCCCGGCCGGGGCGGCGCCCGCACGAGGAGCCGGTCTCGATCTACGAGGTCCACCTGCCGTCGTGGCGCTGGAACCCGCTCGAGGGCAACCGGCCGCTGAGCTACGTCGAGCTGGGCGAGGAGCTGGGCGACTACGCCCACGACATGGGCTTCACCCACGTGGAGCTGCTGCCCGTGATGGCCCACCCCTTCCCGGGCTCGTGGGGCTACCAGGTGACCTCGTACTTCGCGCCCTCGCCCCGCCAGGGCTCGCCCGACGACCTGCGCGAGATGATCGACCGCCTCCACGCGCGCGGCATCGGCGTGATCCTGGACTGGGTGCCGGCCCACTTCCCCCGCGACGAGTGGGCGCTGGCGCGCTTCGACGGCACCGCCCTCTACGAGCACGAGGACCCGCGCCGCGGCGCCCACCCCGACTGGGGCACGCTGATCTTCAACTACGGCCGCAACGAGGTGCGCAACTTCCTCGTGGCGAGCGCGCTCTACTGGCTGAGCGAGTACCACGCCGACGGCCTGCGCGTGGACGCGGTCGCGTCGATGCTCTACCGCGACTACTCGCGGGCGGCCGGCGAGTGGGTGCCCAACCAGTACGGCGGGCGCGAGGACCTCGAGGCGATCGGCTTCCTGCGCCAGCTCAACGAGGTCACCCACGCCCGCGAGCCGGGGACGATCATGGCCGCCGAGGAGTCGACCGCTTGGCCGGCCGTCTCGCGCCCGACCGACGCGGGCGGCCTGGGCTTCGACTTCAAGTGGAACATGGGCTGGATGCACGACACGCTCGAGTACTTCGCGCACGAGCCGGTGCACCGCCGCTACCACCACGACGAGCTGACGTTCAGCCTGGTCTACGCGTTCACCGAGCAGTTCGTCCTTCCCCTCTCGCACGACGAGGTCGTGCACGGCAAGGGGTCGCTGCTGTCGAAGATGCCCGGGGACGACTGGCAGCGCCACGCCAACCTGCGGGCGCTCTACGCGTACATGTGGGCCCACCCCGGCAAGAAGCTGCTCTTCATGGGCGGCGAGCTGGCCCAGGAGCAGGAGTGGAGCCACGAGCGCAGCCTCGACTGGCACCTGCTGGGGCAGCCGCGCCACGCCGGGGCGCAGCGGCTGGTGCGCGACCTCAACCGCCTCTACCGCGCGACGCCGGCCCTCTGGGAGCTCGACGCGGACCCGGCCGGCTTCCGCTGGCTGGTCGTCGCCGACCGCGACGCCAACGTGGTCGCGTTCGCGCGCTTCGCCCGCGACGGCGGCGCGCTGGTGGCGGCCGCCAACCTCTCGCCCGTGCCGCGCACCGGCTACCGCCTGCCGATGCCGCGGCCGGGCCGCTGGCGCGAGGTGCTCAACAGCGACGCGGAGGCCTAC
>DATLLV010000081.1:0-7753 GCA_035537655.1 Miltoncostaeaceae bacterium
GACATCGCGGCGGTGGCGCGCGAGGCCCTCGAGGGCATCGACATCGGCGAAATCGTCCAGGAGTCCACCGCCGGCATCGCGACCGACACGATGGAGGCCGTGCGGGTGCAGGCGATGAACGCCGACGACCTGCTGGCGCGCATCGTCGACCGGCTGCTCGGCCGGCGCGGCCCGCGCCATGTCGCCCTCGAGCGGCGGGCGCGGTGACGCTCGCCAGCTCGACCCCGGCGGTGCGGGCGCGGCAGGGCATGCGTGCGGGCCTCGCCTCGCGCCTGTCGTCCGCGGCCATCGACGTCATCGTGTGGATCTTCCTGATGATCGGCCTGGTGATCCTCGTCGCTGGGATCCGGGCGCTGTTCACGGGCACCTTCGAGCTCGAGGTGTACTCCGAAGAGACCCGGGGACCGGTCGCCACGCTGGTGCTGCTCGCCTATCTCGCCTACGGCTGGGGCCTCAACGGGAGGACCGTCGGCATGGTCCTGATGGGCCTGCGGGCGGTCGGCCGCGACGGCTCCGACCTGTCGCCCTGGCGCGGGTTCTGGCGCGCCGCGCTCTACCTGATCTTCCTGCCGGGGATCCTCTGGGTCCTGGTGAGCCGCAAGAACGCCTCGATCCAGGACCTGCTGCTGCGCACGGCCGTCGTCTACGACTGGGGGCACACCAGCGGCGGGCACGTCCGACCGCCCCCGGGGTGATCGTCTCGGCGGGGCCGGGCGGGCTCGTCCTGGTCCGCCAGGTCGACCACCAGGACCAGTGCGGCCTGATGGCCGACGCCTGGGGCAACGCGGAGTTCGCGCGCCCCGAGCCCTACGCGCCGATCGCGCTGGCCGCGCGGGTCCACGACGAGGGCTGGCGGCCCTGGGAGCGGGAGCCCGGCGTCGACGGGGACGGCGCGCCGGTGAACTTCTCGGACATCGACCGCACCACCCACGTCGCCCTCTACGGCGAGGGGATCGCCGAGGCCGCCGCACGCGACGCGCGGGCCGGCCTGCTGGTCAGCCTCCACGGCCAGGGGCTTTACGAGGGCCGGCGCGGGCTCGACCCCGGGCCGGCCACGCCCCGCGCCGAGCGCCCGCCGGCGGTGCGCGCGTTCCTGGCCGAGCAGGACGAGGTGCAGGGCGCGCTGCGCGAGCGCATCGGCTCCGGCCCGGAGCTCGACGCCTGGGCGTGGGCGGGCTACCGGCTGCTGCAGACCTGGGACGTGATGAGCCTGTTCCTGACCTGGGGCCGCCTCTGGGATCGGGGCGAGGTGGCTCTGCCGCAGACGCCGCGGGGGGTCGGCGACCCGGGCGTCGAGATCCGGCTGCACCGCGACGGCGACGAGGTCGCGTGCGGCCCGTGGCCCTTCCGCGACGACGCCGTCGACCTGCCGGTGGCGGCGCGGACGGTGCCCGCCCGGCCCTACGCCTCGGGCGCCGCCCTGGCGGCCGAGATCGCCCGGTCCCGGCCGCAGAGCCTCGGGATCCGCCTGCGGCCGGGGTGAGCGGGGCCTCCCGTCAGTCGGTCTCGTACTTGAACGAGAGGTTGAGCCGCGCCCGGTATTGCTCGACCTTGCCGTCGTCATCGATCGTCACGTCGAGCTTGGTCACCTCGGCCACGCGCAGGTCGCGAAGCGAGCCGCTGGCCGTCGCCACCGCGTTGGCGGTGGCGTCCTCCCACGATGTTTCGCTGGTGCCGATGACGTCGATGACCCGATACACCCTGCTCGCCATGTCGGGTTCCTCCCTCCGGGATGGCCTGGCCCCGGCACCCTACGCGTCCGCGGCGTTACGGCCGATGGCGCCCTCCGCCGTGAGACGCTCGATGGTGAGGGCGACCCGGGCGCGCAGGTTGGCGTCGGCGGGGAAGGCGACCTGCCCCGAGCGGATGTCGCCGACGGTCGCCGCCGCCCCGCCGCGCGCCAGCCGCTGGGCCGCGTAGGCGCAGCAGAGCGCGTCGAGCCGGGCGGCGTCGTGGACGGCGTCCCAGTCGTCGCCGTCCGGCCGCGGCGCCCAGCCGCCCAGGTCGAGCACCCCGGCCAGCAGGCCGTGGGCCGCCGCCAGGCCGCCGGGCCGGGCGCGCCCGCCGCCCTTGGGGCGGTAGGCCGGCGCGCGCACCCCCAACCAGGCGGCGCGGTAGTCGCCCAGGTCCATGGCCGGCGCCGCGGCCGGGTGGTCGCGCTCCCACAGCAGCTCGCGCAGCACCAGGTCGGGCAGCGTCTCGAGCACCCGCCGGCCGGGACGGGCGAGGGCGGGGGCGAGGCCCACCCCGCGCGCGCCGCCGTGCACCCGCGCCAGGCGGCGGCGCGAGACCGGGAAGGCCGGCACGTCGCACCACGCCAGCACCTTCTCGGCGTCGCGGCTGCCGTCCTCGTTGGGGACGGCGAGCGGGGCGTCGACGCAGACCCAGGCGGCGCCGGCGGGGACGGCGGCGGCGACCTCGTCGTCGTCCCGGACCAGCTCGAGCGCCTCCAGGCGTCCCTCGGCGTCCAGCGCTGCGACCGCCGAGCGACGGGGCGAATCCACGAGATCGAGCGATTCGACCAAATGAATACCGGCGGATATCAACGGCTACGCAACTCTCAGGCCGCCGGCACCTGGACGATCCGCCTCCCCGCCCCTAATGTCGGCCGGGCCCGCGCCCCCGGAACCGCCCCGAGTGCCCCCGACATGAGCACGATCCTCCTCCTGGTCATCTCGATCGTGGCCCCGTGGACCGTCCACCTGGCGCCGCCGCGCCAGCGCGCGCTGGCCCTGGTCGGCGTGATCGCGGTGTTCCTGCTCTACGGCATCTTCGCCGAGAACCCGCTGACCCAGTGGGAGATGTGGGCGGGCCTCGCGGCCGGCATCCTGACGGTCATGTTCCTCGCCGGCGGCGCCAACGCCGGCCGCGGCGGCCGCCCCCGCAGCGGCGGCACGCGCCCCGCCTCGCGCCGGTCGCGCGCACCGCGCTTCGAGGAGGGCAACGAGCCGACCGGGGAGCTGTAGCCGCCCCCGGACGGCGCGCCCCCGCCAGGGGCTAGGGGTCGGCGCGCTGGAGCTGGGTGCGGATGAGCATGTCGGCCCGGTCCGGCTCCTCCAGCAGGATCAGCCCGCGGCGCAGCGCCTTGACGCCGTTCGCCTTGTCGCCGCTCGCGATGAGGGCCATGCCGAGCGGCAGGAAGCCGTCGGCGTAGCGCGCGTCGAGCGCCACCGCCGCCTGCCCGGCCGCGACGGCCTCGGCGACCCGGTTCTCCTGCATCAGCGCGTAGGAGCGGAAGCCCTGGGCCGAGGGGTCGGCGGGGTCGAGCCTGGCCGCCGCGCTGAAGGCGACGAGCGACGGGGGATCCTTGCCCAGCTTCGAGAGCGCGATGCCGCGCCCCAGCTCGGCGGCCGCCGAGTCCTGCTTCTTGCGCGCGCGGCTGTAGGCGCCGAGGGCCTGCTTCCAGCGCACCTGCTTGGCCAGCAGGTCGCCCATGGCCAGCTGCCCGGCGGCGCTCGTGCGCCAGCTCTCGCGCCACTCGTCGATGAGCGCCTTGGCGTCGACCAGCTTCGAGCTGTCGATGAGCTGGTGCGCCTGGGCGTAGGCGTAGGCGATCGACCCGGGCGCGCGCCGCACCGCCACGGCTAGCGGAGGCGCGAAGTCGGGCGCCTTCTCCCAGTCGGGCTTCGGCGTCACCTGCACCTGGAGCGGGCTGCCCTTGCGCTGGAGGTCCATCGTGACCGCCTTCTGGGCCGGCAGCGCCCGCATCGCGACCTGCCAGCCGCCGGTCGTCGCGACGCTCGTGCCATCGACCGCGGTGATGATGTCGCCGCGCCGGATGCCGGCGGTCGCCGCGGTCCCCTTGGGCCCGACGACCGCGACCAGCTGCCCCTGGGTGGTCGTGCCGAGGGAGCGCTGGAAGGACGGCATCATCGGCACCGTGTAGGCGTCGAACAGGCCGCGCGGCGGCGTCAGCTTCAGCCGGAAGGGCGCCTGGACGACCTTGGAGGCCCCGCCGCTGTCGTTCATCGCCTGGATGCGCACGCGGTACGCGCCCTGCAGCAGCTGGAAGCCGGAGTCGTCGACGCCCTCGACGCGCAGGTAGGCGCGCCCGGCCGCGCGGGCCGACTGGTCGGTGCTCGTCTGCATGACCTTGCCGTCGCTCGCGCGGATGACCTGCAGCGTGAGCTTGGCCGCCGACGAGAGCCGCACGCCCACGAGGAAGCGGGCGTGTCCCTGCTGGGCGGTGATGACCCGGGGTAGGCGCAGCGAGTCCAGGGTCGGCGGACCCGCCGGCGCGGTCGGGGCGGCAGGGGCTGTCGGCGCGGTGGGCGCGGTCTGCTGGGCGGCGGCGGTGCCCGCCAGTCCGGCCAGCGCCGTCGCCGCGGCCAGGGCCGCCGCTGTGACGAGGCGCAGCACGCGGGAGACCCTAGCAGCGGCCCGGCGGCGGGCAGGTGCAGGAGGTTCCGGCCCGCGCGCGCCCGGCCGGAGTAGAGTGCGCCCCGACCATGGCCCCGCCCCTCGCCCCCGTCGAGATCATCGAGCGGAGCCGGAGGGGGGAGCCGGTCGACGGCGAGAGCGTCGACTCCTTCGTGCGCTCGTGGCTGGACGGCACCGCCGACGACGCCCAGATGGCCGCCTGGTGCATGGTCGCCTGCCTCCGCGGCCTCCCTCGCGAGCAGGTCGAGGCCCTGACCCGCGCCCTGATCGCCTCGGGCGACCGGCTCGAGCTGGCCTCGCTCGGCCCGACCGGTGACATCGGCTCGACCGGCGGGGTGGGGGATAGCACCGCCATCGTGGCGGCGCCGCTGGCGGCGGCGCTCGGCGTGCGCGTGGCGGCGATGGGCGACCGCGCCCTGGCCCACACCGGCGGCACCATCGACAAGCTCGAGGCGATCCCCGGCTACGTCGCCGAGCTGCCGCTGGGGCGCTTCGTGCGCCAGGTGCGCGACGTGGGCATCGCGGTCGGCTCCCAGACCGCCCGCCTCGCTCCCGGCGACCGGCGCCTCTACGCGCTGCGCGACGCGACGGGGACCGTCCCGGGCGCCGGGCTCATCGCCGCCTCGCTCATGAGCAAGAAGATCGCCGGCGGCGCGGGTGCCGTCGCGCTGGACGTCCAGGCGGGCGGCGGCGGGTTCTTCGCCGCCGAGGGCGAGGCCCGCGAGGCCGCCGAGCTGATGGCGGCCCTCGCCGAGCCCTGGGGCCGCACCGTGCGCTGGACGGTCAGCGCCATGGACCAGCCCCTGGGGCGCTGCGTCGGGAACGCCCTCGAGGTGCGCGAGGCCGGCGAGGTGCTCCGCGGCGGCGGCTCGCCCGACCTGCGCGACCTGGCGGTGCGGCTCGCCGCGGAGCTCGCCGAGGCCGCGGGGGTCGTCGACGACGGCGAGGGGACCGAGCGCGCCGCCGAGGCGCTGCGGTCCGGCGCCGCGCTCGAGGCCGCCGAGCGCTGGGTGGAGGCCCAGGAGGGCGACCCCGGCGTGTGGACCGACCCGGACGCCTTGCCCGTGGCGCCGGTGCGAGAGGAGGTCGTCGCCGGATCGGCCGGGTTCGTGCGGGGCATCGACGCGCGGGCGATCGGCGAGGCGGCCCGCTGGCTGGGCGCCGGCCGGCTGCACGCCGACCAGTCCGTGGACCCGGTGGCCGGCGTCGAGCTGCTGGCGAAGGTCGGCGCCGAGGTCGCCCAGGGGCAGCCGCTGGCGATCGTCCACGCGCGCGACGACTGGGCGGCCGAGCGCGGCCGCGAGATGGTCGCCGGCGCCCTGCGCGTCGGGCCGGAGGCGGCCGCGGCGCCGGAGCTGGTGCTGGCCGGAGGGCGGGGCGGTGCCGGAGCTCCCTGAGGTCGAGACCGTGCGGCGCCAGCTCGCCGAGCGGCTGCCGGGGCGGACCATCGACCGCGTCGAGGTCGAGGACCCGCTGCTGGTCAGCCCCGAGGATGCCGAGTCGTTCGCCCACCAGGTCGAGGGGCAGCGCATCGACGCGATCGGCCGGCGGGGCAAGTACCTGCTGATGGAGCTCGACTCCGGCGACACCCTGGCGATGCACCTGCGCATGACCGGGCGCCTGCACTGGCGGGCCGGGGCCCCGCCGGACGGCGCGGAGCGCTTCCTGCGCGCGCGCTTCGACCTCGACGACGGCAGCACGCTGACCTTCGGCGACATGCGCCGCTTCGGGCGGGCCTGGATCGTGCCGGCGACGCTGGAGGACCGCGAGGGCTACTGGTCGGCGCGGGTCGGCATCGAGCCGCTCTCGCCGCGCTTCACCGGCCGGGTGCTCGCGGCCCTGCTCGCGGGGCGGCGGGGCCCGATCAAGGCGGTGCTGCTGAACCAGACGCTCGTCGCCGGCCTCGGGAACATGTACGTGGACGAGGCGCTCTGGCAGGCCCGCATCCATCCGCTGCGCCCGGCCGGCAGCCTCGACGCCGGCGAGATCCGCCGCCTGCACCGGGCGATCCGCGATCGCCTGCAGGCCGCCGTGGACGCCCGCGGCGCGTCCATCGACAGCTACCGCGACTCCCTCGGCGAGCGCGGCACGATGCAGGACCTGCTGCGCGTGCACCTGCACGAGGGCGACCCCTGCCCGCGCTGCCGCACGACCATCGTCAAGACGCGCGTCGCCGGCCGCGGCACCTACTGGTGCCCCCACTGCCAGCCGGAGCCACCGCCGTGGTGAGCGAGATCGCCGGCGTCCGCGTCGGCCACTGGACGGACCAGGGGGCCGGCACGGGATGCACGGTGGTGCTGCCCCCGCCGGGCACGGTGGGCGGGGTCGAGGTGCGCGGCGGCGGGCCGGCGACCCGGGAGGCCGACCTGCTGGGACCGCTGGCCTCGGTGCAGGACGTCACGGCGCTGGTGCTGAGCGGCGGCTCCGCCTACGGCCTCGACGCCGCCGGCGGCGTCGTGCGCTGGTGTGAGGAGCGCGGCCTGGGGCACGACACCGGCGCGGCGCGCGTGCCCATCGTGCCCGCCGCCTGCATCTACGACCTCGGCATCGCGGCGGACGGCCCGCGCCCGGGTCCGGACCACGGCTACGCCGCCTGCGAGGCGGCCGCCGAGGGCCCCCACGCGGTCGGCAGCGTCGGGGCCGGCACCGGCGCCACGGTCGGCAAGCTGCGGGGGCAGGACGGCTGGTGCAAGGGCGGGCTCGGGGCCGCCTCGCGGCGCCTCTACGACGGGACCGTCGTGGCGGCGCTGGCCGTCGTGAACGCCTGGGGCGACGTGCTCGCCGAGGACGGCGCCGTCCTGGCCGGGGCCTTCGACCCGCGCGAGGGCTTCCTCGGCGCGGCCCGGCGGGTGCTCGAGGCGCCGCCCGAGCACCCGCGCCTCGCGGCGCCGGGCAGCACCACGCTGGCCTGCGTCGTCACCGACGCCGCGCTCCCCAAGGCCGACTGCTCGATCGTCGCGCGCATGGCCCAGGCCGGGGTCGCGCGGGCGGTCTCGCCGACCCACACGCCGCTCGACGGCGACGCCGTCTTCTGCCTGGCCACGGGCGTGCGGCCGGCCAGCACCTTCGCCTGCGGCGTGGCGGCGGCCGAGGCCGTGGCGGCGGCGATCCGCGACGGCGTGCGCAGCGCCGTCGCGGTGCGGGGCGTGCCGACCGGGGCGGAGCGGGTCGCGTCCCGGGCCGGGTAGCATCGTTCGCGACCCCCGTCCGGAGGACCCCCACCCGCATGCCGGACATCACCGGCCCGCTCGTCAACTTCGCCACCGACCAGGTCGGCAGCTACGGGCTGCTCGCGGTCTTCCTGCTGATGATCCTCGAGAGCGCCCTGATCCCGGTGCCGAGCGAGGCGATCATGCTCTACGGCGGCTTCCTG
>DATLLV010000082.1:0-11038 GCA_035537655.1 Miltoncostaeaceae bacterium
GCGGCCCTCGCGGCGATGGAGCCGCGGGCCAACCCGGACGACGCGGCCGACGCCATGGGGCTGCTGTTCGCCCGCTCGATGGCCGCGCTGCAGGGCGCGCTCCGGCCCACCCCGTAAGCGCACCGTGACCGCCGCGTGAGTGCCGGCGGCTCCAATGGCACCGTCACCCACGCCCACCCGGGGCGCGGGGTGCGCGAAGGAGCCGCACGTGCACTCGATCACCACATTCACGCGGCGCGAGGACATGACGCCGCGCATCCCGGCGCACACGCCGGTCGATCAGCTCCCGCCGCCGCGCCGGCGCCTGGGCCTGCTGCGCCCCTTCAGCCGCCGTCGCCGTTCGCCGGCGTCGTCTGGAGCCGCAACTCCAGTCGCGCGGCCCTGAGCGAGCCGACCGAGTCCTCCACGTACTGACGCAGGTCGTCGACCCGCCGTCCGAGGTCGGCGACCTGCTCGTGGGTGGAGCGCCAGCTCGCCCCGATCAGGTCGACCACCCGCTCGAGGTCCTCGACCATGGCCCGCCGCTCGCGGGCCCCGTCGTCGGCCAGCGCCTCGCGGAGGTCGATCGCGTCGCGCTCGCGGTCGCGCGCCTGGCGGCGGAGCACCTCGAGCTCCGCCTCGAGCCGGCGGACGGCCTCCAGGACCTCCCGCGGGCTGCCGGGGTTCACCCGGCCGGGCTCCCGTACGCGACGATCGACCAGTCGGGCCGGGGCGGGTCGGAGGCGATGGGCACCCCCGTCGCGGCGCGCCGGTAGCGGAAGCCGCCGCCGGCCTCGTCGAAGACCGGCTGGATGCGCCCCGCGGCGATCTGGGTGTCGATCCAGGCGCCGCGGAAGACCAGCCGCCGCAGCCAATGCACCAGGTCGTCGTCGCCGCCCAGGAGCACGTCGCGGTGGCGCTCCAGGTGCTCGGCCAGCGGGCTCGCCGGGCGGTCGATGCGGCCGTGGGCCGTCAGGGCCACCAGGTCCTTGAGCTCCGGCTCGCCGAGGTCGCCGCGCTCGATCAGCCCCAGCCCGACCGCCGCCTGGGCCACGCGCTCCGAGAAGTCCCGCGCGCTGAAGCCGAAGCGCACGCCCGCCGCCTCCACGCTGAAGTCGGTTCCGCTCGAATACGTCGGTGAGAGCTCGTTTCCCGCGCTCATCGGCGTCAGCCTAGCAACGGCCCTCGGACGCGAACCCGTGTCACGATGCGGCCCGATGGGGGCCCTGCGCATCGACCGCCTGACCGGCCCGCCGGGCCCCCTGCGCGACGGTACGGGCCGCGTGATCGCGGCCCGCTGCTACCGGACAGGCGGCATGGCCTCGCGCCTCATCGGCCTCCTCGGCACGCCGGACCTGGCCGACGACGAGGCCCTCTGGCTCGAGCCGTGCTCCAGCGTCCACACGATCGGGCTGCGGGCGCCGATCGGCTGCGCCTTCGTCGACGGGGCCGGACGGGTGCTCTGGGTGGTGGACCCGATGAAGCGCTGGCGGGTGTCGGCGATCCGCGGCGCCCTGGCGGTGGTCGAGTGCCGCGCCGGGGTCCTCGAGGGCCTGGCGGTGGGCGACCGCCTGGTGCCGCCGTGATCCGGGCCCTCGCCATCGACGGCGGCGGCCTGCGCGGGGTCATCCCGGCGACGGTGGTGGCGGCGCTCGAGGAGCTGACCGGGCGGCTCGCCCACGAGCTCTTCGACGTGGTGGCGGGGACCTCGACCGGAGCGATCATCGCCCTCGGGCTCACCCACCCCGACCCCGAGCCGGCCGGCGAGCTGGTCGGCTTCTACCTCGACCGCGGCGGGGCCGTCTTCCCGCGCGACGTCGAGCCCGGGACCGCCCGCGACCCCGCGCCGCTCGAGGCCGAGCTGCGCGCCCGCCTCGACGGGGACGCGATGTCGGCCGCCCTGCGCCCCGTGCTGGCCGTGAGCTGCGACGCCGACGCCCGGCGGCCGGTCCTCTTCCGCGGCGGCGGCCTCGACCCGGGGCCGGTCGGCGACGCGCCGATGGTGCGCGCCGTCATGGCCTCCGGCGCCTTCCCGGGCGTCTTCCCGGCCGTGGCCCACACCGGCGCCGACGGGGTCGCCCGGTCGTGCATCGACGGCGGCGTCATCGCCAACGACCCCTCCCTGGTGGCCTACGCCGAGGCCCTGGCGCTCGGCGCGGGGGAGGAGGTCCTGGTCCTCTCGCTGGGCACCGGGCTGGCGCCGCCGCCCGAGCCGGCGCCCGACGGTGAGCCCGACCTCGGCGCCCTGGTCCGCGAGGCCGCGCCCGAGGTGGTGCGCGACGCCCTGCGCCGGGCGCTCGGCGACCGCTACGTGCGGCTGCAGACGCCCCTGGCCTTCGGTGCCGTCCGCCAGTTCGACGACGCCAGCCCCGCCAACCTCGAGGCGCTGCGCCGCACCGCCGACGACCTCGTCGCCCGCGAGCGCGCCCGGCTGGAGTCGCTCGCCCGCCTCCTCGGGGGCTGAGTCACACGATTCAACGGCTGGGCGATCGGCTGGTGAGCGCTGGTCAGGGCGCGCGAGCGCGACATAGGCTCGCCCCCAGCGTCATGTCGCCCGTGGTGGGGGGAAGCGCAGATCGCGAATGGCGAGCCGAGTTCAGGAGAGCGGGGTTCGAGCCTCGGCAGGTGGCTCGGACAGAACGCGGTCGCCTGGACGGCGGCGGTCTTCGTCGTCGGCGGCCTGATCGGCGGTCTGCTGATCTGGGCGCCGTGGCGCGACGAGCCCGCGTCCGGACGGTTCGAGTTCGACTCGACCGAGGTCCCCGCGGAGTACCTCTACCTCGATCCCGAGCGGGTCCTCTCCTACTTGGCGCAGATCCGCGGCGGGATCAGTTCGGAGGAGACGCAGACGGAGACGGTCACGGAGACGGCGACGGCACGTGCCGAGGCCGCGGTGGCCGCCGCGCTGGAGCGTCGGCGCGAGCTCGGAGTGAGTCGGGTCGTGACGGCCACGACGGCGGCCGATTTCCTCAATCTGCTCGACAAGCTGCAGGACCCCCGGCTGCAGCGACCGATCCGGGTTGGGCAGGTCGACGCGCGGCCCGACGCCTCGACGCCCGACGAGGCCGGCGAGCTCTTCCGTGACGAGCTCCTGCAGCTGCGGGAGGGCGACTTCGTCGTCATCCGCAACGTCCGCGTCCTCATGCCCGTGCACATCAGGCCGTACGACGCGATCACGCGACTGGGCGCCGACAGCTTCACGAGCGACGCCGCCGAACGGCGGGAGATCGACGCGTACGCCGAGACGATCGGGCCCGATCCGAAGGTCGTCTTCAACGTCGGCGCGCACCCCGTGACGGACGACGGCGCCCCGCTCGCCGGGACGCTGCCGGACGGCCGGGTCCGGCCGGGGTGTCCCGTCAGCGGATGGCTGCGCGCCTTCAAGCAGCGTTGGCCGACGCAGGAGAGGCCCAACGCGCGGGTGCTCCTCCCCGTGCGGTACGGCCTGCTCGCGCCGGAGTCGAGCCTCCTGTCCGGCGGCGACTCGATCGTCGTCGGCAAGGTGATCCGGGTGCTCAGGGAGCCGAACCCCCCGGAGCGCAAGCCCCGCGCCTCCGACGTCTGCTACAGCGACGAGCAAGCCCGCGACGCCTTCGGGCTGACGACCGATCGCATCCCCGACGTCGTCGTGAACTCCCTCTCCGGGATCAACCTGGGCAACATCGAGGAGTCGCTGGCCACGTACGCGCGGGTCCGCGCGCCCGCGGCGGTGGTGCTGCCGGTGGCCATCTACCGGTAGGCCCGCCTCGCCCTGCCGGCGTCGCTCAAGGGGTGCGGAAATCGCCTCCTCGGGGGCTGAGCCGGCCCGATTTCCCCGCTCCGAGCGGCCGTCCTGCGCCGCGGCGGGGGAGAGAACGCGCCGCCTCGCGCCTCTCCACCTGCACACATCGCGCCGCCCGGGGCGGCGGCGACGGGAGAGGAGGGGCGATGGCGATCGGTGTGGGCGGGGCCGTCCCGTCGGTGCTGCTGGTCGAGGACGACGCGCCGACGCGCCTCTTCCTCTCCGAGAACCTGACCGCCGACCGCTTCGCGCCGCTCTCGGCGCCCTCGGCCGAGGAGGCCGTGACGCTGCTGTCGGGGGGCCGCCCCGACGCGGCCGTCATCGACGTCGGCCTGCCCGGCATGAGCGGCCTGGACCTCATCTCGGCGATCCGGGACGGCGGTGCCGAGGACCCCTGGGACGCCGGCATGCCGATCCTGCTGCTCTCCGGGGACGCCAGCCCCCACGCCGCCGTGCGCGGCATCGAGCGCGGCGCCGACGACTACGTGCCAAAGCCGTTCCACTACCCCGAGGTCGTGGCCCGGCTCGGCGCCCTCATCCGACGCTCGCGCGGGGCCACCCTGCGCGAGGAGATCCGGGTCGGCGCGCTGGCCATCGACCGCAACGCCCGCCGGGCGATGCTCGCGGGCCGGGTCCTGGACCTCTCGGCCAAGGAGTTCGCGCTGCTGTCGGCGCTCGCCAAGGACCCCGGCCGGGTGCTCACCAAGGGCGAGCTGCTGCGCGACGTCTGGGGGTACCGCTCGGCGGCCAGGACGCGGACCGTCGACAGCCACGCCAGCCGGCTGCGGCGGAAGCTGGCCGCGGGCGGCGGCGGCGAGCGCTGGGTGGTCAACGTCTGGGGCATCGGCTACCGGCTGCTGCCGGAGGAGGCCTGAGGTGGCCGAGGTCGCGCTCGACCGGCTGGTCCACGACCTGTTCGGGCCCCTCACCGTCATCCGCGGCGTCTGCGCGGCCCTGGCGCGCGACGAGGCACACGGCGCGCACCGCGCCGGCCTCGCGCTGATCGACGCCGAGACGATGCGCCTCGCCGCCGGGCTCGACGGCCTGGCGCGGGCCGCGACCCGGCGCCCGGCGCCGGCCGCGCCGGCCGCGTCGGCCGAGGCCGTCTGCCTCGCGGCGCTCGCGCGCTCGGCGGTGGAGCGGCACCGCGCGGCGGGGGCGGAGCGGCGCGTCGCCGTGGTGGCGCGCCTGAACGGCGCGCCGCCGGTGGTGACCGCCGTGCCCGACGACCTGCGGCGCGCGCTCGACAACCTGGTGCAGAACGCGTTGCGGCACGCCTCGTCGCTCGTGCGCGTGGCGGCCGGCCGCCGCGGTGGCTGGGGGTATCTCAGGGTCGCCGACGACGGGCCCGGCGTGGCGCCGGGGGACCGCGAGCGCATCTTCCGCGCGGGCGACCGCGGCAGCTCGCCGCGCGGCGGCGGCCGCGGCCTGGGCCTCGCGATCGCCGTCGACCTGGTCGAGGCGCACGGCGGGCGCCTCACGCTCGATCCCGTTGGCTCCGGGGCGTCGTTCCGCCTGGCCCTGCCCCTGAGCGCGGCTACCGGCGACGACCGCGGCGCGGCGTGACGGCGGTCGTGGCCGAGGAGGGCCTGGCCGCGGCGATCGGCGGCCCGCCTCCTCACGCCCTCGTGGTCGTCGCGCGCCCGGCCGGGCGGCGCGGCCGCGCCGACCTGGACGCCGACGACGTGCTCGACGCCCTCGACCGCGCCGGCCCCGGGGCCGTGGTGCTGGCGCGCACGCCCGCCGCCGACCGGGGCGCGCGTCTGCTGCCGGCGCTCGCGGCGCTGGTCGGGCGCGAGGTCGTCCGCCTTCCCGACGACGCCGGCGCCGCGGCCCGCATCGTCGCCATCGCGGTCGCGGTGGCGCCGCCGCCGAACGCCCCCGCCCGCCACCTCCAGGCGCTGGCGGGGGCGCCACCGCTCCCGGCGCTGCGGCCGGGCGTCCTCGCCCGCTGGGCCCGCTGCGCGTGGCGCCCGTGCGATCGCTGCGGGGGCGGGGGCCTGCCGGGCGCATCCTGCGGGCGCTGCGGCAGCGGCGTCGCGGCGGCCGCGCCGTGACGCGCGGCCGCCGGGGGCGCGCCGCCGTGTGGATGACGCTCGCCGGGGCGGCGGGCCTGCTCGCCGTCCTCCTGGCCCTGCGCGCGGGCGGGGGCTCGGGGGACGGCGCCTGGGTCCTGGTGGCGCGCACGGCGCTGCCGCCCGGGCTGCTGATCGACGACGCGGTCGCGGCCGACGCGCTGGCGCCGGCGTCTGTGCCGGGCGGCCTCGGCCTCGCAGGGCTGATCGCCTCGGCCGAGGCGGCCCTCGGCCGGCGAACCGTCGCGCCGGTGGCGGCGGGCGAGCCGCTCACGCAGGCGGCGCTCGGCGGGGCGCCCGGGACCGGGGCGGCGCCGCTCGCGCCGGGCGAGCGTGCGGTCGCCGTGCCGCTCTCGGCCGCCGCCGGCGTCGGTGGGCTGTCCGCGGGCGCGCGGGTGGACGTCGTCGCGTCCAGCGGCGAGGGCCTCGCGGGGCGCACCCGGGTCGTCGTGGCCGACGCCGAGGTGATCGCGACCACCCAGGCGCCGCCCGAGGGCGAGCTCGGCGGCGCCGGCGAGGCGCTGCTGCGGGTGACCGCCGCGCAGGCGCTGCGCGTGACGGCGGCGCTGAACTTCGCGCGGGAGGTGCGCCTGCTCGCCCGGCCACGCGACGAGGCCGGCACCGCGGTGCCGGCCCCGGTGGCCGCGCCATGAACGGGGTGCTGCTCGTCGCGGGCGCGGCCGGGGGCTGCGGGGCGAGCCTGCTCGCGGGGGCGCTTGCGCTCTGCTGGGCGGCGGCCGGCGCGCGGCCGTGGCTCCTCGAGCTGGACCTCGACCGGGGGGACCTCGCCGGGGCCTGGGACCTGCCGCTCGACCGCACGATCGCCGACCTCGCCCCCGTGGCGTCGGAGGTCGACGGCGGCCACCTGCGGGCGGCGGCGTTCCCGCACCCCTCGGGCGTGGTGCTGCTGCCCGGCCCCGGCCGCCCGGGGGCCTGCGAGGCCTGGGACGCCCCCGGGCTCGCGCGCCTGCTGGACGCGGCCGCGGGCGAGGGCCAGGTGGTCGTCGACGCGGGGGCGGGGCTCGGGCGCGCCGGGCGGGCCGCGGCCGGGCGCGCCGGCGGCGTGCTCGTGGTCTGTCCACCCACTCTGGCCGGCGCCCGCCGCGCGCGGCGGCTCCTCGAGGCCCTGGCGGCGGCCGGCGCCGACGGGCGCGCGGCCCTGGTGGCGGGCGCTGCCCCGGGGCGGAGCGAGCTCGGCGTGCGCGCGCTCCGCCGCGCCCTGGGCGCGAACGTCGCCGGCGAGTTGCCCTGGGCCCCGGGCGAGGCGGCCGACCTTCTCGCGGGGCGATGGTCGCCCGGTCGCCGCCGGCCGCTGCACCTGGCCGTGGAGCGCGTGGCCGAGGCGATCGGATGAGGCACGACGAGCCGGCGGCGGCCGGCGCCGAGGCCCCGGACCCGGCGCTGGTCGAGCACCTCCGCCGGCGCGCGGCGCGCGAGGGGCGGGCGACGGGCGGGGAGATCGCCCGCGAGGACCTGGCCGACCTCGTGCGCGACATGGTCACGGAGGAGCGGCGCATCCTCACCGCCGCCGGACGCGACGCGCTGGTCGACGCCGTGGTCGACGAGGCGCTCGGCCTGGGACCGCTCGAGGCGCTGCTGCGCGACCCGGACGTCACCGAGGTCATGGTCTGCGGACCGCACCGCGTGTTCGTCGAGCGGGCGGGCCGGATCGCGCCCGTCCCGACCCGCTTCCACGACGACGCCCACCTGCTCCACGTGATCGACCGTATCCTGGCGCCGCTCGGCCGCCGGGTGGACGAGGCGAGCCCGATGGTCGACGCGCGCCTGCCCGACGGCTCGCGCGTCAACGCCGTCATCCCGCCGCTGGCCCTCGACGGTCCGGCCCTCACGATCCGCCGTTTCGCGGGGCGCGCGCTCACCGGCGACGACCTCGTCGACCTCGGGACGATCGACCGGCCCATGCTCGACCTGCTCTCGCTGGCCGTGCGGGCGCGCCGCAACCTGCTGGTCACCGGGGGTACCGGCAGCGGCAAGACGACGACGCTCGCCGCGCTGGCGGCGTTCGTGCCGGCGGCCGAGCGCCTGGTGACGATCGAGGACGCCGCCGAGCTCCGCATCCCGCTGCCGCACGTCGTGCGCCTGGAGAGCCGGCCGCCGTCGCTGGAGGGCGCGGGCGCGGTCTCGATCCGTGCGCTGGTGCGGAACGCCCTGCGGATGCGGCCCGACCGGATCGTGGTGGGCGAGGTCCGCGGCGGCGAGGCACTGGACATGCTCACGGCCATGACGACGGGCCACGAGGGCTCGCTGTCGACGCTGCACGCCTCCTCGCCGGCCGACGCGGTCCGCCGCGTCCAGACGCTGGCGCTGATGGGGGACCTCGACCTGCCCTACCGCGCCGTGGCCGACCAGGTCGCGAGCGCCCTCGACCTGATCGTCCACCAGGCGCGCCTGCCGGACGGGGCGCGGCGGGTGGTCGAGGTCGCCGCGGTGGACGCCGGCCCCGAGGGCCCGCGCCTGACCAGCCTGGTGCGCTGGACCCCGCCCGCGGGCGGCAGTGGCGGCTTCGAGCACGCCGCGCCCGCAGCGGCCTGGCGCGAGCGGGTCCGGCCCGACGCCGAGCTGGCGGCCGCGGCGTGAGCGGCCCGCTTGCGGCCGCCGGACTGGCGGGCGTCTCGGCGGTGCTGGTCGTCGCAGGGCTGGCGCGGCTCGCGGCCGCCTCGGGCGCGTCGGCCCCGGCGGCGGAGCCCGGGCCGCGACGGCCGGCGCCGCGCCCGCTGGCCGGCCGCCCGCTGGGGCGACGGCTGGGCGAGCGGCTCGGGCGGGCGGGCATCCCGCTCGGGCCGGACGCCTTCGTCGGCGTCGTCGCGGCGGCCGCGACGGCCGCCGCCGCGCTGGCGGTCGTCGTCACACGCTCGCCGGTCGCGGTCCCGGTGGCGGTGGGTGCGGTGGTCGCGGCCGCGGTGAGCGTCGTGCGCTCGGCCGACCGCCGCCACCTCGCCCGCGTCGAGGCGCAGCTCCCGGGGGTCGCCCAGCAGCTCGCGGCGGCGCTCCAGGCGGGGCTGTCGCTGCGTCAGGCCCTCGCGCGGGCGGCGCGTGACGCGCCAGAGCCGTGCCGCCAGGAGCTCGCACGGGCGGTGGACGAGCTCGCGCTGGGCAGCCGCCTCGAGGCGGCGCTCGAGGGCCTGGCGGCCCGGGTGCCGGTGCACGACCTGCGGATCATGGTCACGGCCATCCTCGTGCAGCGGCGCACCGGCGGAAACCTGGCACGGGCGCTGTCCGGGCTCGCGGTCCGGCTCGAGGAGCGAGGGCAGCTGGCCCGCGAGCTGCGCGGCGCGACCGCCCAGGCGCGGATGACGGCCTGGCTGGTGGCGGCGCTGCCGCTCGGCGCCGCGGTCATGGCCGAGGCCGCGGCGCCCGGAACGCTCGCCCGCGTGCTGGGCGAAGGGCCCGGGCTGCCCCTTCTGGCTGCCTCGCTGACGCTCTACGGCGCGGGGGTGCTGTGGATCAGACGCATCGGGCGGGTGGAGGCGTGACCCTGCTGGCCCACCCGCTCACGCTCGCGGTCGCGGCGCTGCTCTGCGCCGCGGCAGCCCTGCGCGCGCGGCGTCCGGAGCCGGCGGCGCGCCACGCGGGTGCGGTGCCCGCACCGCTGCGGCTGGCCGCGCTTGTGCCCTGCCCGGCGGTGCTGGCGGGGCTGGCGACCCGTGACGGCGACGAGGGGCGGATCACCCGCGCGGGCCTCGTTGGCGTGCTCTCGCCGGAGCGCCTCGGCCGCGCCCGGGCGGGCGCGGCGCTCGCGGCCGCCGCGCTCGCGCTGCCCCTCGCGGCGCTCGCGCCGGCGGGTGCCCTCCTGGCCCCGGCGCTCGGGCTGGCCGGCGCGCTCCTGCCCTCTCGCTGGCTGGCCTGCCGGGAGGCGGCGCGCCGCCGCGCCCTGGTGCGCGAGCTGCCCGATCTGCTCGACGTGCTGGGCATCTGCGTCGAGGCGGGGATGGCGCTCGACCCGGCCCTCGGCCTCGCGGCCGGACGGCTGGGCGGCACGCTGGGCGCCGAGCTCGAGGAGGTGCTCCGCGACCTGTCCCTCGGCACGCACCGCGCCGACGCCTACCGGGCGCTGGTCGCGCGCACCGGCGCGCCGGAGCTGGCCCAGACCGTCGCCGCGCTGCTGCAGGCCGAAGAGCTGGGCGCGCCGCTCTCGCGGGCGCTGGAGGGCCAGGCCGAGGCGCTGCGGCTCGCACGCCGCCAGGCCTCGCGCGAGCGCGCCGCGCGGGCGGCGCCGAAGATCCAGCTGGTCGTGGCCCTGGTGATGGTGCCGGCCGTGCTGCTGCTGGTGCTCGGGGTGTTGCTGATCGAGCTCTCACGCCAGGTCGGCGGCGTGGTCGGGGCCGGATGAGAGCGGCAGGGCAGGCCGGCTCGTCGGCGGTCGAGTACCTGGGCGTGATCGGGACGGTGGCGCTCCTGATGCTCGCCCTGATGGCGGTGCGCGAGCACCGGCCCCACCGGCGGCCGCCGGTGGACCCGGTGGGCCACGTCGCCGAGCTGCTGCGGACGCCGCGCGTGGCCCGTCCGCGCCCGGCCGCGCCGGCCGGTCCCCGCCCGCCGCGGCCGAGGCGGCCGCGGCACCCGCGGCCGCCCGGGCCGGTGGTGCTGGTGCCCGGGTGGGCGATCGGCTGGTGAGTGGGGGGCCCCCCTCAGCCCTCCGCGTCGACCCGGAAGACCGGGTGGTCGGCCGGGTCGGGGAGCTTGACGAAGAGGCCCGCGACGGCGCGCCCGCCCTTCACCCGGTAGGCGTCGATCACCGGCGCCCGCCGGTCCACCGCGATCTCGTCGGCCCGCGAAGCGGTGCGAGCGCCGCCGGCGGCCGAGCTGACCGCCGCCGGCGGCGCGCAGGTTCTTGACCCAGTCCGTCTCTCCCCGCGCCGAGACGATGTAGCGCGCCCCCGCGTGCTCGACGGGCAGGACCGGCACGCTGTGCGCCGGTCCCCATATCGTCCGGCGACACGAGCCCTTCCCCCCTCGACGTGCGCGTGAAGGCGGCCATGGTGCCCTCCTCTGTCTTGCTCTTACGATGAGTCCCGCGGTGCCGGTCGGTCACACTCTCGAGACGACCGAGAGGAGAGGGCGATGAGCGAGCGCGACGCCGGCTCGTGGTCGCTTCGCAGGGGGCGTGACATGGCCACCTTCGAGAGCGCTTGGCGAGACCTGACGGCGGCTCTGGAGGGCGAGGTCGTCCTTCCCGGCTCCC
>DATLLV010000083.1:0-29703 GCA_035537655.1 Miltoncostaeaceae bacterium
GCGCCGTCGAGGAGCAGCAGTTCGAGGAAGCAGGACGTCTCCGCGATCAGGAGAAGTCGCTGCTCGAGGAAAAGGCCGCCAAGGAGCTCGAGGTCAAGGCCGATGGTGTCGACCTGTTCGACGAGGTCGACGAGGAGGCCATCGCCGAGGTCCTCAGCATCTGGACGGGCATCCCGGTGTACAAGCTCACCGAGGAGGAGACCGCCAAGCTGCTGCGCATGGAGGACGAGCTCCACAAGCGCATCATCGGCCAGGAGGACTCCATCCACGCCGTGTCCCAGGCGATCCGGCGCACCCGGGCCGGCCTCAAGGACCCCAAGCGCCCCTCCGGCTCGTTCATCTTCCTCGGCCCCTCCGGCGTCGGGAAGACCGAGCTCGCCAAGACGCTGGCCGAGTTCCTGTTCGGCGACGAGGACAGCCTGATCGCCCTCGACATGTCCGAGTACATGGAGAAGCACGCGGTCTCGCGGCTGGTCGGCTCCCCGCCCGGCTACATCGGCTACGACGAGGGCGGCCAGCTCACCGAGCAGGTCCGGCGCAAGCCCTACTCCGTGATCCTGCTGGACGAGGTCGAGAAGGCCCACCCCGAGGTGTTCAACATCCTCCTGCAGATCCTCGAGGACGGGCGCCTCACGGACGCCCAGGGCCGCTCGGTCGACTTCCGCAACGCGATCCTGATCATGACCTCGAACATCGGCGCGGCGACGATCTCCCGCAGCACCCCGCTCGGGTTCTCCGTCACCGACGAGACCGGCATGTCGTACGACGACATGAAGTCCCGGATCATGGGCGAGCTGAAGCGCGTCTTCCGGCCGGAGCTGCTGAACCGCATCGACGAGGTGATCGTCTTCCACAAGCTGACGAAGGAGGAGATCACCGAGATCGTCGATCTGCTCCTGGTGCGGCTGCAGAACCAGATGAGCGAGCACGGGCTGGCGATGCGCCTGACCGACGAGGCGAAGGACCTGCTGGTGGAGCAGGGCTACGACCCCACCATGGGGGCGCGGCCGCTGCGCCGGGCGATCCAGCGCCTGATCGAGGACCCCCTCTCCGACCGCCTCCTCTCGGGCGGCCTGCCCGAGGGCGGGACGGTCATCGTCGACCGTGACGGGGAGGAGATGAAGCTCGTGATCCAGGAGCCCGAGCCCGAGGCGGTCGGCGCGGCCGCGGGCGGAGCGGCCGAGGAGTCGCCCGCCGGCTCGAGCGAGTCGTAGTCATCCCGAAGGGGTCTCGCGTGGCGCCCTCGCGCGCCCGGGTGGTCTATATGTGCGGGGCCTGCGGTCAGCAGGCCCCGCGCTGGCTCGGGCGCTGCCCGTCCTGCGGGGAGTGGGGGACGGTCGCCGAGGAGACCCCGGCCGCGCGCCGCGGCCCGGTGGGCCCCGCGCCCGAGGTGCCGCGACTCGCCGAGCTGCGCGACGAGGCGCCGGACCGGCTCGCGACCGGCATCTCCGAGCTCGACCGGGTGCTGGGCGGCGGCCTCGTGCCCGGGTCGCTGGTCCTGATCGGCGGTGAGCCCGGCATCGGCAAGAGCACGCTGGTGCTTCAGGCGCTGGCCAGCCTTGCCGCGCCCGAGCGCGCGATGCTCGTCACCGGCGAGGAGTCGCCGGTGCAGGTGCGCGGCCGCGCCGAGCGCCTGAGCGTCGACTGCGGGCCCATCCGCGTGCTGGCGGAGACCCGCCTCGAGGCGGTGCTCGACGCGATCGAGGCCCTCGCGCCCGAGGTCTGCGCGGTGGACTCGGTCCAGACGCTGCACTCGGAGGCCGTCGAGGGGGCGCCGGGGGCGCCGAGCCAGGTGCGGCAGGTGACGATCGAGCTCATGCGCTTCGCGAAGGAGCGCGGCGTCACGATCGTGCTCGTGGGCCAGGTCACCAAGGACGGCGGCCTCGCCGGCCCGCGCACGCTCGAGCACCTGGTCGACTGCGTGCTCTCGTTCGAGGGCGACGACCTGCGCGCCCACCGCGTCCTGCGCGCGACGAAGAACCGCTTCGGCTCGACGAACGAGACCGGCGTCTTCGAGATGGGCGCGCGCGGGCTGGAGCCGGTCGAGGACCCGACCCGCCTCTACCTCGCCGAGGCCGGCGAGCGGGTGGGGTCGTGCGTCTTCCCGGCCATCGAGGGCAGCCGCGCCCTGCTGGTCGAGGTCCAGGCCCTGGTCGGCCACACCGACGTGGTCCCGCCGCGGCGGGTCGCGGTGGGGGTCGACCGCACGCGCCTGGCGCAGATCATCGCGGTCCTGTCCCGCCACGGCGGCCTGCGGCTGGGCGACGCCGACGTGTTCGTGAGCGTCGCCGGCGGCGCGAGGGCCATCGACCCGGCGGCCGACCTGGCGATCGCGCTTGCGGTGGCCAGCGCCCACCGCGGCGTGCCGGTCGCGGCCGGGACGGCCGCGTTCGGCGAGCTCGGCCTCACGGGCGCGGTGCGCCCGGCGGGCCACGCCGTCCGGCGCCTCGCGGCGGCGGCCGGCCACGGGATCGAGGCGGCGATCATGCCGCCCGGGCGGACCGGGGGCGACCCGGCCTCGCCCGCACCACCTGTCATCCGAGCGGTGCCGGGGGTCCAGGAGGCCCTCGACGTCGCGTTCGCCCGCTGAGCGCGGGCCGTCCTGCCATGACGAGCGAGGGGGATCGGTTGTACTCAGTCGGCGACAAGGTCGTGTATCCGCATCACGGCGCGGGGAAGATCGTCAAGAAGGAGCAGAAGGAGATCCTCGGCCAGCGCCGGGAGTACCTGACGATCCAGATCCTCTATAACGACATGACCGTGATGGTCCCGACGGAGAACGCCGACAAGGCGGGGCTCCGCAAGGTCATCGGCGAGGAGACGGTCGACGAGGTCCTTGCAGTGCTCCGCGACGACGGCACCCAGATGCCGAAGAACTGGAACCGTCGCTTCAAGCACAACCGCGACAAGATCAAGACCGGTGACATCTTCGAGCTCGCCGAGGTGGTCCGTAACCTGTCCATCCGCGACCTGGACAAGGGCCTCTCCACGGGCGAGAAGCAGATGTTCGGGCGGGCCAAGAAGATCCTGGCCAGCGAGCTGATGTACGCCCGCGACATGGAGGAGCAGGAGGCGATCGACTTCCTGGAGAACCTGCTCGAGGACATCGGCCAGCGCCGCGAGACCAGCGTGACCGCCTCGCGGGCCGCCGAGGCGCTCGTCGACTAGGGCGACCGAGGGTCGGACGTACGCGGGAGGACCGCCGAGGCCGGGACGAAACGGGGGAACTGCGCGAGATGAGGAGGGGTCGCCCCTGGGGCGGCGGTGAGGTGATGCAGCGGTGCTGATCATCGTCAGCGGGATCGTCCTCGCGATCCTGGGCGCCCTCGGCGCGTATCAGGGCTCGACGGCGTTGCCGCTCGAGGACTGGATCTCGTCCCCGTGGCGGTACCTGGTCGTCGCCGCGATCGTCATCGCCGGCGCCGCGCTCGGCTGCCTCATCGGCGTCACGGTCGGCCGCTACTTCCGCAACCGGCTGCGCGCGATCGACCGCGCCGCCGATCGCCGCTCGGCGGCCGAGCTCACGGTGGGCGCGCTCGGCCTGGTCGTCGGCCTGGTCGCGGCTGCCCTGGCCGGGGTCGCCGTCGCCCAGCTTCCCATCATCGGGCCGTACCTGCTGGTCCCGATCGTCCTGGTGGTGGCCTACCTGTTCACCCGCGTGGCCGCGCGCAAGCACGTCGACATCCTCCGGCTGGTGGGCATCCGCTCGCGCTCGTCGGCGGCCAACGCCCCGCCGCGCCTGGTGGACACCTCGGCGATCATCGACGGCCGCCTGGTCGACGTGGTCAAGACGAAGTTCCTCTCGGGCGCCATCGTCGTGCCCGACTTCGTGCTCGACGAGCTCCAGCGGGTGGCCGACTCGGCCGACGCCCTCAAGCGGGCCCGGGGGCGGCGGGGGCTGGAGATCGTGGAGCAGCTGAAGTCCTCCGCCAACGGCGGCTTCTCGGTGCGCGAGGGGGACTACCCCGACCTGGAGGGCGTCGACGCGAAGCTGGTCCGGATGGCCCAGGAGGTGGTCGGGTCGATCGTCACCACCGACTACAACCTGAACAAGGTCGCGCGGATCCAGGGCGTCGAGGTGCTGAACGTGAACGAGCTGGCGAACGCGCTCAAGCCGGCCGTCCTGCCCGGCGAGCCGCTCACCGTGAAGATCATCCGCGAGGGGCGGGAGTACGACCAGGGCGTGGGTTACCTGCAGGACGGCACGATGATCGTCGTGGAGGGGGGGCGCTCGGCCGTGGGGAAGGAGATCACGGTCGAGGTCACGAGCGTCCTGCAGAGCCCCTCCGGGAAGATGATCTTCACCAAGCTGCCGGGGGCTCAGACCTCGCCGTCGAGTACTACGACGGCGTCGCGGCGGCGGACCATGACGTCCTCCGCGCGGTCGCCGGTCCAGACGCCCACCTTGCCGCTGTCCGGGTAGGCCGTGGCGGAGGGGTGGACGATCTCCGACCACATCAGCACCCGCGCGGGCTGGTCGCCGTCGTTGCGGACCTGGTGCGCGCCCTCCGGTCCCGGCGGGAAGAAGACCAGGTCGAGCGGCTCGAGCTCCCGGACGCCCTCGGGCGTGCGCACGCTCGGCCGGCCCTCCAGCACCAGCGCCCACTCCTCCTCGCCGTACTCGTAGTGGTACGGGCAGACGGCCTGGCCGGGCGGGATCTCGTAGAGGGTCGCCCCGGTCCTCACGGCGCCCAGGCCCGGCCCCGGGCGCAGCCGGCGCACGCGAAATCCCTCGGGGGCGTCCCCGGGCGCGGCGTGGAGGGCGGCGTCGCGCAGCCGGACGCGCCGCGTCACCGGGCGAGCTCGATCAACCGGGCCCAGGCTGCGGGATCGGTCTCGCGCTCGGCGACGAAGCGGTCGCCGGGAACCGCGGCCAGGTGCCCGCAGACGCGGAAGGGGCCGGTGGCGAGGTCGTCGAGGTCGACGTAGACCTCGCCCTCGCGCAGCACCGCTCCCGGCACCACGATCGTGACGCGCCCGAGGACGTCGACCCCGTCGGGGGAAGGTGCCGCAGAGGGGGGCACGTCACGTTGGTACCCGGCCGCCGAGCGCACGAATCAGGACCTCCCGGCCTGCGCGACGAGCCATTCGGCCAGGCCCACGCCGCCGAAGGGGTCGCCGGCCTCGAGCCCCTCGTGCTTCGTGAAGGCGTAGACCGGCCGCCCCGCGGCCTCGCCCTCCAGCAGGTCGCGCCAGCCGTCGCGGGCCTCGGCCGAGTAGCGGTCGGCGCGCAGACGCACGTAGGCCAGCGGCCCCTCCGGCAGGCGCGAGAGCACCGCGCCGGTCGTCTCGGAGACGCAGACCGTCCCGCCCGCCGCCGCGATGCGCTCCTCGACCTCGGGCGCCAGCCACGACTCGTGCCGGAACTCGAGCGCGGTCGCGAGGCCGGGCGGCCGGCAGGCGAGCAGCTCGGCCAGGGCGCCGTCGTCGCGGACGCGCGTCGGCGGGAACTGCAGCAGCACGGCGCCCAGCCGTCCCCCGAGGGGCTGCAGCGACTCGAGGAAGCGGGCCAGGAACTCGTCGCCGCCCCCGGCGGGCGGCAGGGCGCGCATGTGGGTCAGCCGCCGGTGGGCCTTGGCCGCGAAGCGGAAGCCCTCGGGCGTCTGCGCCGCCCAGCGCGCGACCGCGTCCTGGGACTGCAGGCGGTAGTGGGTCGCGTTGATCTCGCAGGCGGTCAGGACCGAGGCGTAGTGGGCCAGGAAGCGGCTCTGCGGGAGGCCCTCCGGGTAGAAGTCCGGCTTCCACTCGGGGTAGGACCAGCCGGAGGTGCCGACGTGCAGGCTCATCCCACCCCTCCTAACATACGCACGGCGTGCCCGCGTCCACCGCCGCGATCGTCGTCGCCGCCGGATCCGGCGTCCGGATGGGCGCATCGGTTCCGAAGGCCCTGGTCAGGCTCGCGGGCAGCCCCATGCTCGCATGGAGCCTGGCCGCGCTGCGGGCGAGCCCCGGCGTCGGCGCGCTCGTGGTCGTCGCACCGGCCGACCGGCTCGGCGAGGTCGAGGCCATCGCCGGGGAGGGCGCAGGCGCCGCCATCGTGGTCGCGGGTGGCGCGAGCCGCTCGGAGTCGGTGGCGGCGGGGCTCGAGGCCGTCCCGCCCGGGAGCGCGGTGGTGCTGGTCCACGACGCCGCCCGCCCGCTGCTGACGCCGGCGATCGTCGCCGCCGTCGTCGGGGCGGTGGCGGGCGCGGACGGCGCCATCGCGGCCCGCCCGGTGGCCGACACGCTCAAGCGGGCCGACGGCGCCGGCGAGCCGAGCATCGCGGCGACGGTCGACCGCGCGCCGCTCTGGGCCGCCGAGACGCCCCAGGCCTTCCCGGTCGAGGTCCTGCGCCGGGCGGTCGCCGCCGCCCGGGCCGAGGGCCGTCTGGAGGCGGCGACCGACTGCGCGTCGCTGGTCGAGGCGGTCGGCGGGCGCGTGCGCCTGGTCGCGACGCCCGGGCCCAACCTGAAGGTCACGACGCCGGCCGACCTCGCGCTGGCCGAGCACCTGCTGAGGGGCGCCCGGGACGCGGAACTGCTCTAGTCTCCGCGCCCGTGCTCACCGACTACCACATGCACCTCCAGCCCGACGGCGCGGAGGCGCGGCGGCGGGCGGCGCCGGGCTGGGAGGCCGACGGCGGCCACCTGTCGGCCGGTTGGATCGGGCGGTACGCGGACCGCGCCCGCTCCCGGGCGGTGTCGGAGATCGCGATGACCGAGCACGTGTACCGCTTCGCCCAGGCGCGCGACTGGAACGACGACCCGTGGTGGCGCGAAGAGGCCACCGAGGACGCCGACGCCTACTGCGAGGCCGTCCTCGCCGCCCGCGAGGGCGGCCTGCCGGTGCTGCTCGGCATCGAGATGGACTGGCTGCCCGGCCGGCGCGACGAGATCGCGGCGTTCGTGGAGGCGCGGCCCTTCGACGTCGTCCTGGGCTCCGTGCACTGGATCGGCGCGCTGCCCGTCGACGACCCCGGCGCCGCCGACTGGGGCGGCCGCCCGGCCGCGGCGGTGTGGTCGGCGTACCTGGGCGAGCTCGTCGCGGCCGCCGGGTCGGGGCTCTTCGACGTGCTCTCGCACCCGGACCTGCCCAAGGTCTTCGGCACCCGCATGCCGGCGGCCCTCGAGGCGGAGCTCGACGACGCGGTCGAGGCGATCGCCGCGTCGGGCGTGGCCATCGAGTGCTCGTCCGCCGGCCTGCGCAAGCCGGTCGGCGAGCTCTACCCGGCGCCGACGCTGCTGGCCCGGTTCCGCGAGGCCGGCGTGCGGGCGACGCTCTCGAGCGACGCCCACGCGCCGCAGGACGTCGCCCGCGACTACCCGACGGCCGTCGCCGCCCTGCGCGGCGCCGGCTACGAGACCATCACGCGCTTCTCGGGCCGCGAGCCGTCGCAGGCGCCGATCCGATGGGCATGAGGATCGGGACGGGCGCCGACGCCCACCGCTTCGGCCCGGGGCGGCCGCTGATGCTCGGCACGGTCCACGTGCCCCACGACGAGGGCCTGGTGGGCCACTCGGACGGCGACGTCGTGGCCCACGCCCTCTGCGACGCGCTGCTGGCGGCGGCCGGGGAGCCCGACATCGGGGTCGTGTTCCCCTCTGGCGACCCGGCGTGGGAGGGCGCCTCCGGCGCGCGCCTGCTCGCGGTGGTCATGGACCGCGTCCGCGGCGCCGGGATGGCCGTGGTCAACGCCCACGCCGTGGCCGTCTGCGAGCGGCCGCGGCTGGCGCCCCACCGGGGGGCGATGGAGGCGGCCCTGTCCGGGCTGGTCGGCGCGCCGGTCGGGGTCCACGCCACCACCACCGACGGCATGGGCGCGCTGGGCCGGGGCGAGGGCGTGGCCTGCCACGCGGTCGCGCTGCTGGAGACGGCGTGAGCGGCGGGGCGGAGGACGGCGACGGGCCGCGGCTGCACTCCACCCTCAGCAAGCGCCGCGAGCAGCTGGAGCCGGGCCCCGAGGGGGTCGTGCGAATCTACGTCTGCGGGCCGACGGTCTACGGGCCGATCCACATCGGCAACGCCCGCCCCTACGTCGTCTTCTCGGTGCTGAAGCGCTACCTCGAGCGCCGCGGCATGAGGGTGAAGCTCGTGTCGAACCTGACGGACGTCAACGACAAGATCTACGACGCCGCCCGCGCCGAGGGCGTCCCCAGCGAGGAGCTGGCCCGGCGCTACTCCGAGCGCTACGTCGCCGACACGGACCGGCTGGGCCTGGGGCGGCCGGACGCCGAGCCCACGGTCACCGAGACGATGCCGCGCATCATCGAGCTGATCGGCACCCTGGTGGACGCCGGGCTCGCCTACCCCAGCGGCGGCGACGTGTACTACCGCGTCGGCCGCTTCCCGGGCTACGGGCGCCTCTCGGGGCGCCGCCCCGACGAGCTCGAGCCCCAGGAGCCCGGGCCGGGCAAGGAGTCGCCGCTCGACTTCGCCCTCTGGAAGGGGCGCAAGCCCGAGGAGGACACCTGGTGGGACTCCCCCTGGGGGCCGGGCCGGCCCGGCTGGCACATCGAGTGCTCGGCCATGTCCGAGGCCACCCTCGGGCTCGGCTTCGAGATCCACGGGGGCGGCATCGACCTGATCTTCCCCCACCACGAGAACGAGATCGCCCAGTCGGAGGGGGCCCACGGCGGCCACATGGCCGACATCTGGATGCACAACGAGATGCTCGAGCTCGGCGACGAGAAGATGAGCAAGAGCCTCGGCAACATCGCTCCGCTCGCGGACGTCCTCGACCGGTGGCCGGCCGAGGTCGTGATCGCCTTCTTCCTCACCAGCCACTACCGCTCGCGGCTGCCCTTCTCAGAGGAGCGCATGGAGGAGGCCGCGGCGGTCGTCGAGCGCCTGCGCAACGCGCTCGTGGCCCTCGACAGGGCGACCGCCGGCCGGGGCGAGGGCACCGACCCGGCGCTGACCGCCGCGGTGATCGAGAGCCGGACCGCCTTCTTCGACGCCCTCGACGACGACTTCGGCACCCCGGCGGCGTTCGCCGCCCTCTTCGACCTCGTCCGGGCCGCCAACCGGGCCATCGCCGGCCGCACGGCGGGCGCCGGCCAGCTGCGCGACGCCCGCCGCGAGCTCCTGGAGCTGCTGGACGTGCTGGGGCTCGCCTCGATCGACCCGGGCCCCGCCGCGGCCGTCCCCGACGAGGTGATGGAGCTGCTCGACCGCCGCGAGGACGCCCGCGCGGCGCGCGACTTCGCCGCCGCCGACGCCGCCCGCGACCGCGTCCGCGAGCTGGGGTTCGAGATCACCGACACGCCGGAGGGTCCCCAGGTCCGGCCGGCATGAGCCGGCCCCGTCCGCGGCCCGCCGACGACCGCGAGGTCGTCTACGGCCGCAACCCGGTCCGCGAGCTGATCGCGGCCGGCCGCCGTCCAGTCCACGAGACGCGGGCCCTGCCGCAGGTGGCCCGCGAGCCGTGGCTGGCCGGGCTGCCGGTGCGCGAGGCCTCGCGCGACGCCCTCAGCCGCTGGGCGCGCAGCCCCGACCACCAGGGCGTGGCCGTCCTGACCGAGCCCCTCCCGGCGGCCGAAGTCGCCGACGTGCTGGAGCGCGCGGGCCCCGTCGTCTGCCTCGACGGCGCCCACGACCCGCGAAACCTCGGCGCGATCGCCCGCGTCGCCGAATGCGCCGGGGCCGCCGGGCTGGCCATCCCGCGTCGCGGGGGCCCGTGGGTGACGCCGAACGTGGCCAAGGCGTCGGCCGGCGCCGTCGAGTGGCTGCCGATCGCCCGGGTCGGCAGCGTCGCCGCCTTCGTGCACGACGCCCGCTCGGCCGGCCGCCTCGCGCTCGGCGCCGACCCCTCCGGCGGGGAGGACTACCGCGCCGTCGCCTGGGACCGCGACGTCCTGATCGTGCTGGGCTCGGAGGGCGCCGGGCTGCGCCCGCGGGTGCGCGACGCCTGCGACCTGCTGGTCACGATCCCCACCGCCGGGCACGTGGACTCGCTGAACATCGCGGTCGCGACCGGCCTGCTCGTCTTCGAGGCGGTCCGCAACGCCAATTGACGCTCTTTGCGTGCTTCTGGCGTTGACGCAGCTTTGTGCGCACGGTAACAATGCCCAACTCTCGCGATCCCAACGCTTGAGTTCAGCTTGATTCTTGGCGGCTGAACGAGGAGAAAACTCCATGGCAAGCGGGTTTTCGGCACGACCATTCGCCGCCTCGGCGCGAGCGGAACGCGCGACCAACGGTCATGCTCAACCGTGGGTCGAGGTCCAGGATCGCGCCCTCGTGGCGCGTGCTCGCAACGGTGATTCCGTTGCAATGGACCAGCTGATCGAGCGGTACCGCGGCTTCGTCCGCATGAAGGCGAGCGCGTACTTCCTGGCGGGCGGCGAGGGCGAGGACCTCATCCAGGAGGGGCTCATCGGGCTGTTCAAGGCCGTCCGCGACTACCGGTCCGACCGCGAGGCATCGTTCCGGTCCTTCGCGGAGCTCTGCGTGACGCGGCAGATCATCACGGCGATCAAGACCGCGGCGCGGAACAAGCACACCCCGCTCAACACCTACGTCTCCTTCAGCCACACGCGCGCGGGCGCGAGCGGTGACCAGGAGATGAGCCTCGCCGAGGTGCTCCCCGGCGACCCCGTCGTCGACCCGATCACCCAGGTGATCTCGTCCGAGGAGCTGCGCAGCCTGGTCGAGTGCCTGGGCGAGTCGCTCTCCGAGCTCGAGAGCGACGTGCTGACGATGTACCTGGAGGGTCGCTCCTACGAGGAGATCGCCCAGCGCATCGGCCACACCCCGAAGACGGTCGACAATGCGCTCCAGCGGGTGAAGCGCAAGGTGCTGACCCACCTCCGCGCCCGCGAGGTCCTGGACCTGCACTAGCGCGCCGGCCGCCGCCGCCCGGCCGCGGCGGCCAACGGCCTGAACGGCCCATTGCGGGATGCGTTGCGTCCTCGCGCGGGCGGTCCCGCGGCGGCATGACCGCCGGGACCGACGGCGAACGCAGTGGTCGCCCTTCGCCCACCCGGAATCGAGGCGACATGACGACGCTCGCTCCGGCCCGCCGGGCCGACCACTACGACGACCCCGCCTTCAACTACCAGGAGTACTGGCGGGGACGCGACTACGAGCACCTGGCCGAGCAGGCCGCGATCGACCGGCTGCTGGCCGGCCGCCGCTTCCGCCGGGCGCTGGACGTGGGCGGCGGGTACGGGCGGCTGTCGGTGCACCTGGCGCACTACGCCGACGAGGTCATACTGGCGGAGCCCAGCGAGCAGCAGCTCGGCCTGGCGCGCGCCTACCTGCGCGACGAGCCCAGGGTGCGGCCGATGCCGGCCCCGGCCTCAGACCTCGCGCTGCCCGACGCCTCGGTGGACGCGGCGATGCTGGTGCGGGTGCTGCACCACCTTCCCGACCCCGCGCCCGAGCTCGCCGAGATCGCCCGCGTGCTGCGGTCGGGCGGGACCCTGGTCCTGGAGTTCGCGAACCTCAGCCACGCGCTGAACCGGGTGCGCTACCTGGCGCGGGGGCGCCGGGTGCCGCGGGCGCCGGTGGCCGTCACCCGCGCGACCGACGGCCGCCCGCCGTCGATCCCGTTCGTGAACCACCATCCCAGGGCGCTGCTGGAGACCCTCGACCTCGCCGGCTTCGTGCCCGAGGCGGCCCTGAGCGGGTCGAACCTGCGCAGCCCGGCCCTCAAGCGGATGATGAGCGCCTCGGCGATGCTCCGGCTCGAGCGGCGCCTGCAGCCGGCCTTGGCCCCCCTCTACTTCGGGCCCAGCATCTGGCTGCGCCTGCGCAAGACCGGCGTCTGATCGCTGTTACGTAAATCGTAGGACGAGTTACGTAACGACCTCAGGCCACGCGAAAGCCACGCACCCCTCGGGGCGGCTCGTCGGCGACCTCGACCTCCCCGACCTGCGCGTCCGGCGGCCCGGTGCGCGCGAAGGCGATGAGCCGCTCGACCGCGTCCGGGTCGCCCTCGAAGACCGCCTCCACGCTGCCGTCCGCCAGGTTGCGGACCTCGCCCGCCACGCCGGACTCGAGCGCGGCGCGCCGGGTGCTCTCGCGGAAGAAGACCCCCTGCACGCGGCCGCGCACGCGCACGCGCGCCCGCCTGAGGTCGCTCACGCGGCGCTCACCGCTGCGCCGGAGCGCTCCAGGGCGGCGATCTCGTCCTGAGAGCGGCCCAGCTCGGCCAGCACCTCGCGCGTGTCGGCGCCGAGGCGACGGCCCGTGAACCGGATCGCCGCCGGCGTCTCCGAGAGCCGCACGACCGGGGCGGTCATGGTCATCGTCCCCAGGTCGTCGTCCTCGACCTCCTCGAGCAGGCCGGTGGCGCGGACGTGGGGGTCGTCGAAGAGGTCGTCGCGCTCTCGCACCGGCGCGGCCGGCACGCCGGCCTCGGCCATCGCGTCGTCCCACCAGGCGGTCGTGTGGCCGAGGAAGCGGGGCGCGAACAGCGCCACCAGCTCGTCCTGCCGCTCGACGCGGGCGGCGCGGTCGTCCCAGGGCGGCTCGTCGAGCAGGCCCGGCAGGCCCAGGGCCGCGCAGAACCGGCGCGCCAGCCGCTCGGCGTAGGCCGCCACCGCCAGCCAGCCGTCGTCGGTGCGATAGGCGCAGTAGAAGGCGCGCGAGAAGGTCGGCACCCCGTGACCGGGCAGGCTCTCGATGCGCACGAGCGAGTGGGCGTTGAGCGCGACGGCGGTCCCGAGCACGCTGGTCTCGACCAGCTGGCCGCGACCGCTGCGCCCGCGCTCGATCAGCGCGGCCATGATCCCGGTGCACGCCAGCAGCGGCAGGGCCGTGTCGTTGATGGGGATCGGCGAGGAGCGCGGCGCCTCGCCGTCGGCAGCGAGGCTCGGCGGCATGAAGCCCGCCAGCGCCTCGGCGAGGATGTCGTAGCCGGGCCGCCCGCCGCGCGGCCCGTCGGCGCCGAAGGCCGAGATCGCGCAGTAGACCAGCCCGGGGTTGAGCTTGCGCGCCACCTCCCAGCCGAAGCCCAGGCGCTCGGCGACGCCCGGCCGCATGTTCGTGACGAGCACGTCGGCGCGGGCGAGCAGGTCGCGCATCACGGCCTGGGCCTCTGGGCGGCTGAGATCGAGGCACACGGCGCGCTTGTTGCGGTTGGCCTGGGCGTAGTGGCGGCTGAGCCCGGGCCGGCCCGGGACGCGCTCGTGGTCGCGCCACTCGTCGCCCGAGGGCCGCTCCACCTTGATCACGTCCGCGCCCAGGTCGCCCAGGTGCATGGCGGTCAGCGGGCCCGCGAGGTTGTGCGAGACGTCCAGCACGCGCAGGCCGGAGAGCGGGGGGCGGCTCACGGGGCCGATGCTATCCTCGCACCTCGGCCAGGAGGGGGAAGGGAGCCGCTGCGATGGGCCTGATGGGCCGGTTCACGACGATCGTCAAGGCGAAGGCCAACAAGGCGCTCGACCGGGCCGAGGATCCCCGCGAGACGCTCGACTACTCCTACGAGAAGCAGCTCGAGATGCTGCAGAAGGTGCGGCGCGGGGTGGCCGACGTGGCCACCAGCAAGAAGCGCCTCGAGCTCCAGGCGGCCAAGCTCGAGCAGAGCGTCGAGAAGCTCGACGGCCAGGCGCGCCAGGCGCTGGGACAGAACCGCGAGGACCTGGCGCGGGTCGCGCTCGAGCGCAAGAAGAACGTCCAGCTTCAGCTGCAGTCAATCGACCAGCAGCGCGAGCAGCTCCAGGCCGAGCAGGACAAGCTCGTCGTCGCCGAGCAGCGCATGACCGCGAAGGTCGAGGCCTTCCGCACGCGCAAGGAGACGATCAAGGCCCAGTACACGGCCGCCGAGGCCCAGACCAAGATCGGCGAGGCCTTCACGGGCGTCTCCGAGGAGATGGCCGACGTCGGCATGGCGATCGAGCGCGCCGAGAACAAGACCGAGACCATGCGCGCCCGGGCCGGGGCCATCGACGAGCTGATCGAGTCCGGCGCCCTCACCGACCTCACCGACAACCGCGACTCGATCGACCGCGAGCTCGAGCAGCTGACCGCGGCCAGCGGCGTCGACGCCGAGCTCGAGCAGATGAAGGCCGAGCTGGGCTCAGGCTCGCCGCCGCCCGAGCAGCTGGAGGCCGGAGGGGACAAGGCGTGATCGTGCGGGTCCTCGGCGAGGGCCAGTACCGGCTCGACGAGGAGGCCTTCGGGACGGTCGACGAGATCGACGACCGCGTCCAGGCGGCGGCGGACGCCGGGGACGACGCGGGCTTCCAGGCGGCCCTCACCGAGTTGGTCGACGCGATCCAGCGCCTGGGCGAGCCGCTGCCGGCGGACGAGCTCGAGGGGTCCGACGCCATCGTGCCGGGCCACGGCACCACGCTCGCCGAGGCGCGCGAGCTGCTCTCGTCCGAGGGGCTGATCCCCGGCTGACGCCCCCCGGCTAGCTGCCGCTCACGGGAGCGTCCCACACGGGGTACCAGCGCTCCAGCTCGGGCTCCATCGGCAGGTCGCTGCCGAGCGTGCCCTGCAGCCGCAGCTCCAGGGCGTTGTCCCGCCGGCGTCCCTCGCGGGGCGCGAAGGGGTAGAAGGTGCCGCGCTTGTACGCGTAGACGAGGTCCACCGGCCCGTCCTCGCCTGCGAAGGCGAAGACCGCGCACAGCAGCCGCTCGGAGAGGCCGCGCTCCTCCAGCGACAGGCTGACCATGTGGATGGTGGTGGCCAGGTCGTCGATGTCGGGGTCCTCCACCAGCACCCACGCGAAGCCGTGGTCGTCCACCTGCTTGCTGACGGTCGTGCCGGACTCGGGCGCGGCGCTGTGCAGCAGCTCCTCGATCTCGCGCACGAGCCCCTCGAACTGGCGGGCCTCGACCTCCTTGAAGCAGACCCCGGCCCGGCCGGTCGTGAGGATGCCGAGCCCGGCCTGGAGCGTCATGGCGGCGGTGCCGATGGCGAACAGGGCGTCGAGGTCGGCGCGCTTGGGCGTGCGCTGGCCCCGCAGGACGTCGAGCAGCCCCAACGAGGAGCCCGTCAGCTGCCGGCGAGGACCGCGCTCACCGGCTCCGCGGGGGCGGCGTCGATGCGGGCCTGCATCGCGAGGAGGCGCTCGATGCGCTTCTCCGTCGGGGGGTGGGTGGCGACGATGCTCGACAGCGAGAAGCCCTTCGAGACCGCCGGCATGATGAAGAACGCGTTCATCCCCTCGGCCGCGCGCAGGTCGCGCGTCGGGATGCGCGCCATCGTGCCGCCGATCTTCTGGAGCGCCGACGCCAGCTGGGCCGGCGCCCCGGTCACGATGGCCGAGCCGCGGTCGGCGGCGTACTCGCGGTAGCGCGAGAGCGCCCGCAGCAGCAGGAAGGACAGCACGTAGACGATCACCGATGCCACGACCACGACCAGGAACACCACGGCCGTGTTGTCGCGGCTGCGGCCGCCCATCATGCCGCTGTAGAGGCCGAAGCGGACCAGCAGGCCGGCGACGGTCGCGAGGAACCCCGCGACGGTCATGACCACGACGTCCTTGTTGGCGATGTGCGAGAGCTCGTGGGCCAGCACGCCGTCGAGCTCGCGCGGCTCGAGGCGCTCCATCAGCCCGGTCGTCACGCACACCGTCGCCGACTTGCGGCTGTGGCCGGCGGCGAAGGCGTTGGGCAGGTCCATCTGCGACACGGCCACCTTCGGCTTGGGGAGGTCCGCGAGCTGGCAGAGGCGCTCGATCGCTGTGTGCAGCTCGGGGGCCTCATGGGGCTCGGTGACGCGGGCCCTCATCGCCGCGAGGGCGAGCTTGTCGCCGAAGAAGATCTGGGCGAGCGCGATGCCGCCCGCGATCACCAGGATGAGGATCGCGCTGGTGCCGGCGGCGATCAGCGCGCCGATGAAGATCACGTAGATCAGGCCGAGGCCGAACATCGTCAGCGTCATCCGCGTCGTCAGGCCCCGGTCCGAGCCGTACCACCGCCGTCGTGCCACCGTCGCCACCGTCGCTCCTTCGGGTCGCTCTGAGACGGATGGTAGCTCGCCCTCGCGGCGTACCCTCAGGGGCGCGTGCCCACCTTCCCGATCCGCAGGAGCCGCTGGGCCCTGCCCTTCCTCTGGCCCCTCTCGCCGGGGACCCCGACGGCCTCCGTGGAGGACGGGCGGCTGATCGTGCGCATGGGGCTGCTGGGGGGCGCGGACCTGCCGCTCGAGCGGGTGGCGGCGATCGGCACCATGCGCTGGCCCTGGTGGGGCGGCCTGGGCGTGAGGATCGGCCGCGGCCTGGTGGGCTTTGTGGCGGCGTCGGGTCAGGTGGCGCTGGTCGAGCTGACCGAGCCGGCGCGGGTGCGCGCTCCTCTGGGGTGGGACGCGACCAGCCTGGCCATCGGCGTCGAGGACGTCGACGGCTTCATCGCCGCGCTGGCGGCGGCCCGTCGCGACGCCCCGCGGACCGCGTCCTCGGAGCGGTCTGAGGGCTAGCCCTCGGGGGGCTGGAGGGCGACGAGCTCGTTCCCGTCGGGGTCGAAGAACTGGAGCATCTTCGCCCCGCCCATGTCCTCGATCGGCCCTCGCTGGACGTCGCTCGAGGCCAGCCTGGACTCGACCGCCGTCAGGTCGGAGGCGCGCAGGACCACCGTGGCGCCTCCCTGGTGCGGCTTCGTGGCGAGCTCGCCCGAGAGGGAGAGGACCTGGTCCCCGGCCTCGAACTCCGCCCAGTCGCGACCCTCGCGACGGAGGAGCTTGAGGCCCAGGACGTCCCCGTAGAAGCCGACCGACCGGTCCATGTCGCACACCTGGTAAAAGACCGTGTCGATCCCCTCGAAGAGCGGCCCGCCGTCGGTCACAGCGCCGCCACTCGCGCCGCCGCGCCGTTGCGCGGGCCCGACGTGCGCGCCAGGGAGCTCTCGCGCAGGGCGCGGAGCACCGAGAGGGCGACGCGGTAGCCCGCGTCCGACTCGCCGCCGGTGAGCAGCATCGTCCCGCCCGCGCGCCCGGCGAGCTCGCGCACGATCGGGCGCGGGCGCTCGGAGACGATCATCACGGGGCGGTCGTCCTGCTGGATGCCCGGGGCGAGGTCGGCCCAGTCGGCCTCGTCGCCGCGGAGGTCCAGCATCAGGATGTCGGCGTCCTCGGAGGCGGCGCCGCGCCGCGCATCGCACGCGCTCACGGCGTACCCCAGGCGGACGAGCGTCCGCTCGAGCGCGGTGCGCTCGGTGCCCTCGGATCCGAGGACGAGTACCTTGGTCGGCTGCATTCGTTCAACCCCATCTCTCTCGAGTCTACGGGTGCGCGGGACGCCGGGTCGGCGACGCGCACGGGACGCGGGCCCCTGCCCCGAGGCGCACCTCGGGTGGGGCGATGGGGTGGCTCAGCCGGGTCTGGCGAGCACCGTCCTGTAGCCGTGCCGCGGGCCGAATTGACCCGGGGCGTGGATGCGCTCACCGATGCCCGAGCGCGGGGCGAGGCCGGCGGCGAGGATCACCGCGAGCTGGACGAAGAGCAGAAGGGTGGAGGCCGGAATCCCGCCGCCCGGGAGCACGTAGCTGGCGAGCACGGCGAGCAGGCTCGACCCGGCGGGCGCCGGGCCGCCCGGTGCGGCGATCACGTCGAACGGGTTGCCGCCCTCGTCGCGCGCGACGCCCTGGCCGGCGGGGCCGGGGCCGATCTCACGGCTTGAGGCGAGCGTGTCGGTCAGGGCGCGCTCAACGCCCCCGAGCTGCTCGACCAGGTGCGAGGTCGGCGGCGGCGGCGTGCGCGCGTCGGTCGTGGCGGCGGCCGCTCCGGCGGTCCCGGGAAGGTCGGGGGGCGCCGTGGGCGGGGCCACCGAGGTGACGGTGGGCGCGGGCGGCAGGGCCGCGGGAGGCGCCGGGCCGTAGCTGCGCTCCGCCATCGCGATCACCTTCACCGAGGCGGGCATCGAGGGGACGGCGGGCAGCGCGACGGTGGACGTCTCGGGGTCCGCCTCCGACGCCGGTGGCGCCGGGTTCGCGGGCGCGCCCGACGAGGGCGGCGTCGTCGGCTGCGGGTCGCCGATGGGCGCGGGCGCGGGCGCGGGGGCGATCGGCTCGGGCGGCGTGGTGGCCGGCGGCGGCGCGGCCGGCTGCTCGGCCGGCGGCTGCGCCTCGTCGGCGGGCGGGGTCGGCTGGTCGGCGGGAGGCTGCTCCTCGGTCGTCGCGGGCGTCGCCTGGTCCGGCGTCGCGCTCTCCTGCGCGGCCGGCGCGGCGGCAGGGGCCGGCGTCGCGGCCGAGGCCATCGCCGGAACGACGAGCAGCAGGAGGACCCCGATCGCGAGGGCGCCGAGGACCACGAGGTTGCGCGTGAGCGCTGTGGGTGCGTGGCTCATCGGGAGGGCGTCCGTTCCACCAGACCGATACGAGGGCGTAGGCAAGAAATCCGTAAGCGACAGCGACTGTACAGCGGTGCTCCCGAGCCGAGAAGAGCTTGAGCGGAACACTCCCCGTTCGGGGAGCGGCCCCCTCCCCATACGGCGGCCGGGAGCTACTAGACCATCGTACGATGCGGCTCTGGGTAATCCCTCGGCAAAGTTTCCCCGCGACCTTAGTTATGTCTCGGCCAAGCGTTCGCGGCGGATCGTCGTCGGCGCCTTGGCCGCGGTCGCCTTGGTCGCGGCGGGGTGCGGCGGGGATGGCTCGGCGGGCTCCTCGGCGACCGCTCCGGCCGCCACCGCGCCGGCCGCGACCGTGGCGACGGTGACGGTCTGGTTCATGGACGACGCGGGCGCGCTGGTGCCCGAGCGGCGGCCGGCGCCGGCCGGGACGCCGCCGCTCGAGGCCGCCATCGCGGCGCTCGCCCGCGGGCCGGCCGCGCCCGGCCTGGCCCCGGCCCTGCCGCCCGGCACGCGCCTGCTCCGCTCGTCGGTCGACGGCGAGGTGGCGACGGTCGACCTCAGCCGGCAGTTCGAGTCGGGCTACCCGACGGGAGGCTCGGCGGCCGAGCTCGCCGTGCTCGGGCCGCTGGTCAAGACCGCCGCGGCGGCGACCGGCGCGGCCCGGGTGAGGATCCTCGTCGAGGGCCGCCCGGCCGCGCCGCCCGACTCCCAGTTCGACCTCGCCTCGCCCCTCTCCCCGGCGGATGTCGCGGCCGGGGGGTGACGGCGGGGCTCGCCGTTAGCATCGGTCGCCCGTGCCCCCCGCCCTGCAGCTCCACCTGCCGCTCCCCACGCCCCAGCCCGGGGCCGAGGGGGCCGACTCGCTGCCCGACCGGCTCTGCGCCCTCATCGCGCGCCGGGGCCGGCCGCTCGAGGTGGGGCACGTCGCCACCCAGCTGTTGCGGCTGCGCCGCTGCCCCGAGCGGCTCCAGCGGCGGCTGGTGGCCGAGATCGTGGAGGGCGACGCGCGCCTCGCCTGGCTCGGCCGCGACCTGGTCGGGCTGGCGCCGCCGGAGTGGTCGTCGGCGGGCCTGGCCGGCGCGACCTTCTGCGTGGTCGACCTCGAGACCACCGGCGGCTCGCCGGGCTTCTCGAAGGTCACCGAGATCGGCGCGGTGCGGGTGCGCGGCGGCGAGCTGGTCGAGCGCTTCGTCACGCTGGTGAACCCGAACCGGCCGATCCCGCAGGTGGTGACCGAGCTCACCGGCATCGACGACGAGATGGTCGCCGGCAGCCCCGACATCGAAGACGCCCTGGCGCGCTTCGTCGAGTTCGCCGGGCAGGACGTGCTGGTCGCCCACAACGCGCCCTTCGTCCTGCGCTTCCTCAACTACGAGCGCCGCCGCCTGGCGAGCCGGTACTTCACCCAGCCCTGGCTCGACACCCTGGTGCTCGCCCGCCGGCTCCTCGACGGCCAGGTCGAGCGCCACGACCTGCGCACGCTCGCCGGCTGGGCGGACACCTCGGTCGAGCCGATCCACCGCGCCCTCCCCGACGCCGAGGCCACCGCCGAGGTGCTGATGGTGCTGCTGGAGCTGCTCGCCGAGCGCGGCGTGGACACGCTCGAGCGGGCCGTCGCCTTCGGCGGCACCGGAGGGGCGCGCCACGCGTACAAGCTCGCCCTGGCCGAGGAGCTGCCGGCGCTGCCCGGCGTCTACGTCATGCGCGACCGCCGCCGCCGCGCCCTCTATGTGGGCAAGGCGGCCGACCTGCGCCGGCGCGTGCGCTCCTACTTCGGCCCCGGCGGCCGCCACGGCCGGCTCATCGGCCGCGCGCTGGAGCAGCTGGACTCGATCGACCACGAGGTCTGCGGCTCGGACTTCGCCGCCCTGCTGCGCGAGAACGACCTCATCAAGCAGCTCAACCCGCCGTGCAACCGGCGCGGCGCCGGCGCGGGCGGGCGGTTCGTGAAGATCAGCTGGGGCGAGATGGCGCCCCGGCTCTACGTGGTGTCGCGGGTGCTCGCCGACGGCGCCTCCTACTTCGGCCCGATCCGCTCCGAGCGGCTGGCGCGCGAGGCGGTCGAGCGCCTGCACGCGATGTACCCGCTCGCCGCCCAGGATCCAGAGGCTCGCGACGAGGCCCTGGCCGAGGTCGAGAAGCTGCTCGGGGGCGACGCCGCCGCCATCGGTCGGCTGGGCCCGCGCATCGCGCAGGCCGTCGTCGACGGGCGCCTGGACTTCGACCCGAGCGAGGCCGACGGCCCGGCCGAGTCCGTGCTGGGCCTGCTCGGCGCCCTCGCCCGCGTGCGGCGGGCGCAGCGGCGGGCGGCCGTGATCGTCGAGCCGCGCCGCGACGGCGGGGCCGAGGCGTTCTTCGTCGCCGGCGGCATCGTCCGCAGCCGCGCCGACATCGTGCCCCACGACTGGCGCGACGCCGCCCGCGTCGGCCTCGACGCCCTCCGCCGCGCCGCTCGCCGGCCCGCCGCGCTGGCGCCGGATGCGCTGGACGAGGTCACGATCGTGGAGGGGCGGCTGCTCGACGGGGCGGCGACCGGCTCGGCGCTGCGCCTGCCCGAGGGCTGGCGCACGGCCGTGGCGCTGGCGTGGATCGAGGGCGCGGTCGCCCGGGTCTGCTCGACGTCGGCGGCGCCCGGGGGCTGACAGACTGCGCGCGTGAGGACCGGCCACCGCGAGCGCCCGCGGGAGGACGTCGCGCGGCTCGTCGACTGGTTCCGCCGCGAGGGCGCAGACCTGCCCTGGCGCCGCAGCCGCGACCGTTACCGGGTGCTCGTCGCGGAGGCCCAGCTCCAGGCGACCCAGGTCGCGCGCGTGGTGCCCTACTACCTCCGCTTCGTCGAGCGCTGGCCGACGGCCGCCGACCTGGCCGCCGCCCCCCTCGGCGACGTGCTGGCGGAGTGGCACGGGCTCGGTTACCCGCGCCGGGCGCGCGACCTTCACGCCGCGGCGTGCGTCGTCGCCGAGCGCGGCTGGCCCGCGCCCGAGCGCCTGACCGACCTGCCGGGCGTCGGTCCCTACACCGCGGCGGCGCTGCGCTGCTTCGCCGACGGCGAGGACGTGCTGCCGGTCGATACGAACGCGGCGCGGGTGGTCGCGCGGCGGTTCCCGGCCGGCTGGCCCGGCGCGCCCGGGGTGGCGTGGGACGCGGGCCAGGCGGTCATGGACCTCGGCCGGCTCTGGTGCACCGCCCGGGCCCCGCGCTGCGAGGCCGGGTGCCCGATGCGCGACGGCTGCCCGGCGGCCGACGCCGGGACCGTCGCCGCGGTCACCCCGGCCAGGCGACCCCAGGGCCGCTACGAGGGGTCGATGCGCCAGCGGCGCGGGCGGCTGCTGCGCGAGCTGGCGGCGTCGGGGCGCGTCAGCGCGGCGGCCGACCCGGAGGCCGCGGCGAGCCTGGTGGCCGACGGGCTGGCCCGGCGCCGCGGCGGCGAGCTCGCCCCGGCCGGATCGACGGGGTGACGCGCGGCCCCCAGGTCGTGGTCGCCGCGGTCATCGAGCGCGGCGGCCGGATCCTCGTGAGCCAGCGCGGGCCCGCGGTGGGCCAGGCCGGCCGCTGGGAGTTCCCCGGCGGCAAGCGCGAGGACGCCGAGACCGACGAGGCGGCCCTGGGGCGCGAGCTGCGCGAGGAGCTCGGCGTCGAGGTGGCGATCGGCCCGCGGGTCTGGACGGAGCGCGCCGGGCCGCTGGAGCTGCGCTTCTTCCGCTGCGGCTGGCTCGACGGCCAGCGCCCGCGGGCCCTGGGCAGCGAGCAGTTCCGTTGGGTCCCGCGCGCCGACCTGCCCGGGCTGCCGTTCCCGCCCGCCGACGCGGCGCTCGTGTCCGCGCTGGCGGCGGGCCGGGTCTGAGCGCCGGGACGTTTGAACCGGGCGGTAGAATGCCCGCACGGACCCGGGAGGAACGATGGCCAAGGCAAAGCGGGAACGGCGGACCAGCATCCGGACCATGTCGGCCGACGCGTCGGCCCTGGAGGCGCTCGAGTCCCTCGAGCGCGCGGAGCGCGCCGCCGTGGAGAGCGCCCCTGAGCCTCAGGAGGAAGAGCCGGCAGCGGCCGCGGAGGCCGCCGAGAAGGACTGACGCGACCGGGCGGGCCGCCGCCCGCCTAGGTCACGGTCGCCCTCACGAAGGGCTCGCCGCTCACGAGGAAGCGCACCCGGCCGCCCAGCTCGGCGCCGTTGTTGGCGACGCGCTCGAGGTGGCGCGCCACGAGCACGGCCGACGCCGACCAGAGGCGGGTCTCGGGCTCGTCCGGCGCCGCCGCCACGGCGGTGATGACCTCGCCGAGCATCTGGCGGACGTTGTCGGCCTCGTCGGCCGCCTCCTCGCCCAGCTCCGCGTCGCCGCGCGCGATGGCCTGGACCGCGCGCGCCAGGGTGTCGACCGAGCGGGCGCTCATGCGCGAGATCAGGGCCTCGACCTCCGGCACCGCGCCCTCGGGGCGCACCGAGGTCGACGCGTCGGCGATCGCGACGGCGAGGTCGCCGACGCGCTCGAGCGCGATCACGGTGATCAGGCCGACGTGGAGCAGGCGCTGGTCGGCCGTGACGGGCGCCTCGAGCAGCTGCAGGTTGAAGATCTTCTGGTCGAGCTGGGCGCAGCGCTCGTCGACCTGGTCGTCGGCGGCGATGACCTCGGCGGCGGTGATCGCGTCGACGGCCTCCCACGCCGACACCGCCCGCTCGACCTGCGTGAGGACGAGGCTGGCCATCTCGACGAGGCCGGCGCGGAAGTGCTCGATCTCGGCCTGGAACTGCAGGCGGGCGCCCTGAGTGGTCATCGCGATGATCCTAGTTCCCCGGACCGGCCCAATTGTCACCGCACCGGCAACATCTTTCCGGCGAACGCGATCGTGGCGTCGGTCGTCGCGATCAGCATGCTTCCCGCGTCGGCGGCCGTGAAGCGCACCGCCCCGCTCGGCTCCTGCAGGGAGCGAAGGGCGGTCAGGGTCCGCGCGGGGGGCCGGCGGCCGAGGGCCCGCAGGGCGCGGATCGCCCCCGCGGTCGAGTTGGCGTCCGTCGGCCGGCCGCCGCCGGCCGAGGCGAGCCCGCCCTCGGCGTTGCGCTGGGCGAGCATCCACGCCGCCGCCGCCGCGAGGCGGCGGTCGGTGCGCGGCACGCCGGCCGCGCGCAGGGCCTCGACGACGATGGCGGTCGCGTCGACCGAGTCCCTGGTGGCCGGCGACAGCGCGAAGCTCCAGCCGCCCGCCCCCCTGCCCGCCATCGTCGCGCGCACCGCGTCGCGCGGGACCGGCTTCCGGGCCGCGACGAGGGCGAGGATCGAGAAGGCCTGGTCGTAGGCCGTCGCGCCGAAGCGGCCCGAGGCGTACCGCGCCCGGACCCGCGCCACGTAGTTCACCCCGCCGAGGCGGGCCGGGTCGGCCCCGACCGCCACGGCGGCGAGCGCGACCTTCCCCGCGCCGCCGGCGGTCGTGGCGTAGGCGGGCGCCACCCGCGACAGGGCCCGCAGCCGCGGCCGCAGCGACGCGGCGCCGCGGCCGGCGGCGCGCATCGCGACGATCGCGTCGGCCTGCTGGCCGCCGGGGGCCCCGGCGGCCGCGCCCGCCAGCCAGGCGGCGGCGCGCGTCGCCCGGACGGCGTCGCTCGGCGCCGCGGTCGCGGCCGCCGGCGTCGCCAGCGCGAGGCCGGCGGCGACGGCGGCGAGCGCCGCGCGCCTCATCCCCCGACGCGGAACTGGCCGGTGTTGATGCGCGGCAGCCCCACGTCCTCGCGGTTGCCCGCGCCGTCCGTGGCGCGGCTCCAGACCCGCCAGGAGCCCGGCCTGAGGCCCTTGCCCAGCGACAGCCTCCAGAAGCCGCCGGCCGAGCGCGCCGTCACGTAGAGCTGGCGCGCGCAAGGGCCCGGCTGGGTGAGCCCCCCCGAGCGGGCGCGGAAGCGGCACTGGGTGCCGACGCGACGGGCCAGTGCGACCTCGACGCTCGCGACGTCCGAGCGGTCCGGGCCGGCGATGCCGGTGATCGCCTTGACGACGCGCGAGCGCCCGCCCAGCCGCGGGCTCGTGATGCGGCTCCCCGGGGCGACATCGTCCCCGCTCGCCCCCGCCGCGGCCGCCCCCGGCGCGGCCGCCGGCGGCAGGTTGCACGAGGTCGGGTCGCCGGCGAACGAGCAGACCGCGCGCGCGGCGCTGCGGATGTCCCCCGCGCGGGTGGCGCTGACGGTGCGGGTGCCGGCGGCCTGGGCGACGAAGGTGACCCGCCCGGCGGCGTCGGCCGTGGCGGCCGCGCCGCCGTAGGCCACCCGCGCCCCGGCGCCGGGTGCGGCGGCGCCGTCGGCCCCGTAGCTGGTCACGGCGACGCTGAACGCCCCGCCCGCGGGCACGCGGTCGGCCGAGGGCGCGACGTCGAGCTCGCGCGCCCCGTCGGCCCCGCCGTAGTACCAGAGCGTCGAGTCGCCCTGCGCGAGGGCCTTCTGGTCGGCGCCGACGGGCGGCGCGACGTGGTCCACCCGGTACTGCCAGCCCACGGTGCCGGCGTTCTCGTCCGGCCCGACCTTCTGCACCAGGATCGAGGTGAAGGCCGGGAAGTACTCGAAGCCCAGCCCCAGGCCGGTGCTCGCGGTCGCCCGGTAGAGCTGCCAGAAGGCCGAGGCGCGGCTCACGTCGACCGGGACGAAGTTCTTGTCGAAGACCTGGGCCGTGCCCGACCCCTCGATGGGGATGGCGCTTTCGGGGATCAGGTTGGCCGCGCCGCCCTCGACCCGGATGGTCGTGTCGACTGCCAGGGCTGCTGGGGCGGCCGCCAAGCCCGCCGCGCACGCCGCGGCCAAGGTGAACCGAAGGGATGTCCGCACTGAAGCTCCTCGTCTCGCGGAGGGCGTTTGTCGTGCGGGCTGGAGGCGGGTCTCCTGGCTCCCCGGTGATCGCGCGGGGACCGCAGCCTTCCCAGGTCGCCCCAGTGGCCGGCTCTCGCCGAGCGCCCCCCGCTCCCGGGTGACAGTGGCGCGACCGCGCCGGATTCGCACCGGCTTCCCACGCCACCAGCCCGTGAAGCGCGGCCAACCTACCCGGTAACGTTGCCCCGTGTCCACGGCTGCCGGTCCCCTCGCGCTCCCGCCGCCCGCGGCCTCGGAGCCCGGCGCGGTCGAGCGGATCGTGCGGAGCCCGGGGCGCTTCTGCGCCGCGATCCTCGCGATCACCACCCTGGGCCTGGCGCTTGACCATTACGCCGACCTGAGCTTCCAGATGCTGCTGGCGCTCTGCGCCTGGGGCTTCCTGGCGACGGCCTTCGTCTACCTCACGCCGATGGAGCGGGCCCAGACGAGCGTCGTGGTCGTCGTGGCCACGACGGCGGAGGTCATCGGCTCGGTCCTCTGGGGCGTCTACAGCTACCGCCTGGGCAACCTGCCCCTGTTCGTGCCGCCCGGGCACGGGCTCGTCTACCTGACCGGACTGCGCATGAGCCAGACGCGCTGGGTCACGGCGCGGCCGCGGGTCTTCGTGGGGCTGGCGATCGCCGCCGTCTCGACGTGGGCGCTGCTGGGACTGTTCGTGCTCGAGCGGCGGGACGTGGCCGGGGCGATCAGCGCGGCGATCCTCGTCCTGTTCCTGCTGCGGGGGCGGGCGCCGGCCGTCTACGCCGGGGTCTTCTTCGCGGTGGCCTACCTCGAGATCTACGGCACCGCGGTGGGGACCTGGCGGTGGGCGACCGAGATCCCTGGCGTGGGCGTGCCGGACGGCAACCCCCCGAGCGGCGCGGCGTGCGGCTACGTCTTCTTCGACATCGCGGCCCTCTACCTGGCGCCGGCGCTGCTTGCGGGCTGGTCGCGGCTGCGGTGGCGCCTAGCCCCCGTTGACGGCCCAGTCGTAGTCGAGGAAGCCGGCGCCGCGGGCGTCGCGCAGCCCCTCGGGCAGCAGGTCGCGGACCGCCGGTAGGACGCGGGCCGGGCGCAGCGCGCCCAGGGCCGTGCCGAGGGCCGAGGGCATCGACCCGACCGGGGCGAAGTCACCGGCGAACCAGCGCAGCAACCTGCTCAGCAGCACCCGGTCGCCGTCGCGCCGCGCGCCCCGCTGCTCGTCGGCCAGGTAGCGGCGCCCGTTCTCCGCCAGCTGCCGGGCGACGGCCGGGCCCAGGTAGGCGCGCAGGGGCGGGCTGCCGACCGCCGCGTCGTTGAGGCCGAAGTGGGCGCGCGGGTCGCCGAGCCGGCGGACGATGCCGTGGGTGATCTCGTCGGCCGTCAGCCCGGTCCGGCCGATCCGGAAGCGCACCCGGGTGAAGCCGCCGTCGATCTCGCGCGCGCTGCGCACCGGCATGCGCTCGGCCACCAGCGCGAGCACGGACGCGTTGTGGGCGTTGATCCAGAAGGCGAGCTGCTCGTCGGGCGCGAGCGCGGACGGGTCCGCGGCGGCCAGGTCGCGGCGGTAGGCCGCGAGGTCCGACGACCGCGCCACCGCGCCGTAGTCGATGCGCCAGCCGTCGTCGGTCGCGGCGGCGAGCGCCCGCGCGAACCGGGAGTGGTCGAACCCGGCCCCGCGGCGCGGCGCCGGGCCTGGGCGCCGCATGCGGCGGCCGCGAAGGCGCGACGAGAGCGAGGGCGGCGTCACCGGGCGGCGCCGTCGGCGCCGAGGAACTCCGCGACGGCCGCGGCGTGGCCCTCCCGCCGGACCCCCGCGAGCGTGACCTCGGTCGGCCACTCCGGCTCCGGGGCGGAGGCGTCCTCGGGAACGGCGGTCACGACGGCCTGCCAGCGCGAGCTCGCCACCTGCCAGCCGATCTCGGCGAAGTCGAGCGTCATGTCGTGCAGCAGGTCGGGCGGCCCGATGAGCAGGTAGCTCGGCGGGGCGGGGGGCGGCGTCGTCACGCCCTCTACACTGGCCGAGCGTGGCCGAGCAGTCCATCACCGGCGAGATCAGCCTGCTCTGGCAGGACGTCGACCCCTACGACGGCGACGTCATCCTGATGAGCCTCGACACCGACGAGCCGGTGCGGATGAACACCTTCGAGATCCGCGGCGACCTGGCGGGGCGCCTGAAGGACCGGGCCCTCGAGGAGGGCATGCGCGTGCGCGTCGACTGCCGCGCCGAGACGGTCGAGGTGGTCAACGCCGAGACCGGCGAGACCTCCGACGAGGAGAGCGCCGTGGTCGTCGACGTGGTGGTCCTGGGCCGGTGAGCGGCGAGGGCCCGTCCGGGCGCGCCCTCTATACTCGGCGGGCCATGGGGGGCGTCGCTCTGGGGCGTAGCCAAGGGGTAAGGCAACGGGTTTTGGTCCCGTGACCGGGGGTTCGAATCCTCCCGCCCCAACCAGGCAGGCCCTCTTCACCGCGACCCTCAGGAACCCATGAACATCGGCGCCGTGGTCCTCGCCGCCGGCCAGGGAACCCGCATGCGCTCGGCCCTCCCCAAGGTCGTGCACCCGATCGCCGGCCGGCCGATGATCTCCTGGGTCCTCGACGCCCTCGCGGCCGGCGGCGTGGGCAGCACCGTCGTCGTCGTGGGCCACGGCGCCGAGACGGTGCGCGACGTGCTGCCGGACCGGGTGGCGGTGGCGGTCCAGGGGCGGCCGCGGGGCACCGGCGACGCCGCCCGGGTCGGCCTCGAGGCGCTCGACCCGGCGTGCGACACGGTCGTGCTCGCCTACGGCGACACGCCCCTGCTCGACCCGGCCCTGGTGCGGCGCCTCGTGCAGGAGCACGCGTCCGAGCGGCGGGCGGCGACGGTGGTGACCGGGCGGCTCGAGGACGCCGGCGACTACGGGCGCATCGTGCGCGGCGACGACGGCACCGTGGCGCGGATCGTCGAGGCGCGCGACGCCTCGCACGAGGAGCTGGCGATCCGGGAGTTCAACGCCGGCCTCTACGCGGTCGACCGGGCGGCGCTGGTGGTCGCCCTCGCGGGCATGGCGCCGAACGCGCGCGACGAGGTCTACCTCACCGACGCGGTCGCCTCGCTGGACGGCCCGGTGGTGGCCCTGGTGGCCGAGAACCCCGAGACGGCCTCCGGCGTGAACGACCGCGTGGAGCTCGCGGCTTGCGAGGCCGCCGTCCAGCGCCGCCTGCGCGACGAGCTCATGCGCTCGGGCGTCACCATGCCCGACCCCTCCGCGGTCTACCTGGACGCGGCCGTCACCGTGGGCGCCGACACCGTGCTGCTGCCGGGGACGCACCTGCGCGGCGGCACCTCGGTCGCCGACGGGTGCACCATCGGACCGGACGCCGTGGTGGTGGACAGCGTGATCGGCGCCGGCTCGCGCGTCGTGTCGGCCCAGGTGCTGGAGTCGGAGCTGGCCGAGGGCTGCAGCGTCGGCCCCTTCGCCTACCTGCGGCCGGGCTGCCGGCTCGAGCGCGGGGCCCGGGCGGGCTCGTTCGTCGAGCTGAAGAACACGGTGCTGGGCCCGGGCGCCAAGGTGCCCCACCTCTCCTACGTCGGCGACGCCACCGTCGGCGAGGCGACCAACATCGGCGCGGGCAACATCACCGCCAACTACGACGGCTTCCGCAAGCACCGCACCGAGATCGGCGCCCGCGTCAAGACCGGCTCCGACTGCGTCTTCGTGGCGCCCGTGACGGTCGGCGACGACGCGATGACCGGGGCGGGGTCGATCATCACCGACGACGTGCCCGCGGGGGCGCTCGGCATCGCCCGGGCGCGCCAGACGGTCATCGAGGGCTTCACCGAGCGCGCGGCCGCGCGCGCCCAGGAGGCCGCGGCGCGGTCCCGGGAGGGCGGGGGATGAGCACCAGCATCGACCGCGACGACTCCAAGCGCCTGATGGTCTTCGCCGGCCGGGCGAGCCAGGACCTCGGTCAGCGCATCGCCGCCCGCCTGGGCATCGAGCTCGGCGACGTCCGCCTCGAGACGTTCGCCAACGGCGAGATCTACGTGCGCTTCGAGGAGAGCGTGCGCGGCGCCGACGTCTTCCTGGTCCAGTCCACCAGCCGGCCGGTGAACGACTCCCTGATCGAGCTGCTGATCATGATCAACGCGGCCAAGCTGGCCTCGGCGCACCGCATCACGGCGGTGATCCCCTGGTACGGCTACTCGCGCCAGGACAAGAAGTCGGCCCCGCGCGAGCCGATCACGGCGAAGCTCATCGCGGACGTGCTGGAGGCCGCGGGCGTCGACCGCGTGCTGACCATGGACCTCCACGCCGGCCAGGTCCAGGGCTTCTTCAACGTGCCGGTCGACCACATGACCGCGCTGCCGATGTTCGTCGACCACTTCAAGGAGCGCGTCTACGGCGGCGACATCGCCGAGCGGATGGTGGTCGTCTCGCCCGACGCCGGCCGCGCGAAGCTCGCCAACCACTTCGCCGAGCGCCTGGGCGCCACCCTGGCCGTCCTCACGAAGCAGCGCCCCGACCACAACGAGGCCGAGATCACGCTGCTGATCGGCGACGTCGCCGGCCGCTGCGCGGTCCTCATCGACGACATGATCGACACCGCCGGCACGCTCTGCGCGGGCGCCCAGGTGGTCAAGGACGCCGGCGCGACGCGCGTCTTCGCGGCCGCCACCCACGCCCTGCTGTCCGGCGC
>DATLLV010000084.1:0-2674 GCA_035537655.1 Miltoncostaeaceae bacterium
GGCCGCGCGCGAGACGCTCGAGTACGCCGGCAGCGCGCTGTTCCGGCGGCCGCCCACCGCCTGGGCGTGGACCGGACGCACCCGTTCCGGTGAGCCGGCCGCGGCCCTGCCGTTGACCGCGTCGCAGGCGATCCGCCACGCGTCGCCCAGGGCGTCGGCGAAGGTGATGGCGAAGAGCTCGGCGTCCATGCCCGGCGCAGCCAGACAGGCGAGCCCGCGCCACTCCTCGAGCCGCAGGGCCGTGACCGACGCGCCCGCCTCGGCCGCGCCGGCGAGGGCGCCGACCAGGGCGCGCGCGTGGGGCGCCGAGCGGAAGGCGATCGCCTGCGACGCGGTCAGCGGCAGGGCCGCGGCCGGCTCACCGGAGCGGGTGCGTCCGGTCCACGCCCAGGCGGTTGGCGGCCGCCGGAACAGCGCGCTGCCGGCGTACTCGAGCGTCTCGCGCGCGGCCTCGTCGGGCTCGCCCCGCCGCCAGGCCGGCAGGCCGCGCGCGACCTCGCCGAGGTCGCGGGAGAGGTCGGAGAGAGCGAGCCGGGCGGCCATCCTCGAACGGTAGCGCGGCAGTCGCGGGCGGCAGGGCGGGCCGATCGTCCCCGCCGGCGCCCGCGCTCGGGTAGTGTCCGGCCTCCGGGACCAAGGCGAGGGGGACCATGGGGCTCGTCGACGACGTGATGGGTGCCGTCGGAGGCCAGGGCGGGTCGAGCAACAAGGTCATGGGCGCCCTGGGCGGCTTGGTCGAGCAGGCCGGCGGCGTCGAGGGGATCATGCGGAAGCTCGAGTCGTCGGGCCTCGGCGACAAGCTCCAGTCATGGATCGGCACGGGCGACAACAAGGCGATCTCGCCGGACGAGGTGAAGCGGGCGCTGGGCGAGGACGAGATCGCGCGGTGCGCCCGGCAGGCCGGCGTGAGCGAGGACGAGGCCGCCGGCGGCATCGCCGCGGCCCTCCCCCAGCTCATCGACAAGGCGAGCCCCGGCGGGCAGTTGCCCGACATGGGCCAGCTCGACGACCTGCTCGCCGGGTTCCTGAAGAAGTAGCGGTTGCCCGCGGCGCGGCCGCGCCCCGGTGTCCCCTAGCCGGGCACCGGGGCGCGCCCGTCAGCGATCCGGCGCCGCAGCCAGGCCAGCAGGAGCGCCCGCCGCTCGTCGTCGAGCCAGTTGGCGACGGCGTGCTCCAGGCGGTCGATCGGCGCCCCCCCGCCCGCCATCGCCTGGTTGCGGCCGGTGCGCCACGCGATCCATCCCACCAGCCGCTCGGCGTCGCCCTCGCCGAGATGGAGGCGGCAGAACACCACGATGTCCTCCGTGGTCGACGGCACGGACCGGGCACTGTATCGAACAGGTGTTCGGTCATGGCACCGATGAGTCGAGCGCCGCGCGATCGTCATAGGGAGCGATGGGCGTGACGTGGACATCGGCGGGCGGGGGCACCGACGACGCCGCGGCGGCCGCGGCGGCGCGGGCGGGGGACGAGGCCGCGTTCGGCGCGCTCGCCGAGCGCTACCGGCCCCAGCTGCTGCTGCACTGCTACCGCATGGTCGGCTCGCTCGAGGACGCCGAGGACCTGGTGCAGGAGACCTTCCTGCGCGCGTGGCGCAAGCGGGCGACCTTCGAGGGGCGCTCCTCCTTCCGGGCCTGGCTCTACGGGATCGCCACCAACGCCTCGCTCGACGCCGTGGCGGCCAGGCGCCGCCGCGCCCGGGTCGCGCCCGCCGTCGACGGGGCGCCGCCGCCCTCGGAGGTCGCGTGGCTGCAGCCCTACCCGGACCGGCTGCTGGCGGCGGTCGCGCCGAGCGAGGACGAGCCGGAGCAGGCCCTGGTCACCAAGGAGACGATCGAGCTGGCCTTCCTGGTCGCCATCCAGCACCTGCCCGCGACCCAGCGGGCCGTGCTGATCGTGCGCGACGTGCTCGGCTGGTCGGCGCGCGAGACCGCGGCCCTGCTCGAGACCAGCGTCCCCGCGGTCAACAGCGCCCTGCAGCGGGCGCGGGCCACCATGCGCGAGCGGCTGCCCCCGCCGCGCGCCGAGTGGGGCCCCGCCGCCGAGCCCAGCGAGGCCGAGCGGGCGCTGCTGCAGCGCTACATGGATGCGACCGAGCGCGACGACCTGGAGGGGCTCGCGGCGACCCTCGGCGCGGACGCCCGCTTCACGATGCCGCCGCAGCCGGGCGTCTGGGTGGGGCGCGACGTGCTCATCGCCGAGTGGATCCGCGGCGGCTTCGGCAGCGAGGAGTTCGGCTCGATGCGCTGCCTGTTGACGCGGGCGAACATGCAGCCGGCGGTCGCGAACTACCTCCGCCGCCCCGGCGCGCCGGACCACCGGCCGCTGGCGCTCGACGTGCTGTCGTTCGCGGACGGCCTGATCTCGGACATCGTCACGTTCCCGCCGGCGGTCTTCCCGGCGTTCGGGCTGCCCGAGGCCCTGCCGTAGGGGCAGGACTTCCGGGGCGGCCGTCCAAGAACGCGGGCAGCGTCCCCGAGTCGACCGCGAGGGAGATCGACCGTGAGCAGCCGGACCAGTCCGCCCGAGTTCGACGTGGAGTGGGAGGAGCCGACCACTCCACGTCGAACTCGGGCGGACTGGTCCGGCTGCTCACGGTCGATCTCCCTCGCGGTCGACTCGGGGACGCTGCGGGCGTTCTTGGACGGCCGCCCCGGAAGTCCTGCCGCTACGG
>DATLLV010000085.1:0-3752 GCA_035537655.1 Miltoncostaeaceae bacterium
CCTCCTCGCCGGGGCGCGGCTCGTCGCTCACGTGCCCTCGTCGTCGCGGGGCGGGGGCGGCGGGGCCGGGGTGATGACCACGGTCACCTGGTCGTCGCCCTTCTCGGTGGGCACGAGCTGGGTGCCGCACTGCCAGCAGAAGCGGGCCTCGGCGCGGAACGGGGCGCGGCAGGTGAGGCAATTGCCGGCGACGCCGTCGCCGCGCGGCGGGCGCCGGCGCCGCTCCTTGCGATCGCGGTCGATCTCGCCGAGGCGGGCGTCGATGTCGCGCACCGTCTCGTCGAGTAGGACGACCTCGCCGGCCTTGCGCCGCATGACCTCCTCGCCGAGCTGGTCGCGGCGGTAGAGCTCGAACGCCAGGCCGCCGAGGTGGTAGACGGCCTCCTCGCGGCTGGCCAGCAGCCGGCGGCGCTCGCGGCGCAGCTTGGCCGGGCCGTCGGCCTTCGGCGGCGGCGGGATCACCTCGGTCGGCTGATCGGCCTCCGGGCCGTCGCCGTTCGGCGTTGCGCCGGGCGGCCTGGCGCCCGCGGCGGGCTCCGGGGCCTCGCGCCGGCGGGGCAGCCATCCGCGCCACCACTCCCGGCCCTCGCCGGGCGGGGTCTGCGGAGCGTCCTCGGGCGGCGTCTGCGGCGTCTCGTCCGGAGGCGTCGGCATCGCGGCCATGGTACCGAGATGCCCGGGCGCCGCTGCAACCGGGGCGACCCGGGCTGCGGGACATCGTGATGCCGTGGGGGGCGGCCAGGCCCTCGGCGGCCTCGGTGATGAAGCCTCCACGCCATTGACGCGCCTCTCGGCGGCTCCCTATACTCGCTGGCGCATCCAGAGCGGTGGAGGGATTGGCCCTGTGAAGCCGCGGCAACCAGCGTGAGAGCGCCAGGTGCCAATTCCAACAGGCGATTCGCCTGGGAGATGCGAGAAGCCGATCGGTTCGCGCCCGTCGCCCTCGCCTCCCGGGAGGGCGTTTTTCATGAGCGGACCGGGAGGCGGCGTGACACACCACGAGACGGCGGCCACGGCGCTCCGATGTAAGGAGTGCGAGCGCGTGGGCGAGCTGACCGCGGCCTACGCGTGCGAGTACTGCTTCGGTCCCCTCGAGGTGCTCTACGACACCGAGCGCATCGCGGCGACGGTGAGCCGCGAGCGCATCGCCGCGGGCCCGCACTCGCTGTGGCGCTACCGCGACTTCCTCCCCTGCTCGCCCGCGGACCCGACGGCCGGGCTGCAGGCCGGGCTGACCCCCCTGGTGCGCGCGCCCCGGCTCGCCGCCGAGCTCGGCCTGCGCGACGTCTGGGTCAAGAACGACACCGCCAACCCGACCCACAGCTTCAAGGACCGCGTCGTCTCGGTCGCCCTCGAGAAGGCGCGCGAGCTGGGCTACCGGGTGGTCGCCTGCGCCTCAACCGGCAACCTCGCGAACGCCGTGGCCGCCCACGCCGCCGCCCACGGGCTCGAGAGCTACGTGTTCGTGCCCGCCGACCTGGAGGAGCAGAAGATCGTGGCCACCGCGATCTACGGCACGACGCTGGTCGCTGTGGACGGCGTCTACGACGACGTCAACCGCCTCTGCATCGAGCTCGCCGCCGACCGCCCCTGGGCCTTCGTGAACGTGAACGTGCGCCCCTACTACAGCGAGGGCTCGAAGACCCTCGCCTACGAGGTCGCCGAGCAGCTCGGCTGGCGCCTGCCGGACCGCTGCATCGTCCCGATCGCCTCGGGCTCGCTCTACACGAAGATCGACCGCGGCTACCGCGACCTGATCGAGACCGGGCTCGTCGAGGGCGACGCACCGGTGATGGATGGCGCCCAGGCCGCCGGCTGCGGCCCGGTCGCGGCCGCGTACGCGGCGGGCGAGGACTTCGTGGCGCCCGTGCGGCCCGCCACGATCGCCAAGAGCCTGGCCATCGGCAACCCGGCCGACGGCGTGTTCGCGCTCGACGTGGCCCACGCGACGGGCGGCTCGATCTCGGACGTCACCGAGGAGGAGATCGTCGACGGCATCGAGCTGCTCGCCCGCACCACCGGCGTCTTCACCGAGACCGCCGGCGGCGTGACCACCGCCGTGCTGGCCAAGCTCGCCCGCGCCGGCCGCATCGACCCGGGCGAGCGCGTGATCCTCTACATCACGGGCGACGGGCTGAAGACCCTGGACGCCGTGGCGTCGCGCGTCGAGCGCGTCGACGTCGCGCCCACCGTCGCCAGCTTCGAGGAGGCGATGGGCGAGGCCCGCCTGATCGCCTAGCCACCGCCAGGACCACCCGCACCCGAGGAGACGCCGAAATGCCCGTGACCGTCCGCATCCCGGCCCCGCTCCGGCCCGTCACCGGCGGCGCCGCGGCCGTGGAGTGCGAGCCGGGGACCGTCCGCGACCTGATCGACCAGCTCGATGCCCAGCACGCGGGCTTTCGCGACCGGGTGATGGAGGACGGCTCGCTGCGCCGCTTCGTCAACGTCTTCGTTGCGGGCGAGGACGTGCGCTTCGGCGAGGGCATCGAGACCCCCGTGGCCGCGGGCCAGGAGGTCACCATCCTCCCGGCAGTGGCGGGCGGAGCGCGCTGAGCCGGGCATGAGGGCCGCCCTCGTGACGGGCGGCAGCGGGCTGGTGGGACGCGCCCTGATCGCGCGCCTGCGCGCCTCCGGCGTGCGCGTGCTGGCGACGGCGCGCTCGCTGCCCGCCGAGCGGGCGGTGGCCGAGGCCGGCGCCGAGCCGCTCCACACCGACCTCGCCACGATCGGGGAGTGGCGGCGGGAGGCCGAGGCGGCCGAGGCCGTCTTCCACCTGGGGCTGCCGCGCCTCGACCCGCCGCTGCGCCCCTCGGGCGCGCGCCGCCGCGCGAAGGCGGCCGGCGCCGACGCGGCGGCGCTCGCGGCGATCCTCGACGGCCGCCCGGTGGTGGTCGCCTCCTCCGGCCTGGCCTACGGCGACCGGCCGGCCGGGCCGGCGGCCGACGACGACCCGGTGCCGCCGCGGCCGCCGCTGGTGGCGGCGGCGGGGCTGGCGGCCGAGCGGGCGCTGGCGGGCCCGGGGCTGCGGGCCGTGCGCCTGCCCTGGGTCTACGGCGAGACGGGCCTGATGCGCGACCTGATCGTGGGCCTGCGCATCCGCCGCTACCGCATCGTCGGCGTCGGCGACAACCGCTGGGCCCTGCTGAGCGCGGGCGACGCGGCCGCCGCGCTGGTCGCCGCCGCCGCCGCCGCCCCGGGGGTCTACACGGCCGCCGAGGGGCCGGCGCCGACCCAGGCCGAGGTCGTCGAGGCCCTCGCCGCGGTCCCCGGCCACCGGCGCCCCGACCGGGTGCCGCCGCGCTTCGCGGCCCTCTCGATGGGCGGGGCGATGGCGGAGGCGCTCGGCACCTCGCTGAACGTGCGCACCGGGCGGCTGGGCGGCCTGGGCTGGGCGCCCGAGGGCGCCTGGCGCCGCGACGTGGTCAGCCTCGCCAGGTCCCCCCTTCCCCTTCCGGGGTGAGGGGGATGGTCAGGACCCGCGCCTGCCCGGCGCTGCGGTACTGCAGGTCGAGCGTGTCCCCCTTGAGGTCGCCGTAGACGCCGATGCCGATGCCCAGCAGCACCTTGCGCCACCAGCCCAGCGGCGGCTGGGCGTGCAGGGGAGGGGCGAACCGCAGGGCGTGGCCGTCGACGACGAAGCGCTCGCCCTCGGCGAGCTCCTCGCCGTTCACGTAGACCCGGATGGGCGGCTGCGCGTCGGCCGGCAGCGCCACCTCGTGCACGTCGGTCCCGGTCGCCATCGCCGGGCA
>DATLLV010000086.1:0-7682 GCA_035537655.1 Miltoncostaeaceae bacterium
CCCACCACCACCGGGCGGCCGCGCAGGGCCGGGTCGTCGCGCTGCTCGACCGACGCGTAGAACGCGTCGAGGTCGGCGTGGAGGATCGTCGCCCCGCCAGGCACGAACACATGTTCGCCCCTCGGCCGGACGGCGGCAAGGCGCCGCTACGGGCTGGGCGCCTGCGCCCCTTCCGACTGCGGGGCCGCGCCGTCATCCCCGCCCGCGCCGCCTGCCTCGGGCGCGGTGCCGGTCCCCGTCCCCGGCGCCCCAGGCTCCTCGGGCGCTGTCCCGGCGCCGGCGCCCGGCGACTTCTTCTTGGGCTTGGGCGCCGGCGGGCCCACCTTCACGAACGCGTCCTGGGCGTCGTAGTGCCAGGTGTAGGTCTCGTCGCGCTTGAGCTCGTCGCCGACGTAGACCTTGCGCGTGTAGCTGACCGTGAAGCCGGGGCCGCCTGAGTACTGCTCCACCACCCGCTGCCCGGGCTCGAGGCTGGGGTCGACCTCCTCCTTCTCCTCCGGCTCCTCGAAGTCGGTGCGCTCGCCGGTCTCGGTCTCGACCCGGCGGCCCAGCTTGGAGGAGTAGAGCTTGATCGTCACCGCGTTGTCGCCCGCGTGGGCGTCGATCAGCACGCCGGCGTCCCAGTCGTTGCGGAAGACCATGTCGGGGCCGCCCATGGAGAGGGTGGCCTCGCGGCCCTCGGGGTAGCGCGAGATCCAGAACTGGTGGGGGGTGTGGTCGAGGATCTGCATGCCGCCGAAGAAGGCGGCGTTGTAGAGCGTCGTCGACACCTGCGAGACGCCGCCGCCGATCCCGTCCTCGAGCTTGCCGGCCAGGATCTCGGGCGCCTCCACGTAGCCCCTGCCGGTGGTCCGCGGCCCCAGCGCGTCGTTCAGCGAGAAGGTCCAGCCGGGCCTGATCACCATGCCGTCGAGCGTCTCGGCGGCCCGCTGGATGTTGGTGACGCGGGGCTCGCAGCAGTTGTAGGGGGTGGAGAACTCCGAGACCAGCTGGGTGATGTCCAGCGCCCGGGCCTCGTCGGTGGTGAGGCCGGGCTGGCTCACCTCGAAGCGCGCCCGCACCGAGGGGGCGCCGGGCGCGGCGACGATCTCCTCGCCGATGGCCGTCATGTCGAGCTCGCGCCCCACGCGCGAGGGCACCAGGCGCGCGGTGTCGCCGTTCGTCCGCCAGCCGGCGTCGCGCGCGGGCTGCTCGCGCGTCGAGTAGGCCGAGGCGATGACGGCGTAGAGGGTGGCCGGGTCGAGGTGGACGCCGAGCTCGGGCGGGTCGGGCTCGAACCGCAGCGCCGAGCGCAGCGTGGCGGGCTCGATCGGCACGCCGCGGCCCTGAAACGACACCTCGACCGGCCGCCGCACGACCCGCAGCGCGCGCTCGCGGGCGGACGCCGCCGCCTCCTCCGAGACCGGCGGCTCCTGTGGTCCCACGGCCACGTCGATCGGGTCGGACGGCATGGCGGCGACCTGGTCGCGCAGGGCGTAGGCGTCGATGCCGAAGCCGGCCTTCCCGGGCACGACGACGATGTCGTCCTTCGTGACGCGCAGGCGCGCGGGGACGGGCGGGTCGTCCAGGCCGACCGCGACCCGGCGCACCACCGCGTTCACGCGGCTCTGGCGGACCGTGAACCCGATCGGCACCTCGCGCGTCGGCACCACGCCGAGGCGGCCCAGGATCCTGCCGCCCACGCTGCGCGGCTCGAGCGCCTCCTCGACCGCGCGGCGCACCTGGGGCCGGGCGCCGAGGCTGGCGCGCGACACCCGGATGGGCCGGTCCGGCCGGTCCTCGCGGACGATCACCAGCGGCTGCGCCATGAGCTGCCGGCCGCGGTAGCGCACCGCCCGCTCGACCTCGTCCGGGCTTAGCCCGCTGACGTTGACCCCGTCCACCTCGACGGCCGCCGGGGCGTCGTCGCCGCCGGACGCGGCGCCGAGGGCGACGCCGACGCCGACCACGATCACCAGCAGGCCGACGAGCAGCGCGACGATGCGCCCGCGCGGCCCGAAGGGCAGCTTGCGGGGCGCGCGCCGCCGGGCGCGCGGGGGCGGACGCCGGCCGCCCGGAGCGGGCCGGCTGCGTGTGGCCTCACGCATGCCCGCGGAATGGTAATGGCAAGACGACCGCGCGCGGAACGCCGGCCGTCGCGGCAACGGACGTTTCAGCCGAGCCGCCGGATCACCCGGCGCCGGTGAAACATCCCACGATGTGAGGGACCGCACGTTGTGAGGCTCCTCACACGGCGATGGCCCCGAGGTGCGGAATCCTCGGGGTCGTGAGCGCCACCGTCCCTGGCATCGCCGACCGCCTCGAGGGGACCCGCGCGCGCACGCACGAGCTGCTGGCACCGCTGAGCTCCGAGGACCTCGCCCGCCAGCACACGCCGCTGCTGAGCCCGCCCCTCTGGGACCTCGGCCACATCGCCGCCTACGAGGAGCTCTGGCTGGTCACCCGCCTGACCGGCCGCGAGCCGCTCCACCCCGAGCTGGCCGACGTCTACGACGCGATCGAGACGCCGCGCGCCCGGCGCTCAGAGGCGCCGATCCTCGACGCGGCCGCCGCCCGGGGCTACCTGGCCGAGGTGCGGGCGCGGGCGCTCGAGGCGCTCGATGCGGCCGACCTGTCGGAGGAGGCCGACCCCCTCACCGCCGGGGGCTTCGTCTTCGACATGGTCGCGCAGCACGAGGCCCAGCACACCGAGACCGTCCTCCAGTGCCTCCAGATGCTCCCGGCCGGCCGCTACGTCCCCTCGTCGCGGCGGGCGCTGCCCGCGCCGGCGGAGGACGGGGGCGGCTGGGTCGAGGCCGGCGGCGAGTTCGCGATGGGGTCGCTGGAGGGCGGCTTCGCCTACGACTGCGAGCGGCCGGCGCACCCGCGGGCGGTGGCGCCCTTCCTGATCGCCCGCGACCCGGTGACCTGCGGCGAGCACCTGGCCTTCATCGAGGACGGCGGCTACGCGCGGCGCGAGCTCTGGACCGACGCCGGCTGGGCGTGGCGGACCGAGGGCGCGATCGAAGCGCCCCTCTACTGGGAGCGCGACGGCGGCGGCGGCTGGACGGTCCGCCGCTTCGACCGCGTCGAGGCGGTGCGGCCGGACGAGGTCCTGTGCCACGTCTCGGCCCACGAGGCCGACGCCCACGCAGCGTGGGCCGGTGCGCGCCTGCCCACGGAGGCCGAGTGGGAGCTGGCCGCCCAGGGCGCGGCGGCCGAGGCCGGGGCCGCCAACCTCGACCAGCTCGCCTTCGCCGCCGGGGCGGCGGGCGCATACGACCCGGCGCCGAGCGGCTGCCGCGGGATGCTCGGCGACGCCTGGGAGTGGACGTCGGCGCGATTCGGCGGCTATCCCGGCTTTCGCGCCTTCCCGTACCCGGAGTACGCCGAGGTCTTCTTCGGCCCGCGTTTCCGCGTGCTGCGCGGCGGCTCGTGGGCCACCCAGCCGATCGCCGCCCGGGTCACCTTCCGCAACTGGGACCTGCCGGAGCGGCGCCAGATCTTCTCCGGGTTGCGCCTGGCCAGGGACGCCGCGTGAGCGCGGGCGTCGAGCTCCTCCCACGACCCTTCCGCCTCGACGTCCACCCACGAGGGTGCGGGCGCGGGCTGGCGGACGACGCCCGCGAAGGCCTCGCCGCGGCGGCGAAGGCGCTGCCGCCCAAGCACTTCTACGACGAGCGCGGCTCCGAGCTGTTCGAGCGGATCACGCGGCTGCCCGAGTATTACCAGAGCCGTGCCGAGCTGCGGATCCTCCGCCGCGTGGCCGACGGCGTGGTCGCCCGGCACGGCGTCGGCGAGCTGGTCGAGCTCGGCTCGGGGGCGTCGCGCAAGACCGCGGCGCTCCTGGACGCGATGCGCGACGCCGGCCTGCTGGACCGCTACGTGCCCTTCGACGTCTGCCCCGAGGCGATCCTCTCCGCGGCCGGCCGGCTGGTCGAGGACTACCCCGGCCTGGAGGTCCACGGGGTGGCCGGCGACTTCGGCCGCCACCTGCCCGCGGTCCCGGAGAAGGGCGGCGCCGCCCGGCTGGTCGCCTTCCTGGGCGGCACCATCGGCAACCTGGAGCCGGCCGAGCGGACGCCGTTCCTCGCGTCGGTCGCCGCGCTGATGGACGAGGACGACGTCCTCCTGGTGGGCACCGACCTGGCCGGGGATCCCGAGCGCATCCGCCAGGCGTACGACGACGCTGAGGGCGTGACGGCCGAGTTCAACCTCAACCTGCTGCGGGTGCTGAACCGCGAGCTGGGCGCCGACTTCGACCTCGACGCCTTCGAGCACGTCGCCCGCTACGACCCGGGGCCGCCCTGGATCGAGATGCGGCTGCGCGCCCGCAGCGACCAGCTGGTGCGCCTGGCGGCGCTGGGCACCGAGGCCCGCTTCGCCGCCGGCGAGGAGATGCGCACCGAGATCTCGTGCAAGTTCACCCGGGCGATGACCGAGGCGATGTACGAGGAGGCCGGCCTGCGGCTGGCCGAGTGGCACGAGGACCCGCGGGGCTGGTTCGCGGTGTCCCTCGCCCGCCTCGCGTGACCGCCCACGGGTGGCCCAGCAGGTGGAGGCTGGCCAGCCCGGCCCACTCGCCGTAGGGCGCCAGCAGGGCGGCGGTGTCGGCGACGCTCGCTCGGCGCCCGTTGACCCGGCCGGCCAGGCGGATCAGCCCGAGGTCGCCCACCAGGCCGACGTCGAGCCGGCCGAGCCCGTAGAGGGCGATCACCCCGGCCGACCAGGGCCCGATGCCGCGCTCGCGGGTGAGCCGCGCGAGCACCGCCGGCGAGCCGTGGCCGGCCAGGGCCTCGGGGTCGAGGGTGCGGAGCAGTCGCGCGAGCGTCGACGCCCGCCCGGGCGACAGGCCCCGCGCGGCCAGCTCGGCCGGCGACAGGGCGCCGATCTCCTGCCGCGTCGGCGGCGCCCGCAGGCCGCCGCTGCGCGGGGCCGCGGCGGCCACGACCCGGGTCTCGATCGCCGCCGCCTCGGCCCAGGTGATGAGCTGGCCGGCCACGGCGGCGACGGCCGCCTGGGCGGCGGTCCCGCGCACGAGCGGGCGCAGCCCGGGGCGCCGCCGCACCAGCGGGCCGACGAGCGGGTCGTCCGCGAACCGCTCGCGGAACTCGGTCGTGTCGGCGTCGAGGGCCAGCCGGCGGCGCACCTCGGCGGCCACCGGGGCCGGATCGCCCTCCAGCACGGCCACGCGGATCGCGCCGTCGGCGAGCTGCACGGCGCGGGCCCGGCCCACGGCGCCGCGCGGGCGCACGGTCAGCTCCACCTCGCCCCCCTGGGCGCGGATCGTCCCGCCCGCGCGGCCGATCAGCGAGCCCCGCAGGGAGAAGGGCCCCTGCGGGCGCAGGATCACCGGTCGGCGGCCCCGTCCTCGGCCCCGTCCCCGCGCTCGCCGTCCGTCGGCGGGCGGATGAGCAGGGTGCGGTTGCGCACCTCGATCTCGCCCGCGCTGGCCAGCCGGCCGAGGGCGATGGTGACCGACTCGCGCACGGCGCCGACCATGTTGGCCAGCTCCTGGTGGGTCAGGCGCAGGTCCAGCCGGATGCCGTCCGGCGTCACCCGGCCCCAGCGCTCGGCGAGCTGGCGCAGCTTCAACAGCAGGCGCCGTTCGACGCGCGGCTCGAGCGCGATCGCCACGGCGAGCTCGCGGTCGGCGATCTGGGCGCTCAGGACGCGGACGACGTTCGCGGCCAGGTCGGGGTCGTGCATCCACGCGTCGAGCCGCTCGCGGTCGACCAGGTGCATGAGCGCGTCCTCGATGGCGAAGCAGCGCACGCGCGGGCCGACCGCGGCCCAGCCGTCGGTGGGGCGCACGATCACGTCGCCCTCCTCGAGCATGCCGATCGTGCGCTCGCGGTCCTCCACCTCGGCGATGAAGACCAGGGCCAGGCGGCCGCTGCCGACGACGCCGCAGACGGCGGCGCTCGCGGCGATATCGAACTCCTCGCCCCCGGGCACGACCACCGCGTCGAGCTCCCCGACCGCCCGCCGGAGCGCGCTCTCGTCGAGCCCGGCGAACAGGTCGAGGCGTCGGAAGACGGCGGAGTCGGTCATGAGGAGGCGATCAGCGCGATCGCGGCCGCGATGTTGACCGTGGCGTGGGCGGTCACCGAGGCCCAGTATCCCCGCCAGCGGTAGAGCCATGCCAGGACCAGGCCCGTCAGGAACAGCGACACCGCCCGCGGCCACAGCAGGTACGAGTCGGCGTGGGCGGAGGCGAACAACAGCGAGGTGATGGCGGCGGCCGGCCAGAAGCGCAGCTTCCGCACCAGCCCGCGCAGCAGCAACCCCCGGAACAGCAGCTCCTCGCCGAGCGGCGCGAGCACGACGACCGCGACCACGGTCAGGCCGATCATCCACCCGGTCCCGGTGATGTTCTCGACGTCGTCGAGCCGCCGGTCCACCACCGGGTCGATGGCGCTGCCGATCAGGATGATCGTGCCGGCGCCGATCACCAGGCCGACGCCGATGGTCAGCCCGAGGCCGATCGCCCCGCCGAGCGAGTGCTTCAGCGCGACGGCCAGGCGGCGCTCGTGGGCGGGCAGCTGCCGCCACAGCACCACGCCGAAGACCAGCAGCAGCAGGCTGGTGCCGAAGTTGAGGACCGCCTCGGCCCCGGAGTCCGAGATCGAGGTCGCATCGAGGATCCCCGCCACGACGACGAGGCAGACGAAGGCGACGACCACCGCCCCGATCGGCGAGAGGATCCGCCAGAGGAAGCCGGGCGAGCCGGCCGTCCGCGCCGGCCTCGCCTGATCGAGCGTCGCCACCGCAGCGAGTGTAGGGACCGCCCCGAGAGGCGCGCGCGGCGGTGGGTAGCATGCCGCGATGCCCGCCGACCGCCAGCGCGTCTTCTCGGGGATGCGGCCCACGGGCGACCTCCACGTCGGCCACCTCTTCGGCGCCCTGGGCAACTGGGTGCGGCTGCAGGACGAGTACGACTGCATCTACTGCGTGGTCGACCTCCACGCGCTCACGACGGCCTACGAGTCGGTCGAGGACATCCGCCGCAGCGCCCGCGAGATGGTGGCCGACTGGATCGCCGTGGGCGTCGACCCGGAGCGCAGCATCGTCTTCCGCCAGTCCGACGTGCACGAGCACGCCGAGCTGCTCGCCCTGCTCGGGATGGTGACGCCCCTCTCGTGGCTCGAGCGGGTCCCGACCTACAAGGGCCAGATCGCCGAGCTCGGCGAGGGCATCGACACGTACGGGTTCCTCGGCTACCCGCTGCTGCAGACGGCGGACATCATCCTCTACAAGGCCACCCAGGTCCCGGTGGGCCAGGATCAGCTGCCGCACATCGAGCTCGCGCGCGAGGTCGTGCGGCGCATGAACCACCTCTACGGCCCGCTCTTCCCGGAGCCGCGGGCGCTGCTCGCCGAGTTCCCCCTCGTGCTCGGCCCGGACAACCGCAAGATGAGCAAGAGCTACGGCAACGCCATCACCCTCGGCATGCCCGACGAGGAGATCGACCGCCTGGTGATGTCGATGATCACCGACCCCCAGCGGGTGCGCCGCGACATCCCCGGCCGCCCGGAGGTCTGCAACGTCTTCTCCTGGCACCGCCTCTTCGGCGCGTCGCAGGCCGAGATCGACGCGGTCTACCGCGGCTGCACCACCGCCGTGCTCGGCTGCGTCCAGGACAAGCGCGACCTGGCGGCCCGGGTGCGCGCGGTCATCGCGCCGATCCGCGAGCGCCGCGC
>DATLLV010000087.1:0-10723 GCA_035537655.1 Miltoncostaeaceae bacterium
GGTGTCGCGCTTGAGGTTGTAGGTGAAGACGAACTGGCCGGGCGTGTCGACCTTGGGCGACTCGGCGAAGATCTGGGCCGCGGCCTCCGGGGAGGGCGCGATGTACTCGCTGCCGACCTTGATCTTGGCGACGCCCAGGTCGGCGACCTGGCTCTCGTCGGCGTAGCCGATCGTGCCGTCGCCGGCGCCGATCGCGTCCACGACGCCCGAGGTGCCCTGGGCGGCCTCGCCGCCCTTCACCGGCCAGTCGCCCGAGACCTCGAAGGTCCAGTCCTTGGGCGCCACCGCCGCGAGGTACTGCTGGAAGTTCTCGGAGGTGCCGGACTCGTCCGAGCGGCTCACCGTGGTGATGTCCATGTCGGGCAGGTCGACGCCGGGGTTGTCGGCGGCGATCGCCGGGTCGTTCCACTTCGTGATCTTGTGGCTGAAGATCTGGGCCAGCGTCGCGGGCGCCAGCTGCAGGCTGTCCACGCCGCTGAGGTTGTAGGCGATGGCGATCGGCGAGACGTAGACCGGGATCTCGACGAGGTTGTTCACGCCGCCGCACCGCTCCTGGGCGCCCGTGAGCTCGTCGTCGGCCAGGGCCGCGTCGGTGCCGCCGTAGACCGTGCCGCCGGCCACGAACTGCTCGCGGCCGCCGCCGGAGCCGACCGGGTCGTAGGAGATCGTCGCGTCCGGGTTGAGCGTCTGGAAGCCGGCGATCCAGGCCTCCTGGGCCGCGTCCTGCGAGCTGGCGCCGGCGCCGGCGATCTCGCCGGAGACGCTGGCGGCCGTCGAGCCGCCGGAGGTGTCGCCCGAGCCGGAGTCGCTGTCGTCGCTGCCGCACCCGGCGGCGGCGAGCGACCCGGCCGCCAGTGCGCCCGCGGCCAGGATGAGGGCAAGCCGTCGTCCTCGTGCCATGTGCTGGTGCTCCTCTCTGCTGCCGACATCTGGGCGCGGACCATCCCGGCCCTCCACCGCGGCGACGCTAGCCCAGGCCCCTCGGCGCGCGGGTGACTTTGCTGTGACCCTGCTGTGACCAACCTGTGAACGACCGCCGGAGGACGCGAAACCGTCAGCCGCGCGGGGGCCAGACCTCCTCGGGCGGGCGCTCGCCGCCGCGCGCCATGCGCGGGCCGGCGCCGCCGACCGCCTCGTAGGGCGCGACGGCCGGGCGGCGCCAGAACTCGTAGGTGCGGCAGGCCTCGTCGGGGTCCTCGGTCCCCGCGACCGCCACCGCGAGCGCGAGGGCGTCGCCGAAGCCCAGGCCCGAGCCCACCCCGGCCTCCGGGTCGATCGCGTGGGCGGCCTCGCCGATCAGGGCCACGCCGGGCGCCCACCAGGTCTCGCAGCGCACGTCCACGGCCTCGCGATACAGCAGCTGGTCGTCGGAGAGCACCTCGGCGAGCGCCGGGGCCGCGGCCGGCAGCAGGCGCGCGAAGGCGCGCCGGTAGGCGTCGACGCCGGGGGCGAGGGCGGCCTCGCGGCCCACCTTGTCGATCTGCCACCAGCCGGCCGTCCCGCCCGGCCAGCTGATGAGCCCGACCTGGCGGCCGTCGGCCATGTAGGCCATCGCGAACGGCTCGTCGAGCACGACCGGGCTGCGGAAGGAGAGCGTCGCGCCGGGGGCCTCCCGCACCTCGGCCGCGATGCCGGCCATGCGGCGCACCGGCGAGCCCGACCCGTCGGCGCCCACCACCAGGTCGGCGGGGATCTCCGCGTCCTCGGTCCGCACCCCGACCACCCGCCCGTCGTCGCGGAGCAGGTCGGTCACGGTCGCGCCGAAGCGGATCGGCAGGTCGCGGCGCAGCGCCTCGATCAGCAGCTGGCGGGCGACGGCGACGGCCACCGGGGTGCCGTCGGCCCGTGGCGCGATGGGCCGGCCGCCCGCGCGGACCTCGTCGAGCAGGCCGAGGTCCTCCAGCGCGTCGAAGGCCTGGTAGGGCAGCATGATCGGCCCCGGGATCGTCGCCGTCGCGGGCGCGCGCTCGAGCACGACCGGGTCCACGCCCCGCCGCCGCAGCGCGCCGGCGAGCACCGCCCCGGCCATCCCGCCTCCGACGATCACGATCCGCATCGCCGACGGATGCTATTCCGGCATGATCCGGGCGTGGCCCAGTACGCCGGCATGAGCCAGGGGGCGCCCTCGGACGAGGTGCGCCGCATCCTGGAGCGCTACCGCCGCCTCGCGGTCGTGGGCCTGTCGCCGAAGCCCGACCGGCCGAGCCACCGGGCGATGGTGCACATGTCGGCCAACGGCTACGACATCACGCCGGTGAACCCGGCCTGCGATCAGGTGTTCGGCAACCCCTGCGTTCCCTCCCTCGAGGAGGCGGCCGCCGCGGGGCCGCTGGAGATCGTGGACATCTTCCGCCGCGCCGAGGACATCCCGCCGATCGTCGACCAGGCGATCGCGCTCGGCGCGAAGGTCGTCTGGATGCAGCTGGGGCTGAGCTCGCCCGAGGCCGCGGCGAAGGCGCGCGCCGCCGGCCTCGAGGTGATCGAGGACCGCTGCGTGAAGATGGAGCACTGCCGCTTCTTCGGCGGCCTCAACGTGGTCGGGCTCTCGACCGGCGTCATCGGTTCGCGACGCATGGACGGCTTCCGCCCGTGACCGATCCGCGCGAGTTCGGCTTCGACACCCGGGCGCTGCACGCGGGCCAGCGGGTGGACCCGGTCACCGGCGCCCGCGCCGTCCCGATCCACCAGACCGCGGCCTACGTCTTCGAGGACGCCGACCACGCGGCCGACCTCTTCGACCTCAACCGCTTCGGGAACATCTACACCCGGATCATGAACCCGACCTCGGCGGTGTTCGAGGAGCGCATGGCGAGCCTGGAGGGCGGCGTGGGCGCCCTGGCCACCGCGAGCGGCCTGGCGGCCCAGTCGGTGGCGATCATGACCCTGCTGGAGGCCGGCGACCACGTCGTCTCGTCGGCCCACCTCTACGGCGGCAGCCACAACCAGCTGGCCATCACGCTGGCCCGGTTCGGCATCGAGGCGACCTTCGTGGACCCGGGCGACCTGGCCGCCTGGCGCGAGGCGGTCAGGCCGCGCACCCGCCTGATGTTCGGCGAGACGATCGGCAACCCGGGCCTGGACGTGCTGGACATCCGCGGCGTGGCCGACGTGGCCGACGACGCCGGCGTGCCGCTGCTGATCGACAGCACCTTCGCCACCCCGTACCTCTGCCGGCCGATCGAGCACGGCGCGCACCTGGTCTCGCACTCGGCCACGAAGTGGATCTGCGGCCACGGCACCACCATCGGCGGGGTGCTGATCGACGGCGGCACCTTCCCCTGGGGCGAGGGGCTGTTCCCGGGCCTGGTCGAGCCGAGCGCCGGCTACCGGGGCATGCGCTACGCCGAGACGTTCGGGAACTTCGCGTTCATCATGAAGGCGCGCGTCGAGACGATGCGCGACCTGGGCCCGGCGATGGCGCCCTTCAACGCCTTCCTGCTGCTGCAGGGCCTCGAGACGCTCTCGCTGCGGATGGACCGCCACGTCGACAACGCGCTCGCCGTGGCCGAGTTCCTCGCCGGGCACCCGGACGTGGCGTGGGTGAGCTACCCGGGGCTGCCCGACAGCCCCTGGTACGAGCTCGGCCGGGCCTACATGCCGCGCGGCGCCGGCGCGGTGCTGACCTTCGGCGTGCGCGGCGGGCGCGAGGCCGGCCGGCGCCTGATCGAGGCCTGCGAGCTGTGCTCGCACCTGGCCAACGTCGGCGACGCCAAGACGCTGATCATCCACCCGGCCTCGACCACCCACCGGCGCCTCGACGAGGAGGGCATGCGCCGGGCCGGCGTCACGGACGACATGGTCCGCGTGGCCGTGGGGCTCGAGGACCTGGACGACATCGTCTGGGACCTCGACCAGGCGATCGCCCGGGCTACCCGATCCCCGACAGGCTGACCTGGGCGCCGCCCAGCGCGAGGGCCGCGGCGACCAGCGCCACCAGCACGGGCTGGTGGACCAGGTAGATGGGCAGGGCGTGGCGGCCGGGCGCGCCCAGCGGCCGCGCCCAGGCGGGCGACGGCAGGCGCCGCCCCCAGGCGCCGCGGGCGCCGCCGGGGTAGAGCGCCCGGCCGGCCGCCAGGCCCACGAGGAACGGGGCGAGCCAGGGCAGCACCGGGTACCAGTCGATGCCGACCCCGCCCGGTACGCGCGCGCCGACCAGGAAGAGGCCGGGCGCGTCGGAGTGCGGCCCCAGCATCAACTGCAGGCCGCCGATGAGGACGGCGAGGGCGAGCAGCAGGTTCAGCGGTCCGAGCCGCACCAGGAGGGGGCCGATCAGCATCGCGGCGGCGATGCAGTGCAGGATCCCGAAGCGCACGTAGTCGTCGCCGAAGGCCACCCAGGTGACGGCCGTCACGGCCAGGGCGCCCGCGCCGACCTCGGCCGCGCGGCGCAGGTGGCGGCGGTAGAGGGCCCAGCCGGCCAGGCCGCGGGCCCGGCCGCGCGCGTTCGCGATGGTCAGGCTCACGCCGACCACGAACAGGAAGGTCGAGCCGCAGGCGATCTGCAGCGCCTGCCAGGCCCCCGAGAAGGGGTCGATGGGGACGCCGGGGCCGACCAGGCTGAGGTCGTAGCCCACGTGGTAGACGACCATCATCGCGATCGCGGCCGTGCGCGCGGCGTCGACCTCCCACAGCCGCGGCGCCGCCCGCGGGCTCACGCCCCCGCCTCGTCGATCAGGGCCCGCAGCGGTGCGATCAGCCCCGGCGGCGCCGCCACGCAGCCCACCGGGTCCTCCTCCCGCGGCTCGAGCTCCTGGACCACGCCGCCGGCCTCGGACACCACCAGGCGGCCGGCCGCCCAGTCCCAGGGGTTGAGACCGCGCTCGAAGTAGCCGTCCAGGCGGCCGCACGCGACCCAGGCGAGGTCGAGCGCCGCCGAGCCGAACCGCCGCACGTCGCGCACCGCGGGCAGCACGGCCTGCAGCGCCGCCGCCTGGCGGGCGCGCCGGGCGGCGATGTAGCTGAAGCCGGTGCCGACCAGCGCCTCGGCGAGCGGCGCGCCCGGGCCCAGGCCGAGCTGGCGGCCGTTCAGGCGCGTCCCGGCGCCGCGCAGGGCCGCGAACGTCTCGCCCCGCGGGGGGTCGTGCACGACCCCCACCAGCGGCCCCTCATGGTCGAGGGCGGCGACGCTGACGCTCCACTGGGGGATGCTCCAGAGGTAGTTGATCGTCCCGTCGAGGGGGTCGACGAGCCAGTGGATCTCGCCCGAGCCGGGCGCGTCGGCACCCTCCTCGCCCACGATCGCGTCGCCCGGTCGCTCGGCCTGGATCATCCCCACGATCAGCTCCTCGGCGTCGCGGTCGGTGTCGCTGACCAGGTCGGTGCCGCTGCTCTTGGACGAGACGCCGCTGACCGGCGCCCCCACCCGCTCCAGCAGCAGCGCGCCGGCGGCCCGCGCGGCGCGCTCGGCCAGCGCGAGCAGCTCGCCGCTCACCGGGCCTCCGCGAGGTGGCCGGCGACGGCGTCGGCGACCTCGCCGGCCGCCTCGAGGTGGGGGAAGTGGCCGACCCCGGGCAGCGACAGCAGGCGCCCGCCGGGGAGGGCGCCGGCCAGCCACTGGGCGCCGGGCGGCGGGGTCACGCGGTCGAGCGTACCCACGACGACCAGGGAGGGCCCGCGCAGGCGGGCGGTCAGTGGACGGACGTCCAGCGCCAGGCCGCTCTGGGCCCAGTCGGCGATCGCCCGCAGATCGGCGCGCAGCAGGCGGTCGCTCGCCTCCTCGAGCAGCGCCGCCATCGCCGGGTCGTTGGTCGGCGCGGGGTCGCCGAGCGTCGTGAGGAAGGCCCCGCGCCGGCGCGCCGGGTCGGCGCGCGCGCGGGCGATGGCCAGCCGGGCGAGCGGCCGTCCCACCAGCGGCAGCTGGAGCACGTCGGAGATGGTCCGCGGCGGCAGGAGGTGGCGCGGCCGCCGCACCACCCAGGGCGCCAGGAAGGCCATGCGCCCGACCCGGTCCGGGTGCGCGGCCGCGGCCAGCATCGCGACCTGGCTGCCCAGCGAGTGGGAGATCACGGCCGCCGGCGCGAGCTCGGCGAGCACCGGCGCGACGGCCGCGGCGAGGGCCTCTGGCGTCGTCCGCCGCAGGCGCGGCGCGTCGCCGAAGCCGGGCAGGTCGACCGCCACCGCGCGCATGCCCGCGGCGGCGAGCGCGCCGGGCAGCGGGCCCCAGCCCTCCTTGAAGCCGAGGAGGCCGTGGATCAGCAGCGCGGCGGGCCCGGATCCGGTCTCGACGGTCGGCGGCGAGCGCACGGCGGCACGATACGGGGCGGCGTCCGTTACCCTGCGCTCGTGCCTGCGAAGCTCGAGCTCGTCGCACCTCGGGGCTACTGCGCCGGCGTCGACCGCGCCATCGAGACCGTGGAGCGGGTCCTGGAGGAGCTCGGCCCGCCGGTCTACGTGCGCGGCGAGATCGTGCACAACACGCACGTCGTCTCCTCGCTGCGGGAGAAGGGCGCGGTCTTCGTGGACGACCCGCACGAGGTCCCCGAGAGGCAGACGATCATCCTCTCGGCCCACGGCGTCTCACCCGAGGTGCGGCGGATCTGCGCCGAGCGCAGCCTGCGGGTGATCGACGCGACCTGCCCGCTGGTCGCGAAGGTTCACGCCGAGGTGCGGCGCTTCGCCGGCCGCGGCGCCACGGTCCTGCTGGTGGGCCACGCCGACCACGACGAGGTCATCGGGACGCGCGGCGAGGCCCCCGAGGCGGTGATCCTGGTGGAGGACATCGCCGACGCCGAGACGGTCGAGGTGCCCGACCCCTCGAACGTCGCCCTCACCACCCAGACGACGCTCTCGATCGACGACGCGGCCGCGATCGTCGAGGTCCTCAAGCGCCGCTTCCCGGCGCTCGTGGGCCCGAAGTCGAGCGACATCTGCTACGCGACCCAGAACCGCCAGGACGCGGTCCGCTCGGTCGTGGGCGACGGCGCCGACCTGGTGCTGGTGGTCGGCTCGCGCAACTCTTCGAACTCCATGCGGATGGTCGAGGTCGCCCGCGCCGCCGGCTCGCGCGCCTACCTCATCGACAACGCCTCCGAGCTCGACCCCGCCTGGCTCGACGGCCGGGCGCGGGTCGCCCTGACCGCCGGCGCCTCCGCGCCCGAGGTCCTGGTGCAGGAGGTCGCGACGACCCTGATCCAGGCCGGCTACGCGCGCACCGGCGAGGAGGAGCCCTCGGCCGAGGGCGTCGTCTTCGCCCTGCCGCGCGAGGTTCGCCCCGGCCGCTAGACGGGCAGCACAGCGGGGCCGTCGATGACCGTGCCCGCCGGGAGCCGCCGTGCGAGCTCGTCGGCGTCGAGGGCGAAGCGCGGGTCGACCTCGATGTCCGGAGGCTCGCCGTCGGCGTCGCGGGCGACCGCCGCCCCCGCCGCCTCCAGCCAGCGCGCGTAGGCCCGGTTCAGGTCGCGCCGGGCCGTGGCCGGCGAGTCGGGGCCCTGGGCGTTCTTGATCGGCGAGAACTCGTCCTCGCGACGGACCTCGACGCTCACCGTGCGGCTCGCGCTGGGCAGCGCGTCGAAGAGGAAGGTCTCGAACTTCACGGCGTTGGGCTCGTCCGGCTCCACGGCGCGGCCCTCGTCGTCGACGTGGGGCACCCTCTTCACCGCCCGGTGGTAGGGCAGGCGCAGGCCGCCCTCGGTGAGGTCGCGGACGAACGCGATCTCGATGCAGTGGACCGCGATCGAGCCGGCCCAGTACGCCAGCTCGCCCTCGCCGTCGCGCTGCTGCGCCAGCTCGTCGGGCAGGTCGCTGTACTCGACCACGCCGGTGCGCCCGTCGATCCGGGCGATGACGCCCAACCGCTCCTCGGGGCCGAGCTTGCGGACGACCATGGTCGACATGTCGGCCTCGCCGCCGACGTGGTGGCCGACGAAGTCCGGGCGACAGACCGAGAGCATCGGGTTGTCGACCTGGAAGGTGAAGATCGTCTTCGCGCCGGCGGCGGCCATCTCGTCGAGCGCCCCCGAGACCCGCAGCGCCGACAGCAGGCCGCCGTGGCCGTCGGGCGAGAGCGCCAGGCGGTCCGGCGCCTCGAGCAGGATCGACCCGTCCTCGCGGTCCACCGCCGGCAGGGTGCCCTGGACGACGAACCGCACCGAGTGCGGCGCGAGCCCGAAGTGACCGTGCTGGGCGAAGAACTCGCGCGTGACCGCGTCGTTCTGGGGCGAGGTCAGCACGTACCACGGCAGCGGCGCGCCGTAGCGCCGCCGGAGGGCGTCGACCTTGGCCGCGTGGTGGGCGAAGAGGGTCGTGTGGGTGATCGGGCTGAAGGGGAAGGCGCCCTTGGGCCCCTCGAAGCCGAGCCGCGTCCCCTGGCCGCCGGCCAGCAGCACGGCCGCGACCCGGCCCGCCCGCAGGGCCTCCTCGCCGGCGCGGCGGGCCTCGCGCTCGCGCTCCCGGTCGGCCTCCGCGCGCGGCAGCGGGATGACGTCCTGCGCCGCCAACGGCTCGACCCGCCCGAGCCCGCCGTGCGGGTTCTCCTCGACCAGGCCGCCCACGAGGCGGCCCACCAGATCGATGTCGAGCGCCTCGACCTGCTCGCGCAGGCGCTCCTCGTCGACGCCGCTCAGCCGGGCGAGCCTGGCCGCCAGGCGATGCTGGCCGACCGAGGCGAGACGGTCGCCGACGCTCACGTCCCCGGCCGCAGGGCCACCTTGACCACCCCGTCGGCGCGGTCCGCCATCAGCCGGTAGCCCTCGGCCGCGTCGCCCAGGTCGAGACGGTGGGAGAGCATCGGCGCGGGGTCGAGGTCGCCACGCTCGACCAGCGCCAGCAGCTCGGGGAAGTAGCGCTTGCCCGGCACCAGGCCGCCGGTGACCGAGATGTTGCGCAGGAACTGGTCGAACCAGTTGACGCTCGGCGTCTTCCCCATGAAGTGGTCCATGCCCAGGCAGGCGATCGTGCCACCGGGACGCACCGTCGCGTGAGCCGTCGCCATCGACTCGGGGCCCGAGATCGAGTCGATCACCACGTGGCCGCCCTCGCCGCCGGTGTGCTCGAGGACGGCCTCGGCGATCTCCTCGTCGTCGCGCGAGTCGACCGTCAGGGTGGCCCCCAGCGCGACCGCGGTCTCCAGGCGGTCGGCGTGGTGGCCGAGGCAGACGATCCGCTCGGCCCCCTTGGCCTTCGCCCCGTGGACCCCCGCCAGCCCGACGGCGCCGTCGCCGATCACCACCACCGACTGTCCGGGCGCCGCGCCGGCCGAGGTGAGGCCGTGCCAGCCGGTCGACATGACGTCGACGATCGGCAGCAGGGTCGCCTCGCGGTCGGGGCCGGCGAGGGCCTCGGGCATCGGGTGCAGGGTCGAGTCGGCCAGGGGCACGCGCACGAACTCGGCCTGGCCGCCCTGCACGGCGCCGCCGTGCTGCCAGACGCGCGGGGCCCAGCCGAACAGGGACCAGCGGACGCACGAGGAGTCGAGCCCCTCGCGGCACCAGGTGCAGTCGCCGCAGGCCACCATGCACGACGACATCACCCGGTCGCCCGTGGCCACGCCGCGGACCTCGGGGCCGACCTCCTCGACCGTCCCGATGAACTCGTGGCCCAGGCGCGATCCGACCGGGAAGCCGAACGCCTCGCCCGCGTTGAAGACGTGGAGATCCGAGCCGCAGATGCCGGCCATCGTCACCCGCACGATCGCGTCGGTCGGCGCCTCGATCCCGGGATCGGGCACCTCTTCGACGCGCACGTCGTGGACGCCCTGGAACGTCAGACCCCTCATGTTCCCCCCTCGCTTGGACCGGGGGCGGAGGATATCCGCGGCTCCCGGGCCCCGCCCCGCTAGGATCGGGAGGGCCATGGCCGAGCCACCCCACTCCGCCCTCGCCGACCGCTTCCGCGCCGATCCCCACCGGGCGCGCGTGGCGATCAGCGTCGCGACCGAGCTGAGGGACGGGCTGGCCTGCGAGGCCACCGTGCGCGGCCACACCGTGGCCTGCGACGAGCCGCGCTCGTTCGGCGGCTCCGACTCCGCCCAGAGCCCGGTCGAGCTCTTCCTCACCAGCCTCGCCACCTGCCAGGCGATCACATACAGGGTCTGGGCGGCCGAGCTCGGCATCGCCCTCGACCGCGTCGAGGTCGAGGTGGTGGGCGACATCGACCTGCGCGGCTTCCTGGGCGTCCACGGGGTCGACCGCGCCGGCTACGACCGCATCCTGCTGCGGGTCACGCCCGCCGGCCCCGAGCCGCCCGAGCGCTACGCCGAGCTGGCCGAGGCGGTCGACCGCCACTGCCCGGTGCTCGACGCGATGGCTCGACCCCTGCCGGTTTCGCGGGAGCTGGTGATCTAAGGCGTACAGCGGCCGTCTTACGGGCCCGCTGGCGCGGGCCGCCTTTGAACCCCCCTCGCCCCTACAGGGCTCCGGCGCGCTCGAGCGCCGCCCGCGGGTCCATCACCAGGCCCACGAAAAAGGGCCCGAACTCGGCGTAGCGGGCGCTGACCTCGTCGAAGCGCATCTCGTAGACGATCTCCTTGATCGCCGCCGGGTCGTCGGCGAGCAGCGTGACGCCCCACTCCCAGTCGTCGAGCCCGGTCGCACCGGTGATGAGCTGCAGGATCCGGCCCGAGTAGCGCCGCCCCACGCGCGCGTGCCCGGCCATCAGCCGCTTGCGCTCCTCGAACGGGAGCTCGTACCAGTTGGCGCCGGCGTCGCGGCGCTTGGACATCGGGTAGAAGGCGATCATCGCCCGGGCCGGCAGGCGCGGGTGCAGACGGTTCTCGCGGTAGGCCTCCA
>DATLLV010000088.1:0-12034 GCA_035537655.1 Miltoncostaeaceae bacterium
GATCGACGAGGAGGGCGTCACGCACCTCTGCGGCGCTCCGGCCGTCCTGTCGGTGCTGGTGAACGCGCCCGAGGCGCACGCGCTCGACCGCGAGCTGGTGGTGATGACCGCGGCCGCCCCGCCGAACCCGACGATCCTCGCCCAGACCGAGGCCCTCGGGGCGCGGGTGGTGCACGTCTACGGGCTCACCGAGACGTACGGCCCCCACACCGTCTGCCAGTGGCAGGTGGGCTGGGAGGACGCCGAGCCCGAGGTGCGCGCCCGGCTGCTGTCCCGCCAGGGCGTGGCCATGGTGATGGCCGACCCGATCCGCGTGGTCGACGAGGCCGGCGCCGACGTGCCCCGCGACGGCGAGACGATGGGCGAGATCGTCATGAGCGGCAACAACGTGATGAAGGGCTACCACGACGACCCGGCGGCGACGGCCGAGGCCTTCCGCGGCGGGGTCTTCCATTCGGGCGACCTGGGCGTCTGGCATCCCGACGGGTACGTCGAGCTGCGCGACCGGGCCAAGGACGTGGTGATCTCGGGGGGCGAGAACATCTCGACCATCGAGGTGGAGCAGGCGATCGAGAGCCACCCCGCGGTACTCGAGGCGGCGGTCGTGGGCGTCCCGGACGACCGCTGGGGCGAGCGGCCGAAGGCGTTCGTCGTGCTGCGGCCGGGGGCGAGCGCCGAGCCGGAGGAGGTGCGCGCCCACGTTCGCGGGCGACTGGCCGGCTACAAGTGCCCGGACACGGTCGAGATGCTCGACGAGCTGCCGCGCACGTCGACCGGGAAGGTGCGCAAGACCGTCCTGCGGGACCGCGAGTGGGCGGGGCGCGACCGCAGGATCAACTGAGGGCGAGAAGGGGGCGCGACGTGGGCGCGTACGAGGAGCAGTACCGGCGCAGCCTGGACGATCCGGAGGGGTTCTGGCTGGACGCCGCGCGCGCCATCGACTGGCAGACCGCGCCATCGCGCGCCCTCGACGACGCGGGGGCGCCGCTCTACCGCTGGTTCCCGGACGGCGCGCTGAACACCTGTCACAACGCCCTCGACCGCCACGCCGACGGCGGCCGCGGCGACCAGGTGGCCCTCATCCACGACTCGCCCGTGACGGGCCAGGTGCGGTCGTTCACCTACGCCGAGCTGCGCGACCGCGTGGCTCGGTTCGCGGGCGCAATGCGGCGGCTCGGGGTCGGCGCCGGCGACACGGTCGTGATCTACATGCCGATGGTCCCCGAGGCCGTCGAGGCGATGCTCGCCTGCGCCCGGCTGGGCGCGGTCCACTCGGTGGTCTTCGGCGGCTTCGCCCCCCGGGAGCTCGCGGCGCGGATCGACGACGCCAAGCCGGTGCTGATCGTGACGGCCTCCTGCGGCATCGAGGTGCAGCGCGTGGTCGAGTACATGCCGCTGCTGAACTCCGCCCTCGAGCAGGCGGCGAGCCCGCCGGAGCGCTGCATCGTGCTCCAGCGGCCCCAGTGCGCGGCCGAGCTGACGCCGGGGCGCGACCTGGAGTGGGGCGAGGCGCTCGAGGGCGCCGGGCCGGTCGCGCCCGTGCCGGTCAAGGCGACGGATCCGCTGTACATCCTCTACACCTCGGGCACCACGGCGACGCCGAAGGGCGTCGTGCGCGACAACGGCGGCCACGCCGTCGCGATGCAGTGGTCGATGGAGAACGTCTACGACGTCCGGGCGGGCGAGGTCTGGTTCACCGCCTCGGACATCGGCTGGGTGGTGGGCCACTCGTACATCGTCTACGCGCCCCTGATCACCGGCTGCACGACGGTGATGTACGAGGGCAAGCCGGTCGGCACGCCCGACGCCGGGGCGTTCTGGCGCGTGATCGCCGACCACGGGGCAAAGGCGCTCTTCACGGCGCCGACCGCCTTCCGGGCGATCAAGAAGGAGGACCCCGCCGGGGAGCACCTCGCCCGCCATGACCTCTCCGGCTTCCGCTGCCTCTTCCTCGCCGGCGAGCGCCTCGACCCCGACACCTACCACTGGGCGAGCGACCTGCTCGGCGTCCCGGTCATCGACCACTGGTGGCAGACCGAGACCGGCTGGCCGATCGCCGCCAACCTCATGGGCCTGGAGCCGCTGCCGGTGAAGCCCGGCTCGCCGACGAAGCCGGTGCCGGGCTGGGACGTTCGGATCTTCGACGAGGCGGGCCGGCCCGCACCGCCGGACGTCGACGGGGCGGTGGTCATCCGGTTGCCGCTGCCCCCGGGAGCCCTGCCGACCCTGTGGAACGACGACGAGCGCTACATGCGCGAGTACCTGTCGGCGTTCGACGGCTACTACCTCACCGGCGACGGCGGCCACCTGGACGAGGATGGCTACCTCTACGTCATGGGGCGCACGGATGACGTCCTCAACGTCGCCGGCCACCGGCTCTCGACCGGGACCCTCGAGGCGGCGCTCGCCGAGCACGCCGACGTGGCCGAGTGCGCGGTCATCGGCGTGAGCGACGAGCTCAAGGGCCAGGTGCCGGTCGGCCTGGTCGTGCTCAAGGCCGGCGCCGACCGCGACCCGGCCGAGCTCGAGACCGAGCTCGTCCGCGACGTCCGCCGTGAGGTCGGGCCGGTCGCGAGCCTCAAGCGGGTGGTGGTCGTCGCGCGCCTGCCCAAGACCCGCAGCGGCAAGATCCTCCGCCGCACGATGCGCGACATCGCCGACGGCCGCGAGTACGCCGTGCCGAGCACCATCGACGACCCGGTCATCCTCGAGGAGCTCGAGGGGGTCCTGGCCCCGGGGGCGGTCCCCCGGGCCTGAGCCGGGCGTGCCAATTGGCCGACGCGCGGTTGGCCATTTGGCACGGAGCCCGGCTAGGGCCGCGACCCGGTCGGCTCGGGGGGCGGCGGCGGCCGCTGCTGGGCGGGCGCCTCCCCGGCGGCCCTGGCCGCCCGGCGGACCAGCCTCGAGGGCCACCAGACGTGGTCGCCGATCTCCATCACGAGGGCCGGGACGAGCACCGAGCGCACCAGGATCGTGTCGAGGAGGATCCCGAAGGCCACCAGGAAGCCGATCTCGGTGAGGCCCACCAGCGGCAGGACGCCGAGCACGGCGAAGGTGCCCGCCAGGACGATGCCGGCCGAGGTGATCACGGCGCCGGTCACGGCCAGGCCGCGGATCATCCCCTCGTGGGTGCCGTGGCGGGCCGCCTCCTCGCGGACGCGGGCCATCAGGAAGATGTTGTAGTCCACGCCCACGGCGACCAGGAAGATGAACCCGAACAGCGGCAGCGACGCGTCCTCGCCGGGGAAGTCGAAGATCCAGTCGAAGGCCAGGGCGCTGACGCCGAGGGCCGCGAGGAACGACAGGATCACGGTCGCGATCAGGATCAGCGGCGCCACGATCGCCCGCAGCAGCAGGCCGATGATCACCGCGATCACGACCAGGACGATCGGCGGGATGACCTTGAGGTCGCGCTCCGAGGCCACGCGCAGGTCGTACTCGGTGGCCGTCGGGCCGCCGACCAGCGTGTCCGGGCCGCCCGCCTGCTTGGCCACGTCGCGCAGGTCGGGTATCAGGTCGAACGCCTCGGTGCTGTACGGGTTGGGCACGAGCGTGACGGCCAGGCGGGTGCCCGGCGGGCCGACGTCGACCGGCCGCGCGGCGCTCACCCCCTCGGTCCGTGACAGGGCCGCCACCACGGCCGGCACGCGGGCGCGGTCGGGCACGATCACGTCCGTCGGCGCGCTCGCGCCGGCGGGGAAGCTCTCGGCCAGCAGCTCCTGGCCCTGCACCGCCTCGACGTCGTCGCGGAAGCTGTTCGCCGAGGTGAGGTTGGTGTCGAAGGTGACCAGACCGCAGGACATCACCGCCAGCGCCACCACCGAGGCGATCCACACCGGGCGGGGGCGGCGGCCGATGCCGTCGCCCAGGCGCCGGAAGAACCCGTGCTCCTCGGGCACCACGACCTCGCCCTCGGGCTGGTAGCGGGGGATGAAGGGCCAGAACGCGCCCCGCCCGACGATCACCAGCAGGGCCGGGAGGATCGTCAGCATCGCGACCAGCGCGGTGGCGACGCCGATCGCGGCGACCGGCCCCAGGCCGGCGGTGCCGTTGACCTCCGCGATCTGCAGCACCAGCAGGGCGCAGATGTTGGTCACGCCCGAGGCGAGGATCGCGGGCCCGGCGCGGCGCAGCGCCAGCGCCATCGCCTCGTGGCGGTCCTCGTGGCGGCGCAGCTCCTCGCGATAGCGCGAGACCAGCAGCAGCGCGTAGTCCGTCCCGACGCCGAAGACCAGCACCAGCAGGATGCCGGCCGTCTGGCCGTTGATCACCACCCCCGCCTCGGCGAGCCCGTAGCCGATGGCGCGCACGGTGATCTCCGCGAAGGCCACCGACAGCAGCGGGATGATCCAGAAGATCGGGCTGCGGTAGATCAGCACGAGCAGCACGAAGACGATCAGCGCGGTCGCCAGCAGCAGCGTGGAGTTGATGTCGCCGAAGACCTTGATGGCGTCGGCCGAGTAGCCGGCGCCGCCGGTCACCTTCACGACCAGGCCCTCGGGGGCCTCGTGGACGCGGTCGCGGATGTCGTCCACCGCGTCGACGAGCGCGTCGGAGTCGCCCTCCTCGATGAAGAGCGGCGTGATCAGCAGCGCGGAGGTGCCGTCGGTCGCGAAGACCGGCGGCCCGGTGGCGACGGCGCCCTCGGGCCGGTCGGCGTTCAGCGAAGCGCGGTCGCGCGCGATCGCCGCCCGGTCGACGGCCGTGAGGCCGCCGTCGCGGTGGTAGACGGTGACCGCGTCGGCCTGCTCGCCGGGTCGCTGATCGAACTGCTCGACCTGCTGGAGCACCTTCGTCGACTCGGCGTCGCCCGGCAGGAAGCTCGTGGACTCGTTCTGCTGCGCGTCCTCGAACTTGCTCGCGGGGTTGGCCGCGACCACGAAGATCACGATCCAAACGCCCAGGACCACCCACTTGGCGATCCGGCCGGCCGGGACGGCGCTGAGTCTCCTCAGGCGCTCGAGCACGCCCGGGTGTCTATCACGCCCTCGCGCGCCGTTCGGGTCGTCGCGTGACACGTCACAGCCTCCTCGGGTGGTCCATGCGCTCCCTACGACCGCCGCGGCGCGCGGAATTCATCGCGGCGCGAATCGGAGGTTCTGGCGCCTTCCGGCCCACCGATCCTCCCGTTGTGGTGGGATGATCCCGCCCCGACGGGCGTTTCCGGCACTCCGGGGGGACATGACGACGGCGACAACCGGGGCGCCGGCGGCCGAGGCGGCCGGCGTCCTCCGCACGCGGCTGCTGCCGCCGCGCCTGCCTCCGAACAGCGTGGCGCGCACGGAGCTGGTCGAGCGCGTGCACCGCGGCCTGGAGGGGCGCCTGACCGCGCTGGTCGCGGGCGCGGGCTACGGGAAGACGACGCTGCTGGTCCAGGCCCTCGACGGCTCCGAGATGCGCGCGGTGTGGCTGTCGTGCGACGCGCGGCTGAGGACGCCGGAGATGCTGGTCGCCCACGTGGCCGCCGGCGTCGCCGAGGCGTTCCCCGGCGTCGCCTCGGCGCTGCCCCCCGGCGGCCCGCCCGAGCTGCAGATCGCCGCCCTGGCCAACGAGCTGGTCGAGACCATCCCCGACGACTTCGTGCTGGCGCTCGACGACGTCCACGCCCTGGCCGGCGACCCGGTGATCGAGGCGCTGGGCCTGCTCGCCTCCGACCTGCCGCCCAACGTGCACCTGGCCATGACCAGCCGCCGGGAGATCGCCATCCCCACCTCGCGGGCCGCCGCGGGCGGGACGACGATCGTGGGCGAGGACATGCTGGCCTTCAGCTTCCAGGAGGCCACCGAGCTGCTGGAGGACGCCCCCGGCGCGCTCGGCGAGGCCGAGATCGGCGAGCTGCACCAGCGCACCGAGGGCTGGGTCGCCGGGCTGCTGCTGGCCACCCGCTCCGGCGCGGCGCCGGGCCTGCCGGAGGGCGTGGCGACCGGCGGCCCCCACTTCGACTACCTGGCCGACGAGGTCGTCGAGGAGCTGCCGCCCGACCTGCAGCGCTTCCTGCTCGACACCTCGGTGCTCGAGCGCTTCACGCCCGCGCTGGCCGCCGCCGTCGCCGAGCGGCCCGACGCCCCCGACGTCATCCGCGGGCTGCTGGCGTCGCACCTGTTCATCGTCTCGGCGGAGGGCGACTGGTTCCGCTACCACCACCTCTTCCAGGCGTTCCTGCGCCGCCGCCTGGCCGAGCGCGACCTCGACCGCCTGCCCGCCCTGCACGCCCGCGCGGCCCGCGCCTGGGAGGCGGCCGGCGACCACCAGGAGGCCGTCCGCCACCACCTCGAGGCCGGCGCCCCGGATGAGGCCGCCCGAGCGCTGGAGCCGGTCGCCGAGGCCATGGTCGCGACGCCCGAGCGCCAGACGCTGGCGGCCTGGCTGGGGCGGATCCCGCCCGAGGCATGGATGCCGCGCCCGCGCATCCGCCTGGCCCACGCGCTGCTGACCTACCTCGCGGGCGACCCCGCCGCGGCCTTCGAGGGCTGGGACGAGGCGATCGGCCGCCTCATCGAGACCGGCGAGACCGAGCGGGCGGCGGCCGCCCTCTACCGCGCCCAGCTCGCCGCCCTCACCGTCGGGGTGAGCCCGGCGGTGCGCGTGGCGACGGCCCAACGCCACCTCGCCGCCCTGGGCGACGCCGGCCCGGCCGGGGGTCTGGTGCGGATGATCGTCGCGGTCGCGTACGCCATCGGCTGCCGGCGGGAGGAGGCCGAGGCCCTGATGGAGCAGTCGCTGGCCGCGGCGGGGCGGCGGGAGCTCGCGCTGCTGGCGCCCTGCGCCGAGATGGTGCGCGGCTACTACTTCGACTACCCGGAGGGGCGCCTGGCCCAGGCGACGGCCCGCCTCGACGACGGCCTGGCCCGGATCGCGCCGATCGAGGTCGACGAGTCGTTCATGATGCAGGCCTTCGGCCGCGGCAACCGCGCCCTGATGCTCGCCGACACGGGCCGCTACCGGGCCAGCCTGGACGAGGCGCTGGCGGTCCTGGAGGTCTCGGAGTCGCTGGGGATGGCGAGCGCGCCGGGCCTGCTGGTGCTGTGGTGGCGGCTGCTGTCCTACAGCGGCCTGGGCGACTGGGACGCCGTCACGGCGATGGAGCCCGAGGCCCGGCGCGCGATGGCCGCCGGGACGGGCACGAACGCGGTCTACCGCCTCGGCGCCCAGGTCGCGCGCGCGGCGGCGGCCCGCGGCGAGGGCGAGGCGGCGGTGGCCCGGGTCGAGGCGGCCCGCGCCGCCGCGCGCGAGTACGGCGACTCGTACGAGATCCCGACGGTGCTGGGGGAGATGAGCCTGGCGGCGGCGGCCGCGGGGGCGACCGAGCTGGCGCGCGACGTGGCCGAGGAGGCGGTCGCGCTGGCGTCCCGGCACGGCTTCGACTGGTACCTGGCCCGCGGGGCGCTGCTGTCGGCGAGCGCCCACGCCGGCCTGCCGCTGGGCGACGAGCGCCTGAGCCAGGCCCTGGAGCTGACCGAGCGGTTGCGGCTGGCGACGCTCTGGAGCCGCCGCGAGCGCCCGCGCGCGGCGGCGCTGCTGGCCCACGCCCTCGACGCCGGCCTGCCCGGCGCCCCGGCCGCGGCGGGGATCGCGGCCGAGTGCGGCCGCGAGGTGCTGCACGCCTGCGTCGAGGCGCTCGCCGACGCGCCCGCTGCCCGCGCCGCCCTGGCCGACGCGATCGGCGACGAGACCGACGTCGACCCCGAGACCGTGCGCCTGCTGCTGGCCGACGGCGACCCGGCCGTTGCCGAGGCGGCCGAGCGCGCCCGCGCCCTGCTCGAGCGCCGCCCGCGGCCGCCGATCCGCCTCGAGACCTTCGGCGGCCTACGCCTCTACCGCGCCGGCTCGCGGGTGCCCGACTCGGCCTTCGGCCGCGCGAAGGCGCGCGCCCTGCTGGGGGCGCTGGCCTGCGCCGGCCCGCGCGGGGTGCACCGCGAGCGGCTGCTCGACCACCTCTGGCCCGAGCTGCCGACCGACCGCGGCTCGCGCGCCCTGGACACCACCCTCCACGAGCTGCGACGGACGCTCGACCCGCTCGCGGCGCCGCGCTCGGGCGCCTCGCCGATCGTGCGGGAGGGCGAGGTCTACCGGCTCGACCTGGGCGACCGCGACTCCTGGGACGCCGGCGACTTCGTGGCCCTCGCCGGCGGCGACGGCCCGGGCGCCTCGGCGCCGACGCTCGAGCGGATGCTGGCGGCCGAGGCTCTCTGGCGGGGCGAGTTCCTGCCCGACTTCCCCTACGAGCCCTGGTCCGAGGAGACCCGCCGCGACCTCGAGCGCCGCCGGGTGGAGCTGCTCGAGCGCCTGGCGGGGACGCTGCTGGAGGGCGGCCGCCCCGGCGCCGCCATCGACCGCTACCGCCGGCTGATCGACGCCGACCCCGAGCGCGAGGGCTGGCACCGGGCCCTGATGCGCGCCTACGCCCAGGCGGGCGAGCGGCCCCTGGCCCTGCGCCAGTTCCACGCCTGCCGGGCCCTGCTGCGCGGGCGCCTGGGCATCGAGCCGAGCCAGGAGACGCGCGAGCTCTACGCCTCACTGCTCTAGCGGACGCCCTCCAGCAGCCTCCGCACCGTCGCCGCGGCGTCCGCCTCGACCGGCGGCCCGTGGCCGGTGCCGATCCACTCGACGTCGCCGACCGTCGCCAGCTCCGACAGCGAGCGCCGGTTGCGCGCGGTGTCGGTCGTGAGCCCCGCCCAGCCCACCTCGAGCCGGGGCCAGGTCACCATGACGTCGCCGGTGAACAGCGCCCGCTCCTCGGGCCAGTAGAACGAGGTGCTGCCGTCGGTGTGGCCGGGCGTGAGCAGCGCCTGCAGCGGGCCGACCGTGTCCCCGTGGGCGACCTCGACGTCGACCGGGCAGGCCGGCGCCACGAACGGGTCCAGCAGGCGCCGCGGCGCGCCCAGGCGGTCGAGGTAGGTGCCGATGGTGAGCCCGTACTGCAGGTGCAGCACCCGCCAGGGGCGCTGGGGCCAGAGCGTCACCGGCTCGCAGGGACGCTCGCCGCGGATCGTCTCCGCCTCGAACGCGTTCGCGAGGACGGTCGCGCCCGTCAGCCGGCGCAGCCAGGCCGCGCCGCGGATGTGCGAGCGGTGGGCGTGGGTGAGGATGATCCGGGTGAGCTCGTCCGGGCGGCGGCCGATCCGGGCGAGCTCGCCGAGCACCGCGGCGCCGTCGTCGCCCGAGAGCGTGTCGACCAGCGTGACGCCGTCGTCCATCTCGAGCACGTACGCGTGCACCCTGCCCGCGGTGCCGTCGGTAATGGCGTGGATGCGCTCGCTCACGGGTCGCAGGGGGCCGCGGGGAAGGGGTGGGTGTTGCCCGAGACCCGGTTGCAGGGCCGGTCCCAGGGCTCGAAGGGCCGCTTCACGTCGCGCACCAGCGGCCGCAGGCTGGGGAGGTGGTCGGCGACGATGTCCGCCATCGTGCGCCGCCCGATCCAGCGCATGCCCTCGCGCGTGTAGACGTCGGGGGTCCACTCGTCGGTGAAGGCGGGGTCCGACTTGAGCCGGCGCGAGGCCATCAGGACGAAGATGTGGAAGGAGGTCTCGCTGAAGCCGAACCCGTCGGGCAGCGGCTCGGCGTACAGGCCGATCATCAGGTCGACCAGCTCCACGTCGCCGTACACCCGGCGCAGCGCGCCGGCCGTCGCCGCGTCGCCGCCGGCCAGCTCCTCGAAGCTGTGGGCCGGCGGCAGGCGCAGCATCCTCCGGAAGTCGTTGTAGCGCGGCACCGCGCGCTCGCGGTCGCGGACCACGTCGATCGTCGCGAGGTCGACGCGCGGCTCGTCGCCCATCGCGACGTCCTCAGAGCCGCGCGGCAGGTTGCGCAGGCTGTCGGGGTAGTTGTGCAGCGCCAGGCGCCCGGCGCGGGCGACGGCGAGCGAGGCGAGCATGTCCGCGGGCCGCACGTCGCGCGAGACCACGCGCGCGGCCGGGCCGGCCATCTCGAGGATCGTGCGGGCGCCGAGGTCGCGGCCGTCGGCGCCGGTGAGCCGCACCTCGTCGGGGACGAGCGGGTGCATGCGGTAGACGGCGACGAACTCCTCGGTGAGGGAGTAGGGCACGCCGTGGTCGTCGAAGTCGGAGCCCGGGATGCCGATGAGCCAGTCGCGCCGGCTCCAGCGCCGCATCAGGCGCGACAGGCGCGGGCCGCCGACCCCGTACCAGTTGCTGTGCATCGCCCGCTGCACGGTGGGGTGGGGCATGATCGTCGGCGTCCACTCGATCGTGTGGATCTTCGCCATCACGGCGGCGTTGATCCGCCGGCCCAGGCGGTAGAGCTCGTCGTCGCCGAGCGACGGGTACGCGGCGGCGAGCCGGTCGCAGATCGCGTTGTGCTCCTTCGCGAAGAGCCAGTGCAGCAGCGACAGGCCGCTCCACCAGTTGTTGCTGACCCCGGTCAGGTCGACGCCGGTCTGGGGGTCGAGCGGCAGGCCGCCGTCCTCGCCCAGCACCAGGCGCCCGCCGGCGTACTCGCGCAGGGCCGCCTGGCGTTCGGGCGTGACGCCGTAGACCTGGCTGGCGTCCCAGAAGTGGGTGTCCGCGTTGTCGTAGACCGGGGGCCCGCCCGGCTCGGGCGGCAGGGCGCTGGGCCGGCTGCGGACCACGACCATGTCGCCGTCCGCGCGCTGGGGCCAGGGGTCGTCCCGCGCCAGGCGGACGCGCAGCTTGCGGGCCGGGTCGAGGTCCTTGTCGTGCATCACCCAGTCGTGCACCTGGAACTGGAGCCATGCGCCGGCGAGCAGGTTGAGGAAGGGCACGGCCTCGAAGCGGCCGTTGCGCGCCAGCAGCTCCGTGCTGACGACCCGGGGGCTGGGGTCGTCGAGCGGCGGGTCGGCGTCGTGGCGCGCGCGCCAGAGCGGCTGGTTGCGGCCGAAGGGGAAGCCGGCCTCGCCGGGCTTCGGGGCGTCCGGGCCGCGCCGCGGGGCCGGGTCGTAGAGGTTGTGGAAGCGCAACCCGATGCGGATGCCGATCAGGCAGAGCAGGCCCGGCACGACCGGCAGGCGGTACCACGGCCGGACGCGCTGCAGGACGTCGGCGAGGAGCATCGCCAGCCGCTGGCAGAGCTTGAGCCTCATCGCCCCCCACCCCGGACCGGATCGCGCAGCATCGTAGCGAGCGTGGCGAAATCGGGCGGATGCGAGGCCATGGCGGGCACCACACCAGGGGCCACTCACCCGCCCCTCACGGGGCGCTCACGTACGGCGCCGGGTAGCGTGCCGGCATGGACCTGGGCATCGCGGGCCGGCGGGCGGCCGTGGCGGCGGCGTCGGCCGGGCTGGGCCTCGGCGCCGCCCGGGCGCTGGCGGCGGCGGGGGTGCGGGTGGCCATCTGCGGCCGCGACCGCGGGCGGCTCCAGGCGGCCGCGGCCGAGCTGGACGAGCGCGCCGTCGCCATCCGCGCCGACCTCGCCGACCCGGGCGAGGGCGCCCGCTTCGTCGCCGAGGCCGGCGAGCGCCTGGGCGGGCCGGTCGACATCCTGGTCGCCAACGCCGGCGGGCCGCCGGCGGGCACCTTCGCCACGACGGCCCTCGACGCCTACCGCGACGCCTTCGAGCAGAACTGCCTGGCGACGATCGCGATGTGCCAGGCGGCCGTCCCCGGCATGCGCGAGCGGGGCTGGGGCCGGGTGGTGGCGATCACCTCGCTGGGCGCGCGCCAGCCGATGGGCAACCTGATCGCCTCGTCGACGGCCCGCGCGGCGGTCACCGCCTTCCTCAAGGTCCTCGCGGCCGAGGTCGCCGGCGACGGCGTGACGGTCAACAGCGTGCAGCCCGGCAGCCACCTGACCGCCCGGCTCGCCGCGACCTCCGGCGCGGGCATCGCCGAGCGCGCCGCCGCCATCCCCGCCGGCCGGCTGGGCGACGCGGACGACCTCGGGGCGATCGTGGCGATGCTCTGCTCGGAGCACGCCGGCTTCGTCACCGGTGCCGGGCTGCCGGTCGACGGCGGCGCCAACCGGGGGCTCCAGTAGGCGGCAGAGCGGGCGAGGGGAGTCGAACCCCCGTCTGTGGCTTGGAAGGCCATTGCTCTACCGTTGAGCTACGCCCGCG
>DATLLV010000089.1:0-14356 GCA_035537655.1 Miltoncostaeaceae bacterium
GCCGCATGTGGCGGCGACGACTCGTCCAGCAACGACACCACGACCGAGGCCGCCGTGCCCGGGACCACCGCTCCTGCGACGACAGCCCCGATCGCGGTCGACGCCGACCCGAGCGGCGCACTCGCGTTCACGCAGAAGACCCTGACTGCCAACCCTGTTTTTCGGGGCGAGGTAACCGGAACCACCCCCGCGCCGGTGGGCACGGTGACGTTCACGTTCACCAACGACTCGTCCGTGTCCCACGACTTCGCCATCGAGGTGAGGAACACGAAGAGCGTGGAGCGGCTCGGGGCCACCAAGCGCATCAGCGACGGTGCGTCCGCGAACCTCACCCTGGACCTGTCGGCCGGCGAGCTCACCTACCTTTGCACCGTGCCCGGCCACGAGCAGGCGGGCATGATCGGCACACTCACGGTCCAGTGACCGACCAGAGGCGATGGAGATGCTCGCGGCGCTGCCGTGTCCGTCACGGTCGGCGCTCGACGGGACGCCGCGCGGTCTGAGCCCGTTCCTCCCCGAGCCTTCGGGAGCCGCGATGGCTGCAGGTTGCGCCGCGGCGGACGATTCGCTCAGCCGATTCTTGACGCATCCTGATGCGGACTGTCGCCGAGCGGCGGCGGGCACCCCGCCAGCGGGCGTCCAAGCGGACCGCATCGCAGTCGATGGCGCTCGACGGGTACGAAGGCCACTTCGAGGAGCTCGGCGGCGACACCGTCGGCTTCGAGAACGACACCGCCGACGCGGACCTGGCCCCCTTGTTCGCCGGCCTCTCGGAGGACCGATGCCAGTGCCCCACCTCGGCTACGTCCTGAAGGGCAAGGTCACGTTCACCTTCGCCGACGGGAGCGAGGAGGTGTACGAGACCGGCGAGGCCTACCACGCGCCACCGGGGCACACGCCGACGCTGTACGCGGGCACCGAGATGTCGAGTTCAGCCCCACCGAGCCGCTGCAGCAGACCGTCGAGGTCGTGATGCGGAACCTGGAGGCCGCCTCGTCCTGACCGTCGTCACCGACGGCGCTTCGGAGGGTGGTCCCGGTTGTAGGCCACCGCTTCCAGGTAGAGCGCGCGGAAGGAGGGGACGTCCAGCCGGTCGTCCTCTCGGAGGTCGATGGCACGCCGGACGTTCCCGTCGAGGCTCGAGTTGAAGAGCTTCGACGGATCGCTGAGGGAAGCCCCCTTGGCGAAGGTCAGCTTGACCACCTCCCTGTAGGCCTCCCCCGTGCACACCATTCCGTCGTGCGACCAGACCGGGGTGCCCCTCCACTTCCACTCCTCGACCACATCGGGGTCCGCGTCGTGGATGAGCGCGCGCACCTGGGCCAGCCGCTCGCCGCGCCAGTCACCGAGCTCCTGGATGCGCTCGGTGATCAGTTGAGCGGCGGATTCGGAGGGGCCCTTCGGTGTCGGCGTCATGGCGCTCTCCTTCGAAGCGTGGAGGGAAGGTTATGGCGGAGCGGAGGGCTTGGCCAGGTCGCGTCCGGAGGCGCGCCCGCCGCCCCTGGGTGGCCACCGGATCAACCCTCGTCGAGGACGTGCTCGAGCTCGTCCAGGCTCAACCCCGGGCCGGCGACGGCGCCGTTGGTCCAGATGTGCACCAGGACGTAGGTGCCGTCGTCGGCCAGCCCGGGATCCCAGTCGTGCGAGCGCTGCACCTTGAAGCCGCGCCTGGCCGCCGCGCGCGCGACGCGCCGCTCCTGCTGCTCGTCCGGCCCCTCGGTCATCCCGGCCCCATGATGGGGCGGCGGCGCGACCGACTCAAGCGGCCGGGCGCACAGAGGCTTGGCCGTCGCTGAATCGAGTGGGCGCCCGCGCCCGCCGATGCATCACGCTGGTGGAACCGGCGGACCGCGTCGTGCCCGACGCGCGGTCGCCGTCGCAGGGGGTGGAGGTGCCCGGCGTGAGCAGACGCCCGGTGGTCATCGAGAAGCGGAAGTGGGACGGGTCCGTCAGCGCCCGCTGGGCGGCCCTGTTCGCGCGCGACGGCGAGCGCATGACCTGGATCACGCCCGCGGGCACGATCCGGCGCCGGCCGCGGCGGGGCGGCGACGACACCACGGCGCTGCTCGAGGTCTCGGCCACCAACGGCACCGGGTGGATCGTGACCGCGGTCCTCGACGCCGAGGGGCGCCTGTCCCGCTACGACGTGGACGCGACCGACGGCGGCGAGGCCGAGCGCGACGGCGTCCTGGCGTTCATCGACCTCGACCTCGACCTGCGGCTGACCGGCGTGGGCCCGGCCGTCGAGGACCTGATCGAGTTCGCGCTGCGGCGCGAGGAGATGGGCTACCCGCCGGGGCTACTCAGCCGCGCCGTGCTCGCTCTGGACGACGCGCTGACCCGGCACTGGCACGGCGCGTGGCCCTTCGACGGCTCGCTGGTCGAGCTGGGGGGCGACGGCTCCGGCCCCGGGGGCTAGCCGCCGGCGAGCTCCCGGTCGCGCAGCTGCAGCAGCACGTCGACCGCCTCGCCGTCGCCGGCCCCCTCGGCCGCGATGCGCGCGCGCTCGATGCGCCCCAGGGCCAGCGCCACCGCCTCGCCGTGCCCCTGGTGGCGGCGGGCGGCCTGCGTGACCTCCTCGGGGTCGACGGCCTCGAGGTAGGCCACTACGCGCTCCTGGACGTCCTGGACCGGGAAGTCGTCGCCGTCGCCGCTCACGCCGGGACACTCGCGTCCCGAGGCGCTCGGCGCAAGCGCATGATGTCGTTGGCCCCGATCAGCCCGAGGATCGGGCGGGCGACCGGGCCGACCTCGCGCCGGGTCTCGTCGTGGACGATCTCGGGGTCGGTCAGGCGGTAGCGCCGCCCGCGCGTGGTGAGGTCGCAGCCCCCGGCGGCGACGACGTTGCGCACCCAGTCGGCCTCGGTGCCGTAGGTCAGCGCGATGACGAACCCGCCGCCGCGGGGGAAGACGTTGACCGGCGTCTCGTAGCGCCTCCCGGAGCGGCGGCCCACGTGGCCGACGACGCCGAACCCCGGCAGGTGCGGCGCCAGCGGCCGCGTGATGTGGTTCGTGACCCGCTTGTTGAAGTGGGCGATCCTCCTGGCGACGGCGGGCCTCACCGGCGCTCCTTCCCTCGAGGGCTCGATCATGGCGTACCCGCGCGCGGCTGCGATAGTCCGCCGATGCCCGGGGACCCCTACTCCGCGGCCCACGCGGCGGCGTCGGCGATCGTCGAGCGCCTCGGCGAGCACCGCGTGGCCGTGGTGCTGGGCTCGGGCTGGGCGGAGGTCGTCCCGATGCTCGGCGAGGCCCGCGGCGCGGTCGCCATGACCGAGCTGCCGGGCTTCCCGGCGCCGTCGGTCCCCGGCCACGCGGGCACGGCCCACTCGGTCGACGCCGGTGGCGTGCCGCTGCTGGTGCTGGCCGGCCGGGCCCACCTCTACGAGGGACACCCGGTCGCGGCGGTCGTCCACGGCGTCCGGGCGGCGGTGATGGCCGGCTGCGCCGCGGTGCTGCTGACCAACGCCGCCGGCTCGCTCGACCCGGCGAACGGCCCCGGCACCCCCGTGGTGATCGGCGACCACCTGAACCTCACCGGGGCCAGCCCGATGACCGGCGACGACCCGCCGTCACACCTGCCGCCGCGCTTCGCCGACCTCAGCGCCCTCTACAGCCCGCGCCTGCGGACGGCGGCGCGGGTGACGTTCCCCGGGATCGCGGAGGGGGTCTACGCCGGCCTGCTCGGCGGCAGCTACGAGACGCCGGCCGAGATCCGCATGCTGCGCGGGATGGGCGCCGACCTCGTGGGCATGTCGACCGTGCTCGAGGCGATCGCCGCCCACCACCTCGGGGCCGAGGTCTTCGGCGTCTCGCTGGTGACGAACCTCGCCGCCGGCCTGTCGCCGGCCCCCCTGGACCACGGCGAGGTGCTCGCGACCGGCCGCGCCTCGGTGGGCCGCCTGGCGGACCTGCTGAGCGCGGTGGTCGCCGCCGCGTGACCGCGGTCGAGCCGGCCCTGCGCCGGCGGGCCGCCGACTGGATCGCCCGCGACCCCGACCCCGAGACGCGCGCCGAGCTCGAGGCGCTGCTGGCGGCCGGCGACCGGGAGGAGCTGGCCCGGCGCTTCGCCGGCCGCCTGGCCTTCGGCACCGCGGGCCTGCGCGGGGCGATGGGGGCGGGGCCGGCGCGCATGAACCGCCTGGTCGTGCGCGAGTCGGCGGCCGGCATCGCGCGATATCTGCGGGCCGCGACCGGCGCGGCCGAGCGCGGGGTGGTGGTCGCCCACGACGCGCGCCGCCGCTCGGCGCGCTTCGCCGCCGACTGCGCCGAGGTGCTGGCCGCGAACGGCGTCCGCGCGGTGCGCATCGAGGGGCCGACGCCGACGCCGGTCGCCGTCTTCGCGATCCGCGACCTGGGCGCGGCGGCGGGGTTGTGGCTGGCGGTCACGACGAGCCCCGCCGCCGCGCCCAGCTCGCGGATCGCGAACACGGCGACCGGCGTCGGCGCCGCCCCCTCGATGCGCACCGCGCGGACGCCGTTCGCCGTCTTCGCGATCCGCGAGCTGGGCGCGGCGGCAGGGCTCGTCGTGACCGCCAGCCACAACCCGGCCGCCGACAACGGCCTGAAGCTCTACGGCGGCGACGGGGCCCAGATCGTCCCGCCGGTCGACGCCCGGGTGGCCGCCGCCATCGACGCGGTCGCCGGCGACGGGCGCGTCGTGGGGGACGGCCCCCCGGCGCCGGTCGACGACGCCGGCCCCGCGGCGCTGGCCGCCTACCGGGCCGCCGCCCTCGGGAGGGTGCCGCCCGCGGCGGCGCCGCTGCGGATCGCGACCACGGCCATGCACGGCGTCGGCGGCTCCCTGCTCGCCGACCTGCTGGCCGCCGCCGGCCACGCCGACGTGCACGCCGTGAGGGCGCAGGAGCGGCCGGACCCGGACTTCCCCACGGTCCCGTTCCCCAATCCCGAGGAGCCCGGCGCCACCGACCTGCTCGCGGCGCTGATGGGCGAGCGCGGGGCGGCGATCGGCCTTGCGCTCGATCCGGACGCCGACCGGGTCGCGGCGCTCGTCGCGGGGCCGGACGGCGGGGCGCGGCGGCTGACCGGCGACGACCTCGGGGCGCTGCTCGGCGACTGGCTGCTCGCCGAGGTGACGACGGGGCCGGGGCGGCTCGTGGTGTCGAGCGTCGTCTCCTCGTCCCTGCTGGCCCGGGTCGCCGAGGCCCATGGCGCGGTCCACGCCGAGACCCTGACCGGCTTCAAGTGGCTCTCGCGCCCGGCGTTGGAGCACCCCGAGCTGACCCAGGTGCTCGCCTACGAGGAGGCCCTGGGCTACGCGATCGGCGCCGACGTGCGCGACAAGGACGGCCTCACCGCGGCACTGGCGACGGCCTCGATGGCCGCGGCCGCTGCGGCCCGCGGCCGCACCCTGCTCGACGCGCTCGACGACCTGCACCGCCGCCACGGCGCCCACGTGGTCGACAACTTCTCGCTGCGCGACGAGGCCCCAGGGGCCGACGCGCGCCGCGCCGCCCTGGTGGGGCGGCTGGCGGCCGGCCCGCCCGCGGGCCTCGGCGGGCGGCGGGTGACCGCGGCGGCGGCGCCGGCGCCCGACGTCCTGCGGATCGAGCTGGAGGGCGGGGACCGCGTCGCGGTCCGGCCCAGCGGCACCGAGCCCAAACTCAAGTGCTACTGCGAGGCCGTCGAGCCGGTCCGCGGCGGGGACGTCGAGGCGGCCCGGGACCGGGCGCGAGCGCGCCTGGCGGCCGTGCGGGAGGCGCTCGCGGAGCTCGTGGCGGCCTGACGCCCGGCCCGGGGCGTGCCAAGATCACCGGCATGGTCTGGGGGGCCTGATGCTGCGGGTCGCCGACGAGGTGGCGGCGGCGCTCGCCGACGGGCGTCCCGTGGTGGCGCTGGAGTCGACGATCATCGCCCACGGCCTGCCCCGGCCCGACAACCTGCGCGTGGCCGCCGAGATCGAGGACGCGGTCCGCTCGAGCGGCGCGGTCCCCGCCACGGTCGCCGTGCTCGACGGCGAGGTGCGGGTGGGCCTGGACGAGGCGGCCCTGGAGCGGATCGCCCTCGAGGCCGGCGTCGAGAAGCTGAGCCTGCGCGACCTGGGCCTGGGGGCGGCGAGTGGCCGCCCCGGCGCCACGACCGTCGCCGCGACGGCCCACGCGGCCGCCCTGGCGGGCATCGGCGCCTTCGCGACCGGCGGCCTGGGCGGCGTCCACCGCGGCGCCGCGACGACCTTCGACGAGTCGGCCGACCTGACGGCGCTGGCGGCGACGCCGGTGGTCGTGGTCTGCGCCGGGGTGAAGTCGATCCTCGACGTCGGCGCCACGCTCGAGCGGCTCGAGACGCTCTCGGTCCCGGTGGTCGGTTACCGCACGGACCGGCTCGCCGGCTTCTATCTCAGCGACGCCGGCCACCCCGTGCCCTGGCGCGCGGACGCGCCCGCGGAGGTCGCGGCCATGCAGCGCGCGCGGCGGGCCCTGCGCCTGCCCCAGGCCCTGGTGGTCGCCAACCCGCTGCCCCCCGCCGAGCAGATCGACCCGGAGCTCCACGAGCGCGTCCTGGCCGACGCCCTCGCCGCCGCCGACGCGGCCGGCGCCACCGGGAAGGCGGCCACCCCGTTCGTGCTCGGCCGCCTCCACGAGGGCACGGCCGGCGAGAGCCTGCGCGCCAACGTGACCCTGGTGCTGCGGAACGCGGCGCTCGCGGCGGAGATCGCGGCCTCGTGAGCGACGGCCCCGTCGTCGTGGTGGGGGACGTCATGCGGGACGTGTCCGTGCGCCTCGCCGGCACGCCGGCGCCCGGCAGCGACGCCCCCGCGACCATCGAGGTGCGCCCGGGCGGCAGCGGCGCCAACGCCGCCGCGTGGCTGGCGCGCCTGGGCGAGCGGGTCGTGTTCGCCGCCTGCGTCGGCGACGACGACGTGGGCGGCGAGGCGGCGCGGGTCCTGGCAGAGGACGGCGTGACCACCCGGCTCGCGGTGGCCGAGGGGCACACCGGCGCGTGCGTCCTGATCGTGGCGCCCGACGGCGAGCGCACCACGTTCACCGACCCCGGCGCCAACGCCCGCCTCGACCCGGCCGACCTGCCCCGCGACGCCTTCGCGGCCGGCGGCCACCTGCACCTGTCCGGCTACTCGCTGCTGCGCCCGGGCAGCCGCGCGGCCGCCACGGCCGCCCTGACGGCGGCGCGCGAGGCCGGCATGCGGGCGTCGGTCGACCCGTCATCGACGGCGCCGCTGCGCGCCCTGGGGGCGGAGGCGTTCCTGGGCCTGGCGGCCGGCGCCGGCCTGGTGATCGCGACCCGGGCCGAGGCCGAGGTGCTCACCGGGTCGGCCGACCCGGAGCGCGCCGCGGCGGCGCTGGCCGAGGGCCGCGACGGGGTCGTGCTGAAGCTCGGCGCCGAGGGCGCGCTGTGGCGCTCGGGGGCCGGCGAGACCGTGCGCGTGCCGGCTGCGGCACCTCCGCGCCCGGTCGTCGACCAGACCGGCGCCGGCGACGCGTTCGCCGCCGCCTGGATCGCCGCCCGCCGCGGGGGGGCGGGGGCACGCGACGCCCTTGACGCCGCCTGCGCCCTCGCCGCCGAGGTCGTGACCCGCCCCGGCGCCCGCTAGGGCGGCGGCGTTAGCATCGGGGCGGTGCCCCCACTCAGGACCGTCTGCGTCTACGCCGGGTCGAGCCCCGGCGCCGACCCCCGCTACGCCGAGGCCGCCGCGGCGCTGGCGACCGAGATCGCCCGGCGCGGGCTGGGGGTCGTCTACGGCGGCGGCATGGTCGGCCTGATGGGCGTGGTCGCCGACGCCGCCCTCGCCGCGGGCGCGCCGGTGACGGGCGTGATCCCGCGCGCCCTGGACGACCGCGAGATCGCGCACGGCGGCCTGACCGAGCTCGTGGTCGTCGAGACCATGCACGAGCGCAAGGCCCTGATGGCCGCCCGGGCCGACGCCTTCGTCGCCCTGCCGGGCGGCGTGGGCACGATGGAGGAGCTGATCGAGGCGTTCACCTGGACCCAGCTCGCCATCCACGACAAGCCCGTCGGGGTGCTGGACGTGGCCGGCTACTGGGGCCCTCTGGGGGCGATGCTCGACCGCGCCGTCGAGGCCCGCTTCCTCAGCGCCGAGCGCCGCGCCACGCTGGTGGCCGACGACGACCCGGCGGCGCTGCTGGACGCCCTCGAGGCCTGGGAGCCGCTGGTGCCGGCGGGGCCGATGGCCGGCCGCCCGCCCGGGATCTAGCCCCTAGCCGTCCGCGCCCAGCATGGCGTAGCCGGGCTTGATGACCCGGTTGATCAGCCGCAGCCGGTCGTCGAAGGGGAGGAACGCGCTCTTCATCGCGTTGATCGTCGCCCAGCGCATGTCGTCGAGGTCCCAGCCGAAGGCGCCCGCCAGGTGCAGGAACTCCCGCGAGAGCGACGTCTCGCTCATCAGCCGGTTGTCCGTGTTGACCGTCACCCGGAAGCGCAGCCTGGCCAGCAGGCCGACCGGATGGTCGGCGATCGACGGCACGGCGCCAACGTGGACGTTGGAGGAGGGGCAGAGCTCCAGCGGCACCCGCCGGTCGCGCACGAACGCCGCCAGGCGCCCCAGCGCGTGGCCGCCCTCGCCGTCGGCGGCGATGTCATCGATGATCCGCACGCCGTGGCCCAGGCGCTCGGCGCCGCAGACGTGCAGGGCCTCGGCGATCGAGGGCAGCCCGAAGGCCTCGCCGGCGTGGATCGTGATGTGGAAGTTGTCGCGCATCACCCGCGAGAAGGCGTCGAGGTGGCGCGAGGGCGGGTGGCCGGCCTCGGGCCCGGCGATGTCGAAGCCGCAGACGCCCTGGTCGCGGTGGCGCAGGGCCAGCTCGGCGATCTCCAGGCTGCTGGCCTGCTGGCGCATCGCCGAGCAGAGCACCCCGACGGTCAGCTCGCGCCCGGCGCAGCCGCGCTCGAACCCCGCCAGCACCGCCTCGACCACCTCGTCCAGGCTCAGGCCCGCCTCGATGTGGAGCTCGGGCGCGAAGCGCACCTCCGCGTAGACCACGCCGTCGCCGGCCAGGTCCTCCGCGCACTCGGCCGCCACCCGCTCGAGCCCCTCGCGCGTCTGCATCACCGCCACGGTGTGGGCGAACGTCTCGAGGTAGAGGACGAGGTCGTTGCGGTTGGCGCCGCGCGAGATCGACTGGCGCAGCTCGCCGGGGTCGGTGCTCGGCAGGCCGTCGTACCCGCGCTCGCGCGCGAGCTCGACGATCGTGTCGGGCCGCAGGCCGCCGTCGAGGTGGTCGTGCAGCAGCACCTTGGGCGCGGTGACGACGTTCCGGTCGTCGATCTCCACGCGTGAAACGTAGTGAACCGGGCCCCTCACTACACTGATCCCATGAGCATCGAGATCCTCGGCGTGGACGGCGACGACACGCTCTGGCACAGCGAGGGGCACTACCACGTCACCCAGAAGCGCTTCGCCGCGCTGCTCGACCCATGGGTCGACGCCGAGGCGGTCGACGCGGCCCTGCTCGAGACCGAGCGGCGCAACCTGGCGCTCTTCGGCTACGGGGTCAAGGGCTTCACCCTCTCGATGATCGAGACGGCGCTCGCGCTCACGGGGCACCGGATCGACGGGCGCCGGATCGAGGAGATCATCGGCATGGGCAAGGAGCTGCTGGCCCACCCGGTGGAGCTGCTCGACGACGTCGCCGAGACGCTCGGCGAGCTCAGCGCCCGCCACCGCCTGTTGCTGATCACCAAGGGCGACCTCTTCCACCAGGAGTCGAAGGTCGCGGCGTCCGGCATCGGCGAGGTCTTCGAGGGCATCGAGATCGTGGCCGAGAAGGACCCGGCCACCTACTCGCGGGTGCTCGCCCGGCTCGGCGTCGCGCCCGCCGCCTTCTGCATGGTCGGGAACTCGATCCGCTCGGACATCGCCCCGGTGCTGGAGATCGGCGGCGCGGGCGTGCACATCCCGTACCACGTCACTTGGGCGCTCGAGCTGGCGGAGATCGAGGACCCCCACCCGCGCATGGCGCGGGTCGATGGCTTCGGCGAGGTCCCGGCTGCGATCGCCGACCTGGCCCGGAGCGCGTGAGCGTCGACTGGGACGCGCTCCGCCGCGAGGCGGCGGCGATGACCGAGCGCGCCTACGCCCCGTACTCCGGCCTCCTGGTGGGCGCCTGCGGGCTGGCCGGCGACGGCCGCCTGGTGCGCGGGTGCAACGTCGAGAACGCCAGCTACGGCCTGAGCCTCTGCGCCGAGTGCGGGCTGGTCTCGGACCTGGCCGCCTCGGGCGGCGGCCGGCTCGTGGCCGTGGCGGTCGTCGCCGGCGACGGGCGGCCGCTGGGGCCCTGCGGGCGCTGCCGGCAGCTGCTCTACGAGCACGGCGGCGGCGAGCTGCTGCTGGACGCCGACGGCGGCCCCGTGCGCCTGGCCGAGCTCCTGCCCGCGGCCTTCGGCCCGGACGACGTGGCGGCGCGCGCCGGGCAGTGAGCCACCACGCGGTCGACCTGATCCGCGCCAAGCGCGACGGCCGCGAGCTGAGCGCGCCGCAGATCCGCTGGTTCATCGCGGGCTACACGGACGGCGCGGTGGCGCCCGAGCAGGCCTCGGCGCTGCTGATGGCGATCCTCTGGCGCGGCATGAGCGCCCGCGAGCTCGACGTCTGGACCGACGCGATGGTCGGCTCCGGCAGCCGCCTCGACCTGTCGACGGTCCCGCGGCCGACGGTCGACAAGCACTCGACCGGGGGGGTGGGGGACACGGTCTCGCTGGCCCTCTGCCCGCTGGTCGCGGCCTGCGGCGCCGCGGTGCCGCACCTCGCAGGGCGGGGGCTGGGCCACACCGGGGGCACGCTGGACAAGCTCGAGGCGATCCCCGGCGTCCGCGTCGATCTCGGCGCCGAGGGGCTGATCGCGCAGCTGCGGGACGTGGGCGCCGCCATCTGCGCCGCCGGCGAGGACCTCGCCCCGGCCGACCGCGAGCTCTACGCCCTGCGCGACGTAACCGGCACGGTCGAGTCGATCCCGCTCATCGCCAGCTCGATCATGTCCAAGAAGATCGCCGAGGGCACGGCCGCCCTCGTGCTCGACGTGAAGGTCGGCCGCGGGGCCTTGATCACCGACCTCGCGAGCGCCGAGGAGCTCGCCCGCACCATGGTGGGGCTGGGCGAGGACGCCGGCGTGCGGACAGCAGCGCTGCTGACGAGCATGGACGCGCCCCTGGGCCGCGCCGTGGGGAACGGCCTGGAGGTGCGCGAGGCCGTGGAGGTGCTGGAGGGCGGCGGCCCGGCGGACGTCGTGGAGGTGACGCTGGCGCTGGCCGAGGAGATGCTCGCCCTCGCCGGCGTGGACGCCGACGCCGCTGCCGCGCTGCGCGACGGCCGCGCCATGGACCGCTGGCGCCGCATGGTGCGGGCGCAGGGCGGCGACCCGGACGGGCCGCTGCCGGCCGCCCCGCTGGTCGCGGAGCTGCGGACGGACCGGGCCGGCGCGGTCGAGGCGATCGACGCCATGGAGGTCGGCCTCGCCGCCTGGCGGCTCGGCGCCGGGCGCGCCCAGCGCCACCACGCGGTCAGCCCGGGGGCCGGGGTGGTCCTGCGCGTCGCGGAGGGCGACGCGGTGGCCGCGGGGCAGGTCCTCGCCGAGCTCCACGCGGAGGAGCCGGAGCGCATGGAGACCGGGATCGCGACCATGGAGCGGGCCGTCCGGATCGGCGACGCGGCCTCGCCGCCGGGCCCGCGGGTGATCGGGCGGGTGACCGGCGACTGACGGACCCTCGCTTCCGCGCGGCGGCACGATGATCGTCTACGGCGACGGCGGGGCCGGGAAGACCACGCTCGAGGTCGACCTCGCGCTGCATCTGGCGGCGGGGGGCGACTGGCTCGGCCTGCCGGTGCCGGCGCCTTGCCGGGTGCTCGTGCTCGAGAACGAGGGCCCGCGGGGCCGCTTCCGGCTCAAGCTGCGCGCGCGTCTGGCCGCGTGGGGCGGGCCGGCGCCCTCGAGCCACCTGTTCGTCGTCGACGAGCCCTGGGCGGGGTTCTCGTTCGCCCACCCGGCCCTGCGCGACGGGCTCGTCGCCAGCTGCGCCGAGCTCGGGGTCGACGTGCTCTGCGCCGCCCCGCTGCACGAGCTCGGCACGACCGGCGGCGGGACGCCCGAGGAGGTGTCGGCCTTCATGGCGCTGATCGGCGCCGCGCGCGCCGCGCTGGCGCGCGACCTGGCGGTCCTGCTGGTCCACCACGAGAACCGCGCCGGCCAGATCTCGAGGGCCTGGGAGCGCGTGCCCGACACCATGTGCGCGAGGCCGGGCCCGGTCGCACGCGGGTCCACTGGCGCAAGGCGCGCTGGTCGTCGGAGCTGCACGGCCGGCGCTGGGCGCTCCTGTGGACCCCCGGCCAGAGCTTTGCCCACGACGAGACCCCGGAGCTCACCGACGAGGATCTCCGCGAGGCGCTGGTCGACTTCGTCACGGCCCACGAGGGCTGCGCTTCAAGAGCGATCGAGGAGGCGCTGCCGGCGCGCGCCGCGAAGGTGCGCGCCCTGCGCGATGACCTGCTCGCCGAGGGCGCGATCGTCAACCGCGGCACCGCCATGCCGGGCAAAAAGGGGGGCAGCTATCGGCTCCACCTGCCCGACGAGCAGGCCGGCGTGCAGCAGACCCTCGAGGAGGTCGTCCCGGAGCGGGACGACCCTGGGACGACCTACTCGTCCTGCCACGGGCCGGGGGAGATCCGGTAGGTCGTCCCGTCGTCCCCCCTAAGGGATGAAAAGGGGGGACGACCTGTCCGGGACGACCCGTGACCGGCGCTGTCCCCGCTGCGAGCTGCCCCTCGTCCGGGCCTCACCCGGCGAGCCCTACTGCCACTGCCACGACCCCGAGGAGGAGACGACATGAGCAGCACACCACGGATGCGGCCAGGCCGCCGAGCCCTTCACTCGCTCGCGGTGAGCGGTGTCGGGTGCCTGGGCTCGTAGAGACCGAGTTGCCCGCCGCCAGGCAGCCTGATCGCGGTCATCAGGCCGAACGCTTCGTCGGTGATCGGATCGGTGAACTCGACGCCCTTGCGCTCGAGCTCGTCAACGGTCGCTTCAACGTCATCGCACATGAGGTAGAGCTCTTGGTGGCCCTCGGAGTCGGCCGGGTGCGCCGCGAGTTCGGCCGGGGGCAGGGCGAAGATCAGCCACCCACCGCCAGCGTCGACGGACGAGAACCCGAGCACGTCGCGACAGAAGGCGCGAAGGCCCTCCGCGTCCCTGGTGAAGATCACTGCATGGACGCCGGTGATCATCGCTGCACCTCCGCGTTGGCTGGCCCGACGAATATCGCACGGTCTCGGACGACAGCTCAGCCCACGGTGGTGCCCCCGAGGGTCGTTCCGGCCCGGACCGGCACCTGGGAGATCGCCGGGCTACGGCGCGCGATGGCGCTGGCGCGGGAGATCCGCGAGGCCCCCGAGGAGACCGAGGAGGACGCGGCATGAGCGGGTACGGTGACCGCGTGGTGGAGCCTGACGACCGCACCTTGCTGGCCAATGTCGGCGTGAGGGTCGCGCTCAAGGCCCAAGAGCTGGTCGACCTCCTGAAGCGCGACGACCACGCCGCCCGCCGCCGCGCCCTCGGGGCGTGCCCGCGCATCGAGCGCGTGGCCGAGGGGCGTACCCCCCGAACGGCCCTGTACAGCGCCCATGGGCGGTCGAAGTACGCTCATTACCATGAGGGAGGAGCGATTCGAGCGTCTGGCTCGTTGGATCAACGCATTCGGCCTCGAGGACAGCCGAACGACGCGTGGCGCGAGCCGCTGCGCGGGTCCCGCCGCGTGATTGCCGCAGTCTTCTTGCTGGCGATCCTGGTGGGCTCCGTGGTCGCGATCATCGTCTGGGGGTCCCGTCGTCGCTCGATTCCTATTGGTAGGAGGAGCGGGCACATGCCGCGGCATCGCGCCCGGCGACGGGGGCGGGCCATGCTTGCCTCGTGCTCCTTCGCCGCTCGACGACGCGATCAACATCGAGCATTCGCGTCGCCGGGCTCGCCGACGAGCTGAGCCGCGGGGGGCGGGTCAGCTCCAACGGCGACGGCCGCTAGGCCATCCGCTCCGCAGCGCGAAGCCGGCGGGCGTCGGCCCTTCGCTGGCATCGGTCGGTGGCGTAGCGCTTGGTCGGGCGGGAGCCCGGCAGGAACTCGCGACCGCAGCCGCACTTGCAGAGACGCGGGCCGTAGAGCCGCGCCCGCCCCTCGAGGAGCCGGTCCATGGCCTCGCGGCGCTGGCGCTCCTGCTCGTCCATCGGCCGGAGGCTACCGCGCTCGGCCGTTCTCGCCCGCGTAGGGGTGGGCCGGAGAGATGTTGCGGTCAGAGCACTGGCCGGGCAGTGGGCGCAGCTAAAAATCGCGGCGGATTTCTCCGCGACGCTTCGACGAGTGAAGCGTGATGGGGGGCG
>DATLLV010000090.1:0-13175 GCA_035537655.1 Miltoncostaeaceae bacterium
CGGGACCCCGGACGAGAACGACGCATTCCTCTCGGCGCGGGCCCGGCTCGCCGCGCCGGCCCACCACGACAGCGGACCAGGACGGACACCACCATGATGATCGTGATGCAGGAGGGCGCCACCGACGAACAGGTGCGCCACATCATCGACCGCATCGAGCAGGTCGGCGCGAAAGCCCATCCCTCGCGCGGCGAGTTCGTCACGGTCATCGGCGCCATCGGCGACGACCGGGCGCTCATCTCGTCCCTCAACCTCGAGGGCGAGCCGGGGGTCGAGAAGGTCGTCCCGATCCTCAAGCCGTACAAGCTGGTCTCGGCCGACTTCCGCGGCACCGACCACCCGGTCGACGTCGCCGGCCGGCGCATCGGCGGCGGCGCCTTCGGCCTGATCGCCGGGCCCTGCGCGGTCGAGTCGCGCGAGCAGACGCTGGCCTCGGCGCGCGCCTGCAAGGAGGCCGGCGCCACCCTGCTGCGCGGCGGGGCGTACAAGCCGCGCACCTCGCCCTACGCCTTCGCGGGCCTGGGGAAGCCGGCGCTGGAGATCCTGGTCGAGGCGCGGGAGGAGACCGGGCTGCCGATCGTCACCGAGCTGATGGACGTCCGCCAGCTCGAGGACGTCCTGGAGGTCGCCGACATGATCCAGCTCGGCGCCCGCAACATGCAGAACTTCGACCTGCTGCGCGAGGTCGGCCGCACCAGCACGCCGGTGCTGCTGAAGCGCGGCATGGCCAACACGATCGAGGAGTGGCTGCTGTCGGCCGAGTACGTCGCCCGCGAGGGCAACCCCGACATCGTGCTCTGCGAGCGCGGCATCCGCACCTTCGAGACGGCCACCCGCGCGACGCTCGACATCTCCGCCGTGCCGGTGGTGAAGATGCAGTCGAGCCTGCCGGTGATCGTCGACCCGTCCCACGCGGCCGGCAAGCGCGACCTGATCCTGCCCATGGCGCGCGCGGCGGTGGTCGCGGGCGCCGACGGCCTGATCGTCGAGGTCCACCCGGCGCCCGAGGCCGCGCTCTGCGACGGCCCCCAGGCGCTGCACGCCGACACCTTCGGCGCGTGGGTCGCCGACGTCCGCCGCTGCGTCGACCTGATGGGCAAGGTCATGGCGCAGGGCGAGCAGGTCGCCGTCAGCGCCTGACGCGCGCGTGAGCCCCGGCCCCGTCGCCATCGTCGGCGTGGGGCTCATGGGCGGCTCGCTCGGGCTCGCCCTGGCCGGCGGCCGCGAGGTCGTCGGCGCCGACCCCGACCCCGAGGCCCTGCGCACGGCGCTGCGCATGGGGGCGCTGACGCGCGCGGCCGCCACGGTCGAGGAGGCCGCCGAGGGCGCCGAGGCGGTGGTCCTGGCCGCGCCGGTCCCGGCGCTCGAGGGCCTCGCCCGCCGCGCGCTGGCGGCGGCCTCCGATGACTGCCTGGTCACGGACCTCGGCTCGGCGAAGGCGGCGCTGCTCGGGGCGCTCGCGCCGGGCGAGCGGGAGCGCTTCATCGGCGGGCACCCGGTCTGCGGCGCCGAGCGGACCGGCGTGGCCTTCGCCCGCCGCGACCTCTTCCGCGGCGCCACCTGGTTCCTCACCCCCGGCGCCGAGGCGCGGCCGGACCTGTTCGAGCGCCTTCACGGCCTGGTGGGGTCGGTCGGCGCCCGCCCGGTGGCGATCGACGCGGGCGTCCACGACCGCCTGATGGCCCTGGTCTCGCACCTTCCCCACGTGCTGGCGGGGGCGCTGGTCAACCAGGCGGCGGCGACGGCGCCCGAGGGACGCGAGGCGCTGCGCTCGGCGGGGCCGTCGTTCGGCGACCTCACCCGCGTCGCCGGCTCCAACCCGCCGCTCTGGGCCGACATCCTGCTGGCCAACCGTGAGGCCGTGCTGGCGGCCCTCGACGACTACGCGGGCTCGCTGGAACGGGTCGGGGATGCCCTGCGCGCCGGCGACCGGGACTGGCTGCTGGGCTTCATCGGCGAGGCGGCGGGCGCCCGCGCCCGGCTGCGGGCGGCCCAGGACGACGGCCCCGCCGAGACGGCACGGCTGGTGGTGGCGATCCCGGACCGGCCCGGCGCCATCTCCGAGATCGCGACCGCCCTCGGCCACGCCCACATCAACATCGAGGATCTCCACCTGCGCCCGGGGCCGCCCGGCGGCGAGGGCGAGCTGGAGCTGGTGGTGGCCGGGCCCGACGCCGCCCGCGAGGCGGTGCGCCTGGTGGAGGAGCGGGGCTACCGCGCCCGCGAGGCGCCCGAGGCGCCGCCGGCCTAGGCGCCGGCCGCCCGGCCCTCCAGGAAGGCCCGCTCCGCCGGGTTGCCCGTCAGGCGCGCGGCCTCCGCGTAGGCCGCCGCCGCCTCCTCGTCGCGGCCCAGGCGGCGCAGCAGGTCGGCGCGCGCCGCGTGCAGCGGCGCGAAGGATTGCAGCGCCCGGTCCGCCGCGAGCGCGTCGACCACGTCGAGCGCCGGGCCGGGCCCCTCGACCTCGGCCACCGCCACGGCCCGGTTCAGTGCGACCACCGGCGAGGGCGCGCGGCGCATGAGCTCGTCGTAGATGCCGAGGATCTGGGGCCAGTCGGTCTCGGCGGCGCTCGGCGCCTCCGCGTGGACCGCCGCGATGGCCGCCTGCAGGGCGAAGCGCCCCGGGGGGCGGCGCATCCGCAGCGCCCGCTCGACCCCGGCGGTGCCGCGGGCGATCGCCTCGCGGTCCCAGAGGCCCCGGTCCTGGTCGGCCATCAGCACCAGCGAGCCGTCGGCGCGGGCACGCGCGGCGCGGCGCGCGTGGTGCAGCGTCATCAGCGCGAGCAGGCCGGCCGGCTCGGCCTCGTCGGGCATCAGGCAGGCCAGGATCGCCGTCAGGCGGATCGCCTCCTCGGCCAGGTCGTCGCGGCGCAGGGCCGGGCCGGCGGTCGCGACGTAGCCCTCGGTGAAGACCAGCGCGAGCACCGTGAGGACGACGTCGAGCCGGTCGGGCAGCCGGTCGCCCGAGGGCACCTCGAGCGGGATGCCGGCGTCGCGGATCTTCCGCTTGGCCCGCACCAGGCGCTGGCGGACGGCCGGCACGGGGAGCAGCAGCGAGCGCGCGATCTCCGGGACGGTCAGCCCGGCGACCAGGCGCAGGGTCAGCGGCACCTGGGCCTCGCGTGCCAGGGCCGGATGGCAGCAGGCGAAGATGAGCCCCAGGCGCTCGTCGGGGATCTCGTCGTCGCCGATGCCGTCGGGGATCATCTCGGCCGCCCTGGTCTCGACCTCGCGCGCCCGGGCCGCCTCGGACGCGCGCCGGGTGCGCTCGCGCCGCAGGCGGTCGACGGCGCGGTTGCGCGCGGTGGTGATGATCCAGGCGAGCGGGGCATCGGGGATCCCGTCGCGCGGCCACCGCTCGAGCGCGGTGGCGTACGCGTCCTGCAGCGCGTCCTCGGCGCGGTCGATGTCGCCGAGGACGCGCGCGAGGACGGCCAGCGCCCGCGCGCCGTCGTCGCGGACGACGCGGGCGACCGCATCGCGGCCGTCGGTCAGTCGAACTCCATGATCGGCCGCACCTCGACGCTGCCGCGGTCGACGCTCGGGATGCGCGAGGCCGCCTCGATGGCCTGGTCGAGGGTGTCGCACTCGACCATGTAGTAGCCGCCGAGCTGCTCGCGCGTCTCTGCGAACGGCCCGTCGGTGAGCTGGGTCTCGCCGTCGCGCACGCGCACGGTCGTGGCCGACGCCACTGGCTGCAGCGCGTCGCCGCCGCGCAGGATGCCCGCCGACTGGAGCGAGTCCGAGTAGGCGCTCCAGCGCGGGAGCTGGGCCGCCTGCTCGGCCTCGCTCATGTCCGCCCAGCCGCGCTCCTCGTTGTAGATCAGCAGCAGATAGCGCACATCGAACCTCCGGGTCGCGGCGGGCCGTGCGGTCCGCCTGTCGCGAAGTAGACGCCGCCCGGCGCCCGAATTCGACAATGTGGCCAATGCGCACGGGCCGCCCCTCGCGGGGGCCCAGCGCGCCTCCGGACGTCGGCGGCTGCCGACGATCAGCACCGGCAGGGCCCCCCGAGCGCCTCGAGGCCGTCGAAGGCGGCCCGGCCGAGCGTGTCGCAGTCGATCTGAATGCGCAACTTCCCGAGACAGGCAATCGCGGCCGATGTCCACCCGCCGTTGGACAGGATCCTGGTCCGACACGCCGGTGGCCTCTCGAAAGCGCTCAAGGATGGGGCCCGATCAGCCGATGCTGTGCACAAGCGACCACCAGAGAGGAACCCATGACCAGATCCATCGTGCGCTGCGGGCTCGCGCTGGCCTGCGCGTCCGTGCTGCTCGTACCGGTGTCGCTGGCCAGCGCCAAGGCCACCCCGGGCTGTGTCACGCCGGCCGAGTTCGCCAAGGCCACGCCCGGCAAGACGGTCTCGCAGGTAAAGAGGCTTTTCGGGACCAACGGCAAGCGCAGTGCCTACTCCAGCGGCTACGGCGTGACCATCGAGATCCGCAGCTACAAGGGGTGCACTCAGTTCGGCACGGTCGCGATCTCGTACACGAACGGGAAGCTCACCGCCAAGTCCGGCGTGTTCTAGGCCAGGGCCATCACGGAGCGCCGTCGGCGCCCCGCAGATTAGTGGGCCGCCTGCCGCGCGGGACCTGAATCGGTGCGAACAGGCCGCGGGTCCACCGCAATCCCGGGCCGCCGGCGGCCGGAGACGACCCGGCTCTCCGCAGGGTGCTGCGCCCAGTTCGTGGTCAGTAGCCGAGCGCCATCGCGATGCACGACTTCACCCGATCCCGTTGACCGAGGTCGAGTGCCCGCCCGCGGGTGGTCCACTCGGTCCCTTGAGACACCGGCGGGTTACAGCGTCAGCGAGTGACCTTCAGCCGCCGTCCATGTACTCGAGCACCGCCTTGGAGAGCGCCCCGCCGCGCCAGGCCAGCGGCGACTGGCCCTCCTCCTCGACGAGCAGCCGCGCGCCCGGGATCCGGCGGGCGTACTCCTGCGCGACCGCCAGCGGGTGGTCGGGGTCGGCGCCGTCGCGGCTGCCCACGATCAGGGCCGGCAGGGCCAGGCCCTCGAGCGCCTCGAGCCCGTCGAACGCGGCCGACCGGGGGATGCCGCGCAGGGCGGCGGCCACGGCGTCGGGGTGCTCGTGGCGGGCGATGCGCTGCAGGATCACCGTCCGCACCGTGTCGCGCCAGCGCTCGTCGAGGGTCAGCGGCCCGAGCGCCTCCAGGAACCCCTCGGGCCCGCCGCGCTCCAGGCCCTCGGCCATGCGGTCCCAGCGGGCGAGGTCCGCGCTCGGGCGGCCCAGGTGCGCGGGGGTCACGATCGTCAGCGAGCTGACCCGGTCGGGGTGGGCCAGCGCCAGGGCGACGCCGGTCGCCGAGCCCATCGACTGGCCGACCACGGCGGCGCGGGCGATGCCGGCGGCGTCCATGACCGCGACCGCGTCGTCCACGAGCGCCGCGTAGGTGTAGGCCTCCGGCGGGCCGGCGGGCGAGGAGGCGCCGTGGCCGCGGGCGTCGTAGAGCACGACCGGGTGGCCGGCCCGCTCGAGCACGCGCGAGCCGTGCACCACGTAGCGGCGGGTGGCCGTCAGGCCGTGCAGCAGCAGGATGGGCTCGCGGTCGCCGGCCGAGGCCTCGCCGGCCAGGGCGACACCGTCGCGGCGCGCCTCCAGCGGCGCCGCCGGGGGGGTGGTCACCCCCTCAGGATGTCAGGCGGCGATGCCGGCGGGGCAGGCGCAGCCGAGGCAGTACGGCTCGCCGTCCTCGTCGGGCGCGGGGTCGCCGGGCGCCTGCCAGAGCTCCTCGCCGGGCTCCAGGAGGGCGCCGCAGTCGTGGCACGCGAGGGTGGACATGGCGCGCATGGTGACGGGGGCCCCGGACGGATGTGGTGTGATGGGGCGCGATGGACGAGGCCGGGGAGCGCGCCCGCGAGATCGCCGAGGCCGCCCTGGGGCACCCGGTGCCACTCGTGCTGCCCGCGGAGGACGGCGGGCCGATCGTGGCGGCGTCCGTCGCGGGCGAGCCGCCCGCCGCGCGGGTCGCGTGGCTCACGCCCGAGGGGGAGGTGATCGCCAGGGTCGCCTGCCCGCCCGGCCGCCCGAGCCGCTGGCGCCCGGTCGTCGCGGCGGCCGTGTCGCTCGAGGTGCCGCCCCACGCCGACCGGGTCCTCGTGGCCCGCCTCGCGGCCGAGGCCGCGACCGCCCAGCCGCTGCTGGCGAGCGACGAGCCGGCGGCCGCGGTCCCGGCGGGCCGCGAGGGCCTCGCGCTGGCGCGGATCCCGGCCGAGGTCGCGATCATCGCGGTCGACGCCATCGACGCGTCCGGCGAGCCGATCGGCCGCCTCGCCCGCCCGGGCATCTCGGAGCTGCGCTTCGACGGCTCGTCGGTCAGCGGGCGCCTCGGCGCGACCCACGGCATGGGCGCCGGCATCGGCAGCGGCCGCTGGGCCGCCGGGCTGGCCGAGGCGGCGTTCGAGGCCGGGTACGAGGCCTGGTTGCCGGCCTGGGTCCCCGAGGGCTTCGCGCGCGGGCGCCCCCGGGTCGAGCCCGACGTCGCCTACCCGGCCGCGCCGCCCGCGATCGTGATCGCCTGGACCGGGCCCGACGGCGCCCGCGTGCTGCTGCGCCAGGCGCCCGCGCCGCTCGCGAGCCCCGAGACCGGCGGCCGCGGCGCGCGGCGGGTGGCCGTCGGCCCGGTCGAGGGGGTGCTGCGCGGGCCGCGCCTCGTGACCCTGGTCTGGGAGCTGCCCGACCGCGCATTCGGCCTGCAGGCGCGCGGCATGGCCGGCGCCGAGGAGGTCGCCCTGCGGGTCGCCCGCTCGGTGCGGCCGGACGCCGCCCGCCCCGGCCCGTAGGGGCGGCCCGGGTCGCGAGGGTGGCGGCGGCGCGGCCAGGCTAGGCTTCGTCGGATGCCGGTCGTCCGCGTGGCACCCGTCCCGGCGCTCCGCGGCACGCTGCGCGTCCCGCCGGACAAGTCGCTGACCCACCGGGCGCTGCTGCTGGCCGCGGTGTCCGACCGCGAGGTCAGGGTCGGGCGGCCGCTGGACTCCGCCGACACCGGCGCGACCCTCGACGCGATCGAGGCCGCAGGCGTGCGCGTCGAGGGCCACCTCGGCGACGCCGTGACCATCGAGGGGCGCGGGCTGCGCGGCCTGCGCCCGCCGCCGGCGGTCGACTGCGGCAACGCGGGCACGCTGATGCGCCTGCTCCCGGGGATCCTGGTGGGGCAGGGCGCCGAGCACGTCGTGCTGGACGGCGACGACTCGCTGCGGCGGCGGCCGATGACGCGGGTAGCCCGCCCGCTGCGCGCGATGGGCGCGACCGTCTTCACCGCCCCCGGCGGCACGCCGCCGATGGTCGTGAGCGGCGGGGCGCCGCTGCGCGGCGCGGTGCACCGGCTGCCGGTCGCCAGCGCCCAGGTGAAGAGCTGCCTGCTGCTGGCCGGGCTGTTCGCCGAGGGGGAGACGTGGGTGCACGAGCCGGCGCCCTCGCGCGACCACACCGAGCGGCTGCTGGCCGCCGCGGGTGCGCCGCTGCTGCGCGAGGCCGGCGCCGTGGGCGTGCGCGGGCCTGCCGACGGCATCGCGCTGCCCGACCTCGATGTGCCGGGCGACTTCTCCTCGGCCGCGCCCCACCTCGTCGCGGGCGCGCTGCTCGGCGACCCCGAGGTGCGGCTGGAGGGCGTCAACCTCAACCCGCGCCGGACCGGGCTGGTCGAGGTGATGCGGCGCATGGGCGCCGACGTGCGCGTGGTGCCCGGCCCGGAGGTCGCCGGCGAGCCCTGCGGCGCCCTGGTCGTGGTCCGGGCGGGCGCGCTGCGGGGCGCCGAGGTGGCGCCCGAGGAGGTGCCCTCCATGATCGACGAGCTCCCGCTCGTCGGCGTGCTCGGCGCCATGGCCACCGGCACGACCGTCGTCCGCGGCGCCGCCGAGCTGCGGGCGAAGGAGAGCGACCGCATCGCCGCCCTGGTCGGCGCCCTGCGCGCGCTGGGAGTCCGGGCGGAGGAGCGCGACGACGGCTTCGAGGTGCGCGGCGCCGGGCGCGTGCCCGGCGGGACCATGGCCTCGGCCGGCGACCACCGGCTGGCGATGGTCGGCGCCGTCGCCGGGCTCGCGAGCCTTGACGGGGTGGGGGTGGAGGGCTTCGAGGCGGTCGCGGTCTCGTACCCGGGGTTCGTGCGCGATCTCGCCGACCTGGGGGGCGTCCCCGCGTGATCGTCGCGATCGACGGCCCCGCGGGCGCCGGCAAGAGCACGGTCGCGCGCGAGGTGGCCCGGCGCGTGGGCGCGGCCTACCTGGACACCGGGGCGATGTACCGCGCCGTGACCTGGCTGGCCCAGCGGCGCGGCGTCTCGAACTCGGACGGCGAGGCGCTGGCGGCGCTCGCGCGCGAGAACCCCGTTGAGATCGAGCCCACCGGCGACGGCGACCGGGTGCGGGTGGCCGGCCACGACGTCACGGAGGAGATCCGCACCCCCGAGGTCGCGGCCCAGGTGTCCGAGGTCTCGGCCCACGCGGCCGTGCGCGAGGAGATGGTCGCCGCCCAGCGGGCCCTGATGTCGAGCGGCGACTGGGTCTCGGACGGACGCGACGTCGGCAGCACGGTCTGCCCGGGCGCCGACGTGAAGGTCTTCCTGACCGCCACGCCCGAGGAGCGCGCCCGCCGCCGGCGCGCCGAGCTCGCCGCGGCCGGCGTCGAGGTCGACGAGGCCACGGTCCTCGAGGACGTGCTCCGCCGCGACGAGCTCGACAGCACCCGCGCGGCCAGCCCGCTGCGGATCGCGCCCGGGGCGGTGGTGGTCGACTCGTCGAACCTCGACGCCGGCCGGGTGGCGGACATCGTCGCCGCCATGGTCGAGGAGCTGGTGGGCGAGTGAAGCCGATCGACCTCGACGTCGTCCCGCCCATCACCACGGGCTGGTGGATCATCGGTCACGCCGGGGTGATCCTCGTGATCAGGGGGGCGAAGCGCCTGCGCGTCCGCGGCCGCCACCACCTCCCCAGGAACGGCCCGACGCTGGTGGTCTCGAACCACGTGTCGCAGTTCGACCCGCCGGCGGTGGGCCTGGCGATCAGCCCGCGGAAGGCGTACTACATGGCCAAGGAGGAGCTCTTCGCCATCCCGGTCGTGGGGCGCGTCATCTGGCGCCTGGGCGCCTTCGCGGTCGAGCGGGGCGGGGCCGACCGGCGGGCGCTCCGCCACGCGCGCGAGGTCCTTCGGCGCGGCGACGTGCTGCTCATGTTCCCGGAGGGCACGCGCAACCCGGAGGGCATCATGCGCCCCGGCCTGCCCGGCGCCGGATCGCTGGCCCTGGAGCCCGGGGTCGCGGTCATCCCGGTGGCCATCTGGGGCAGCCAGCGGCGCTGGGGCCCGATCCGCGTCGTGTTCGGCCCGCGCCTCGACCTCACGGACCTCGTCGAGGGAGGGGGACCGCGCAGCCGGCGCGCGCAGGAGGCCGTGGAGCGCATGATGGCGGCGGTCGCCGCGCTGCTGCCGGCGGCCGGCGGGCCTGCCCAGCCGCCGCGCGGCGGCCGCGACGAGGCCGCGGCCCCGCCGGAGGTGGTGGATGGCTGACCGCGCGGCGCGCGCGCGGACCCCCAGGCGCCGGGCGGCCGGCAGCACGCTCCAGACCGACCAGCCCGTGGTGGCGATCGTGGGCTACCCGAACGTCGGCAAGTCGACGCTCTTCAACCGCCTCGCGGGCCGCCGCGACGCCGTGGTCGACGCCCTCCCCGGCGTCACGCGCGACCGCCGCCAGGCCGGCGCCGAGTGGAACGGGCGCGCCTTCCAGCTGCTGGACACCGGCGGCATCGACGAGGCCGACCCCAGCGACGTCGGCCGCCAGATCGCCGCGCAGGCGCTGCGCGGGATCGAGGACGCCGACCTGGTCATGTTCGTCGTGGACGTCACCGCCGCGCCGACCGCCGGCGACCTGGAGATCGCCGACCGCCTGCGCCGCAGCGGCCGGCCGCTGATGCTGGTGGCCAACAAGGCCGACGGCCCGGCCCAGGAGGCCGAGGCCGAGAACCTGCGCAGCATGGGCCTCGGCGACCCCCACCCGGTCTCGGCCCAGCACGGGCGCGGGGTGGGCGACCTGCTCGACGCCGTGGTCGAGCGGCTGCCGGACGCGCCGTCGGCGGCCGATGCGGCCGAGCGCCCACCCGCCATCTGCATCATCGGCCGGCCCAACGTCGGCAAGAGCTCGCTGCTGAACGCCCTGCTGGGCGAGGACCGGGTGGTGGTGCACGACCGCCCGGGCACCACGCGCGACCCCATCGACACGGCCATCGAGGTCGACGGCCGCGAGGTGATCCTCATCGACACCGCCGGCCTGCGGAAGCGCGGCCGGATGCGCGAGGACGTGGAGCACTACAGCCAGATCCGGGCCCTGCAGGCGGCCGAGCGAAGCGACGTGGCCCTGGTGGTGGCGGACGCCACCGAGGGCCTCACCGACGCCGACATCTCGGCGGTCGACCGCGCCGCCCGGGCCCACTGCGCGACCCTGCTGGTGATGAACAAGTGGGACCTCGCCCAGCCCGACCTCGACCACATCCGGGGCAGGCTGCGCGCCAAGTCGCGCCAGCACCCGCCGGTCGAGGTGGCCTCGGCCGTGACGGGGGAGGGGCTGCACCGCCTGCTGCCGGCCGCGCTGCGCCTGGAGGAGCGCTCCCGGGCCCGCATCCCCACGCGCGAGCTCAACCGCGCGCTGCGGGAGCTGGCCGAGGAGCGGCCGGGCCCGCGCCGCGGGGCGCGGCGCCTGTCGCTGCGCTACCTGGTCCAGACGGCCGAGGCGCCGCCGACCTTCCGCCTCGACGTGAACGACCGCACCCTGATGACGCGCGACTACGGCTTCTGGCTCGAGAACCGGCTGCGGCGCCGGTTCGACCTCGACGGCGTCCCGCTGGTCCTCGAGGTGCGGACCCGCCCGTAGGTCGCGGAGCCGCCCCCGCGGGCGGGGAGTCCCTTCTGAACCAGGGCTTTACTCGGGTCCGATGGCCGTGGGAAGGGCCGCTGCTACGGTCGGCGAGCCGTTCTCCACACCTTCCCGGAGGTCCCCCCTTCATGGCCGTGAAGCTCAGCGAGTCGCTCCGGCGCCGCAGGACCGTCGCGATCCTGACCGCCGGCGTCGCGGCCTCGGCGATCGCCGTCGCCGGGTGCGGGGGGGGCTCGGAGACCGGCTCGTCGGCCGGCGACGTGGCCTCGTACGTCCCGTCCTCGAGCCCGCTCTACCTCGAGGTGACGACCGACTTCGACGGCGCGCAGTGGCAGCAGGTGCAGGCGCTTGCGACGGAGTTCCCCGGGTACCCGCAGCTCGAGCGGATGATCCAGAAGGACCTCGAGACCGGGAACGTGGACTTCGACACCGACGTCAAGCCGCTGCTCGGCGAGCGCGCCGCCATCGCGGGCCTCGCCCTCCCCCCGGCGGGCGACCTCACCAAGGGCCTCACCGTCCCGACCGCGGCCGAGGCCGGCGACGACATGCGGTTCGTCGCCGTCGTCGACGTCGCCGACGGCAAGTCGCAGCAGGTGAAGGACCTGCTGGTGCGCGAGGGCGCCGTCTCCGGCGGCGAGCACGACGGGGCCGAGTACTTCACCAGCAAGGACGCCGACGGCGTCGTCGCGGTCGACGACGAGGCGCTGGTCTTCTCGGACACGAAGGAGCAGGTCTTCGCCGCCCTCGACGCCCACCAGGCGGGCGGCGACCAGACGCTGGCGGGCACGGACAAGTTCACCGGCGCCCTCGCCAAGCTGCCGTCCGACGTCTTCGGTCAGGCCTACCTCGACCTCGGCGCCTTCGTGCAGGAGGCGGGCAAGGCCGCCGGGCCCCAGGCCGACCAGCTCGGCCTCGCCGACCTCCGCAACGCCGTCATGGCGGCGTCGATCGCCGCCGAGCCCGATGGCGCCCGCCTGAAGGGCGTGATCATGGGCGCGCCGAGCGACGTCGCGACCGAGTTCAGCCCCACCCTGACCGAGACGGTCCCCGCCGACGCCCTGGCGTACGTCGGCTTCAGCAACCTCTCCGGGGCCCTGACCCAGGTCTTCCAGCAGGTGCAGGGGAGCCTCGGCGACGAAGAGAAGCGCCAGCTCGAGGGCCTCTCCGACCAGCTGCCGCAGCTCCTCGGCGTCTCGCTCGACGACCTCTCGGCGCTCGCCGAGAAGGAGCACGCCCTCGTCGTGACGCCGGGCGCCACTCCGGGCGCCGCCCTGGCGCTGCAGGTCGACGACGGGGCCAAGGCTCAGGACACCCTCGACAAGCTGCGGGTCGGGATCCCCGCGCTGGTCAAGACGTTCCAGCCCGACGCGACGATCCCCAAGTGGCAGCCCGTGCCGCTCGCGGGCGGCGTGCAGGGCTGGCGCCTGCCGCTCTCGCCCAAGGCCGGTGTCGTCTACGGCGTCGACGGCGACCTGGCGATCGTCGGCACCAGCGTTCGCGCCGTGACCTCGGTGCAGCGCCCGGTCGCCTCGCTCTCCGAGTCGGCCGCCTTCCAGGAGGGCACCGCCGGGATGCCCGACCAGGTGACCTCGGTGTTCTGGTTGAACCTCCAGGAGGGGCTCGGCACCCTGCGCAAGGCGGGCGCCCTGAAGGACGCGACGCCCGCGACGCTGGCCAACCTGCGACCGCTCAAGAGCCTCGCCGCCTGGACGACCGCGGGCGACGTGCCGGGCTTCGAGGTCTTCGTAAGAATCCATTCCTAGGCGACAAGCGCGGGCCGGCAGTCGCCGACGCCTGCGCGTCGGCGCCAACCCGCCGGCCCGCGCGGACGGCGGCACCGGCTGATCGCCGGGAACGGCCGCCGAAACTGCACCCGGCGATGAGGGGTCTCTGAGACGTCGTTTATGCTCGGGCCCGTTCGACTGAGCAATAGGGAGCCGTAGCCGCATGGGACAGAGCCACCTCTTCACCTCGGAGTCCGTCACCGAGGGCCACCCCGACAAGGTCGCCGATTCGGTCTCGGACGCCGTGCTGGACGCACTGCTCGGTCAGGACGTCCGCAGCCGGGTTGCGGTGGAGACGCTGGTCACCACCGGCACCGTGCACGTGGCCGGCGAGGTGAGCACCACCGGGTACGTCGACATCGCCCAACTGGCCCGCAAGCGGATTCTCGACATCGGATACGACTCGTCCGACAAGTCCTTCGACGGGGCGTCGTGCGGCGTGCTGGTCTCGATCGGCGCGCAGTCGCCCGACATCGCACAGGGCGTCGACGACGCGGAGGAACACCGTGAG